>NZ_CP097885.1:0-430000 GCF_023614525.1 Peptoniphilus genitalis
ATGAAAAAAGTTTTAGCAACTACTATGGCTACTTTGTTATTTGGGCTTTCATTTCCGGTTAACACCTTTGCTTTGCCAAATAATCAAAGTGTTACAATTAATCAAAATTCAAATATGCAGTTAATACAAAACCCACAAAATGGTCAACATCTTGGTTCTGTTATTAGCAGTGAAAGCGTAAATAATGTGAAACCGCAAGGCTATTTTGCAGTAACTTTTAAGGTGGACGGATCAAAAGGGACCCTTACAATAGGGAGTCAAGAAACTAATAAAAGTGAACTTATATATTATGTAGACCCCAATGCTAATGTTAAATTAAAAGACGTTGGGAATATAGGTGCCAAGGTGAAAGATTCAACAAAATATGAAATAGATAAAGATTCTCCTTGGTCTATAACACCAACTAATTTTAATAAAGATAGTGAAATCACAAAAGATATAGAATTAACAGCAAATATAAAAGATATTAAAAATCAAGCTCCAAATCAAGCAAATACTTACGCTGAAAAATTAAAAAATGGTTTATATGCTGTAGATATTTCTGTATGGAAAGATGATGCAATAAATTGGAAAGATGGAGTTGGACTTGACACTAGTGTTACTGACCCTGATCTTAAAAAAGCTTTTAATGAAGCAAACTTTGAGGGTGATGGCAGAGATTCAAAGACTCCAAATCTTAACAAAGATAGTGAGAATTCAGGTGTCAAAGGAAAAATTAAAGTAACTTTTAAGGACAATTCATATATAGATGTTGTGGAGCAAAAATTATATGTTTCTTCACATGTGACGGCAGGAATTTTTGATAAAGTTCCAAAAGATGCTATTAAAACAACTTTATTTTTAGGAGAAGGAACAAAGGTTATAGAAGGTAATGTTATAACAGAAGGAAAGGAAGAACAAAAGCCAGTCTATAGAACCTATAAGGTAAGACCAGGGACAGACTTATCTAAATATATTTTACCAACAAATAAAAGTGTAATTGAAAACATCAACCTTCAGCCATTAAATGATTCATACATCAATCCTCATTGGGATACTAATAATTTTATAGTTAGTGATAACAACAAAGAATTTACAGCAATTGCTACTAAAAGATACAAGGTAACTTTTGAATTCAAGGGAATTGACCTTGATAAAAGAAATAATGATATTGATGAAAATTCTTTTCCTAAGGTGTTAAAAGATAAAATGCCAGAAGAAGCTTGGGTTGTAAAGGGAAAGAACTTTGACCATACTAAACCAGAAAACTTTACCGAAATAATAAAAGATGATAGCGGACAAGTTACAAAGGTTTACGATTGGGTCTTTGCTGGATGGAATCCAACAAGAATTGTAGGGGCATCTGAGGACAAAAAGCTTGTTGGAACTTGGAAGAGAGCTCAAGCCACATCAGCTGAACCAACAGTTGAAAAAATCACTGAGTCTGACAAGTTAATTAAAGGCCAAGGTCAAGCTGGAGCAAAAATTAAAGTTACTCTTAAAGACAACACTTCTTTAGGAACTATTGTAGGACAAGACAAGAATTGGAAAGTTGAAATAAAAAAAGACTTAAAGAAAGATGACAAAGTTTCAGTTACTCAAATAGAAATGGGTAAAAAAGAATCAAAAGTGGTAGATACTATTGTTTCTAAAAAGGCAAAAGAAAATAAAAAGCCAGACACAAGACCTATGCCAAATCCAGGAACAAATCAAAAAGATAAGGAAAAAAACAAACAAAATAAAAAAGAAAATAATTATTTTGGTTTAAGATTCAAAAACCACTCTGCGAAGACAACAAAAGTTAAGACTCAGGTTGAAAATAAAAATCTGAGCAACAAACAAAAAGAGGAAGCAAGACATATTATTGACGTAATGAGTGGCAACTACCAAGTAATTAAAGATGGGGTAAGGCAAAATAAACAAATGGATGTTAAGCCTATTATAAAAAATGACAGGCTTATGCTTCCACTTAGAAGTCTTGCCGAAATGATTGGGGCAAAAGTCGAGTGGGATCCACAAACTAGGACTGCAATCTTTACAAACAAGGGTCTAGTTGCAAAAATCCAAATCGATGGAAATGAAATAGTCCTTTCCAATGGCAAAGTCATCAAGATGGACTCTAAACCACTAAACATCAATGGAAGAATATTACTTCCAATTTCTAACGTAGCCAATGTCTTTGGACTTACAAATGGAAACACAAAAGACGGCATAGACCAAAACATTGAGTGGGATGGAGATAACAAGACAGTAGAGATAAACTTAAATAAATAAAAACTTTTAAAGGACTTAGTTAAGAGCTAAGTTCTTTTTTACTTGTAAAAAGAAAAAACTTCCCCATAAGAAATTAGTCCTATGGGTAAGTTTTTTGTGAGAATTTTAAAAGAGTTTTCTATTTTATAGTATATTTATTATAAGTTTGCTAGTGCTTGTTCTACGTCTTTGATTATGTCTTCAACATCTTCAATGCCCACTGACATTCTTATTAGGTCAGGGCTAATGCCAGCGTGAGCAAGTTCCTCGTCATTCATTTGTCTATGTGTTGTTGATGCGGGGTGAAGGACGCAAGTTCTTGAGTCGGCAACGTGGGTTACAACTGCTGCAAGCTTTAAGCTATCCATGAATTTTGTTGCAGCTTCTCTTCCAACCTTAATACCAAAGGCGATTACTCCGCAGGATCCATCTGGCAAATATTTTTGTGCAAGTTCATATTGTGAGTCACCTTCAAGACCTGGGAAGGTAATCCAAGAAATTTTGTCGTTAGCCTTTAAATATTTAGCAAGTGCTAGTGCATTTTCGTAGTGTCTTGGCATCCTTAGGTGCAGGGTTTCAAGACCGATATTCAAGTAAAAAGAGTTTTGTGGGGAAGGAATACTACCCAAATCTCTCATTAAAGTCGTAGTCATCTTAGTTATATAGGCTCCCTTGCCAAAGGTTTCTGTATAGACAACTCCGTGATAGGACTCATCTGGTTCAGTTAGTCCAGGGAACTTGTCCTTGTGTTTTGACCAATCAAAGTTACCTGAGTCCACAACAACACCACCAACTGAGTTGGCAAATCCATTCATGTACTTTGTTGTGGAGTGGGTTACAATATCAGCTCCCCATTCAATTGGTCTTAAGAAAATTGGTGTGGGGAAGGTGTTGTCTACAATAAGTGGCACTCCATGGTCGTGAGCAGCTTTGGCAAAAGTTTCGATATCTAAAACACTTAGTGAAGGGTTGGAAAGAGTTTCACCAAAGACTGCCTTTGTATTTTCTTTAAAGACCTTATTTAATTCTTCAAGGCTAACATCTGGTTCAACAAAAGTTGCTTCAATGCCAAGCTTTTTCATTGTGTTGGCAATTAGGTTGTATGTTCCACCATAGATTGCTGATGATGCTACTATGTGGTCGCCTGCACTTACAATGTTAAGTAGGGCATAGAAGTTTGCTGCTTGTCCTGATGAAGTTAATATTCCGGCAACACCACCTTCAAGTGCTGTAATTTTATTTGCCACTGCATCATTTGTTGGGTTGGCAAGTCTTGTATAGAAATATCCTGCCTCTTTTAGGTCAAAAAGATTTGCCATTTGCTCAGATGAATCGTATTTAAATGTTGTGGATTGAACTATTGGCACAACTCTTGGCTCACCATTCTTTGGTTCATATCCTGCTTGCACACATAAGGTTCCTAAATTTTTCTTTGTCATTTTATCCTCCTAGATTTTATATACTTGTCGGCAGCTCAAAAGGAAATAATTTATATTTGAAGCTTTTGTAAAATAAAAAAAAGCTCCCGTCCCATAAAGGACGAAAGCTTGAGCTTCGTGTTACCACCTTTTTTTATTATTTTATCGCTAAAATAACCTCATAGAGTACCAACATACTCCGAACGCTATAACAGGCGTACCTGTCGCAGCCTAAACTCTTGTCTCGGTGCGATAACTCCAAGGCCATGTTCCAAAGTATCCATTTTGATTTCTTTCACCAAGCGAAACCTCTCTGTAAAAACTTTTACAATGTACTCTCCTCTTCAAAGTCTATGAATGGAATTATAAATACATAAAATATTTTTGTCAAGGATATTTTTCATAAATTTAATTTTAAAAATATTTTTTATTATTCATACTTCAATAGTTTATTTGATTTTTTTGTAAAAATTAAGATTTCCATTAATGAAAACAAAAACATTTTTATTCCATCAGATTTATTTATTAAGTCAAAGTGATTTGTTGCTATAGCGAGCTTGCTTGAAGCTATAATATTTTGAAATAGTGGCAATATATTTTGTGCTACAAGGGCGAAGCCAAAAATTGAAATCAAGACCGACATAAGGACTATTAGACCTAGAGATTTTATTTTTAAACTTAGATAATTCATTATAGCTATTATTGGAAGGGAGGATAGGATACTTATTCCGATATAATAAGAGTATAGGCCTAGTCCTTCAATTTTAAAGCCACATATAAATTTACCACTTAATACAAATAGTAATAAAAAATAAATTTGAGTGAAGGCTATTATTATAAAGGCAATAAAAGACTTTGATATGATGAAATTTATATTTTTTATTGGACTTGTCCTTATTAATTTCAAGCCAGCCTTATGTTCAACTGACCAAAGACTTGAAACTATTATAGATATAAGGGGGATTATAAAAAACATAAAGTAGAATAAGGAAGTTTGCGTCCAAAGACTTTCCCATTTGTTTTTTAAGATCTCTTGATTTAGTAAATAGTTTATAGTCCCAAAAATATTTGCAAGCAAGGGAATTATCAATACTGTAGATAAGAGCGAAAACAATTTTAATTTTTTAAATTCTATTTTTAACATGAATGCCTCCTATATATCCTTAGTGAGTGTAAATTTATTAACTCTTGTGATGTAAATTAGACTTATGATTATATAAATTAAGCTTATAAACAATGTGAGATAATTTATATTATTCATAGTCTGTGTGTATACTTGTCCATCTTTTACATAATTTATATTTAAGATAGTAGCAAGGAGTCCAAAGGGATTTATTTGTGATAAAATTTTTGATGTGAGCATGGTAATTATTCCAGACATTGCTCCAACAATTGAGAAGAAAAGGGAGAAGTAAATCTTTTTACTTTTAATCTCAATTATTGTGAATATCAATAGCATTGAAATGTTAATTGATAGAGTTGTTAAAAAGTAAATTATTATTCTTTTTATTATCTCCACATCTAAGTCAAAGTTTGTATTTTTACTTGCTAAAAATATTATTATCAACCATTCAATTATTTGGACTAAGAAAACTTTTATGGACAAGTTTTTAATTTTATCCAATAAAATTTTCTGAACTTTTAAGCCAAGACTTATTTGCATTTGCCACATATTATTCTTCTCTTCAATCTCTATTACTTTTTTAACAAGTGATGACAGGGCTATGGGATTAAAAAATAAAGAGATTGCTAAATAAGAATCTAGTATCCTTGCAAGGGGATATTTATTAACTTGAAAGTCTTTTGTCTTGAAGGCTATAAGGATAGAAAATAAATGTATGGCAAATAAAATTAAAATTGTGAAATTTAATTTCAGTCCCTTATTCTTTTTCATTTCTAAATTTTTCATAAGATCACCTTACACTTGTTTCTTGAATAAATAACTTTTCAAGACTTTCTTTTCTTTTTTCAACCCTATAAATATCGACAACATTGACAAGATTTTTTATTATTCTTGCAACATCTTCTTTACTTTTATTTCCAAGAACTAAATAGTCGTCAACAATATTTGACTGAGGAAGATTTAATAACTCAGAAGCTTTTAAATTATCTGAAGTCTTTAAAACAATCACTGGTGGATGGAGGTCCCTATAGTCTCTTAAAGAACCAGTGTAAGTCAAGGATCCATTTTTAAGTATGCCAATGTGACTTGAAATCTTTTCAATTTCATCCAGAATATGCGAAGAAATTAAAATGCTAGTATTAGAATTTTTTACGATACTTTTGAACAAGTCTCTCATCTCTTCAATACCATAGGGGTCAAGTCCATTAATAGGCTCATCTAAGATTAAAAGTTTTGGATTACCAATAAGGGCTATGGCGATGCCAAGTCTTTGTTTCATACCCAGTGAAAACTCTCTGACCTTCTTGTCTTTACTTTTTATTAGTCCAACATCTCTTAGCGTTTTATCAATCTTGTCTTTATTTATATTTTTCATGTCACAGATTAGATCTAAGTTATCATAAGCAGTGAGATGGTCATAGAAGGAAGGGGCTTCGATTAAAGAGCCTAAATTCTTATTTGTTTCCTTTTGATTTTTTTCATTTACTTCTTTTCCATACAAACTTATTTTTCCAGAATCTTTTTTAACTAAACCAAGAATAGACTTCATAAGGGTGGACTTGCCGGCACCATTAGGACCAATAAGTCCAAATATACTTCCCTCTTGGATCTCTAAGTTAACATTCTTTAAGACTATGTTTTTATCATAGGATTTTGTAAGATTTTCAATTTTTAAAATATTTGTCATGATATTCTCCTTTCTAAAGTTCAAAATAATTATAAAAAATGGAAATAACTTAGAGATTTTATGTAGATTACTTTTACATCACATTTTAAAAATTCAAATTCTTATGTGATAAAATTGTTTTAAAGGAGAAAGAAATGAATACTTTTAGAGATGCAAGCATTTTATTAGTTGATGATGAGTCCTATTTGATAGATAGTATGTACAAGTTTTTAAAGAACAAGGGATACCAAAAGATTTTGACAGCAAAAAATATTGCAGAAGCAAGATTTAAACTTAACAACAATAAAGTTGATTTAATGATATTAGATATAATGCTAACAGATGGGAGTGGCTTTGACTTATTAAAAGACCTTAGAAAGAAGTCAAGCCTACCTGTAATTATCCTGTCAGCCCTAAGTGGTATTGATGACAAAAAAGAGGGCTTTGATTTAGAAGTAGATGACTATATTGTTAAGCCTTTTTTACCTGAAGACCTCTTGTGGAGAATAGAGGCAATCCTTAGGAGAACCTATCAAAATAAAAATGAAAAAATAATCTTAGCAGGAGGAATTGTTTTTGATAGAGAGAGGGCAATGTTAATAAAGGATGACGAGGATATACAATTGACGGCAAAGCAATTTAAAATTTTAGATTATCTTGCTACTAATATAAATAAAATTGTTTCAATAGATCAAATATTAGACAAGTGTTGGGAAGAAAGTTTTGGTTACGAAAACACTTTAATAACCCACATATATAGGCTAAGAGATAAGCTAGAAGAGGATCCGGCAAATCCTAAAACTCTTATTACAGTAAAGGGATTGGGTTATAAGTTACTTGGAGATAATAAAGAATGCTAAATTATTTTTTAAAAAAACTAAAGAAATTTGTTTTATTTATACTAATTTTATTAGTCTTAATGATTTCAAGTTTAATTGGAATTTTTTATTCAAGTTTTAAATTTTCAAAAAAATATATTGAGCCAAGCAAGGTATTTGAATTCGTGGAAAAGAATAAAGAGGACAATAAGGCTAAAGATATTTATTTTACAGAGGAGAATAAGAAATACTTAGAAGATAAAAATATTTGGGCAATAAGAATTGATAAAAATGGACAAGTGATTGAAAGCTTTAACAAGCCTCATGAAGTTAAAAATAAATTTGAAATAAGTGATGTTGTTAGGTTTACAAGGTATTACTTAAATGATTATCCGGTCTTTACTTTTGTAGTAGGTGATGGAGTATTAGTTCTTGCTTATCCAAAAAATTCTTTAGACAAGTTTCCCTTTAATTATTATTCTTACGACTTAGCAAAAATAAATTTTTTTATTTTACTTGTTAGCATTTTTTTGTTCTCTATACTCGTTTATATATTTTATGTTTATGAAGTTAAAAGTATTTTCAAGAAATTGAATCCACTTCAAGAAGCGATCAATAATATTTTCGATGAAGATTATGTGGAACTAGAAGAAGCGGGAGAATTAAAAGAAATTTCTAAAACAATCAATGAAGCAAATGAGAAATTTATTAATCTTAAAAAAAGCCAAGCTAGTTGGCTTAGAGGAATAAGTCACGACGTAAGGACTCCTCTCACAAAAATTTCTTGGGAAATGGAGGGGATTAAGACAAAAGAAAATTTAGACGAAGTCAAAAGAATTGAAGATCAAGTTATAAAAATAAGTAGAATTATCGAGGACTTAAATTTAACAAATAGTCTTGAGAACCTTAGTGATAAACATTTTGAGTGTAAGGATCCAATTTCTGTCATAAGAAAGTTACTTGTAAATAGCTTAAATGAAAATCCTAACAAAGAAATTATTTTTGAGAATAAAATAAATAAAGAAATAAAAATAAAAATGGACAATCATTTATTTTATAGGATGCTGGAAAATATTTTAAATAACAGCATTAAGTATGGAGATGGAAAAATTTTTATAAATTATGAAATTTTACAAGACAGCTTACTTATATCCATTAAGAATGAGGGAATACCTATTGATGAAAGTATTATAAAAAGGCTAGATGAAGAAAATTTATCAGATGTTCAAAGACATGGTATGGGCTTATTTGTATCAAAACAAATTTGTAAGCTCCATAAGGGAGAGATGAAAATTGAAAACCATGATCAAGATGTAAGTGTATCATTTATTTTTAATTTAAAATAAATAAACTATTAAGAAGCATCATCTTATGCCCATAATATTGACGATTACTAAACTTATGTAATATAATATTCAATATGCTTAAAAATCGATTTATATAGAAAGGTGATTAGATGTCAGGACATTCTAAATGGAATAATATTAAAAATAAAAAAGGTAAGGAAGACGCAAGAAGAGGTAAAATTTTTACAAAACTTGCAAGACAAATAACTGTAGCAGCTAAGGAAGGTGGACTTGATCCAGATTATAATCCATCACTTAAGGTTGCTATAGATAAGGCTAAGGCAGAAAACATGCCTAATGATAACATAGAAAGAGCCATTGCCAAAGCTGGTGGCGGAGACAACGACGATAACTTTGAAGAAATTGTTTACGAAGGCTATGGCCCAGGTGGGGTTGCTGTTATGGTTCACTGCCTAACAGATAATAGAAATAGAACTGCACCAGAAATAAGACATTTATTTGACAAATTTGCGGGTAATCTTGGTCAACCAGGTTGTGTTTCTTTTATGTTCGATAAAAAAGGATCCCTCGGTGTATTAAAAGAAGGCCTTGATGAAGATGAATTTACCTTAATTGCAATTGATGCTGGAGCAGAAGACGTAGTTGATAGGGGAGAAGCCTTTGAAATTATTACTGAACCAGAAGACTATCACAATGTAAGAAAGGCACTAGAAGATGAAGGCCACTCCTTCATTGAATCTGATATAACTTACATTCCTCAAACTGAAACTGCTTTAGATGATGAAGATGATATTAAGAACATGGAAAAGTTAATTGATGCCCTAGAGGATAACGATGATGTAACAGATGTATTTACTTCATGGGAGAGAGACTAATGGAAATTAATAGAATTATTGACCATACTTTATTAAAGCCAGAATCCACAGAAGAACAAATTGAAAAGATCCTAGAAGAAGCTAAAGAATATAATTTTTTTTCAGTTTGTGTAAATCCAGTATGGGTTAAAAAATGTGCTGAAAGCTTAAAGGGTACTGATGTTAGAGTTTGTACTGTTATTGGCTTTCCACTAGGTGCTAACACAAAAGAAGTAAAAGTTTTTGAAACAGAAGACGCTATAAAAAATGGTGCCAATGAAATTGACATGGTAATAAATATTGGACTTCTTAAGTCAAAAAAATATGACCTAGTTAAAGAAGAAATTCAAGAAATTGCAAAAGTTTGTCATGAAAATGGGGCCCTTTTAAAGGTTATACTTGAAAACTGTCTTTTAACTAAAGAAGAAATTGTTAAGGCTTGTGAACTTTCAGATGAAGCTGGAGCAGATTTTGTTAAAACATCAACTGGTTTTTCAACTTCAGGAGCAGACTCAGAAGACGTTGCCTTGATGAGAAAATCTGTGTCAGAAAGAGTTAAGGTTAAGGCTAGCGGTGGCATTAGAGACTTAAAAAAATCCCTAGAAATGATTGAAAAGGGAGCTGACAGACTTGGTGTATCCGCTGGAGTTAATATTTATAAAGAAAGCAAGTCACTATGAATATAAATCCCGTTGCCTTTACAATTTTTGGGCTAGAGGTTAAATGGTACGGAATCTTAATTGCTCTTGGAGTTTTCTTGGCAATTCTTATAACAGAATCTATGGCAAAGAAGAAATCTTACAAAAATGGACTCTATAAGGATG
Organism: Peptoniphilus genitalis; assembly: GCF_023614525.1. Classification (GTDB taxonomy): domain Bacteria; phylum Bacillota; class Clostridia; order Tissierellales; family Peptoniphilaceae; genus Peptoniphilus_A; species Peptoniphilus_A genitalis. Next base: position 10,243 of record NZ_CP097885.1, read on the forward strand.
TAGGAAATGATGTTTCTCTCTTTGCAGTTATAATCGGAGTCTTGGGAGCAAGGCTCTATTATGTAATATTTGAATGGGACTACTACAGCCAACACTTAAATGAGATTTTTGCAATTAGGAATGGTGGACTAGCAATTTATGGCGGCATAATTGCTGGTGGTCTTACAATTTATATTTTTACAAGGTTTAAGAAAATAAACTTTTGGACTTTGGCAGATTGTATTGCACCAGGCCTTGCCCTTGCTCAATCAATTGGTAGGTGGGGCAACTATATTAATGGAGAAGCTCACGGTGGAGTTACTAATGTTCCATGGGCAATTTTGGTTGATGGACAAAGGGTTCATCCAACATTTTTTTATGAATCCTTTGTAAATTTTTTGATATTTTTATTTTTATATTTTTATCTTTCAAAGAAGCAAAAGTTTGAAGGACAATTAATATCCTTTTATTTAATATGCTATGGTATTGCAAGATTCTTTATTGAGGGAATGAGAACTGATTCTCTTTATATTGGTAACTTTAGAGTTTCACAACTTGTGAGTATAGGAATTGTTATCTTTGGACTTGCCATAAGATTTATAGCAAAAAGTAGACAAGAGAATAAATGATTTATTAGACTAGGCGACTAGTCTAATTTTATAGGTGATATTTTGAATAAGATTAATTACAATTTGGAAATGGAAAAAGTAATAAAAACTATAGACAAAAATAATAAGCCGAGACTACTTTTGCACTCTTGTTGCGGTCCATGTTCTTCTGCAATCCTAGAAAGAATTAATGAATACTTTGACATTGATGTATTTTATTACAATCCAAATATCGATAGGGAAGAAGAATTTTACAGGAGGGCTGACGAACAGGTTGAACTTGTAAAAAATCTTGGTCTTGAAGATGAAATAGAAGTAAGGGTCATTAAGTATGATCATGATGAGTTTCTTGATTACGTCAAGGGTTTTGAAAAATACCAAGAAGGTGGACCTAGGTGCTTCAAATGCTATAGGCAGAGAATGGAGAAGGCAGCAGGATTTGCTGCTGAAAATAATTATGATTATTTTACAACAACACTTTCTATTTCGCCTCACAAGGATTCACAAATCTTAAATAGGTTGGGAGACCTTTTATCCAAGGAATACAAGGTTAAATATTTATTTTCAGATTTTAAGAAAAAAAATGGTTTTAGAAGGTCTGTTGAGTTAACAGATAAGTTTAATATGTATAGGCAAGATTATTGTGGTTGTGAATTTTCAAGGAGGGAAGATTGAAAAATTTTAAAAATATTTTTATTATTTCTCTTGTTTTCTTTTTAAGCTTGAGCTTATTTATTGCATATAAAACTAATTTTAAATTTGAAAATATAAATATAGTAAGTAGTGAAAAACTAGAAAAAAATAAAGGTGCAGAAGAAGAAAAAGAAGACAAGACTCAAGTGAAAATTCTTGCCATGGGAGACATGATTTTTCATCAGCCAATTGTTAAAAATTATAGGACTGGTAATACTTATGACTTTACACCTATTTTTGCAAATATTTCAGAAGATATTAAGGGAGCAGACATAGCTATTGCAAACTTTGAAGGTTCAGTAAACTCAAATAGAAAATTGTCTGGTTTTCCTATGTTTAACTTTCCTAAGGAGTCTATTTATTCATTAAAGAATGCTGGCTTTGATATTTTATCTACTGCTAACAACCATTCTCTTGATACAGGGCTTGATGGGGTAGCAGAAACTATAAGTCATATTAAAGAAAGTGGTATGGAGTCCTTTGGAACTTTAGCTGAAGAGGGCGAAAAGGGAATTCTTGTTGAAAAAAATGGAATAAAAATTGGATTAATATCCTTTACAGATACCTTAAATGGAATGGACTCCCTAATGAGAAATAAGGAGTATTCTGTTAATACCTTCTCACAAGACGTTGCTGGAGATATAAAAAACCTAAAAGATAAGTCTGACATAGTAATAGTTTATCCTCACTGGGGAAATGAATACCAGCATCATCCAAGTGAAAGACAAATCTTCTTAAAGGAAAAACTCCACGAGTATGGAGCAGATATTATTTTAGGATCTCATCCTCATGTCTTACAAAGATATGAAGTAGAAGAAATTAATAATAAAAAACTCTTTACGATCTATTCAATGGGTAATGCCGTATCCAACCAAAGGGTAGAAAATTTAAAAAAATCTGGAGTTGACACAGGAACCCTTGTAAAATTGGAAATTGAAAAGGACAATGTAAGTGGCGTAACTAGTTTAAAATCTTATGAAGTCCAACCAACTTATGTTAATAGGTACAGGGCCAATGGAAGGCTTAATTATGATGTGATTAAACTTCAAGATATAAGACCTGGCGGAAAACTAAGTGATGGAATAGATAAAAATCTACAAAATTCTGCCGATAAAAAATACAAGGAAGCCATTGGGGTTTTACAAGGTGAAATATGAAGAAAGACCAAGTACCAGGTACAAATTTTATAATCTTTCAGGATGAAGATGAGTTTAAGTACACCACAGATTCTTTGATACTCTCTTCTTTCGTTAAGAAGGGGAAGAGGGCTCTTGACTTAGGCTGTGGTAATGGAATCTTGTCCCTAAGAATTGCTGATAGGTATGAAGAAATTCATTCTGTAGACATTAACAAAATAGTTTTAGAAAACTTTAGAGAATCCCTAAATGTAAATAAACTCGAAGATAAGATAAAAATAATAGAAAAAGATATCTTTTCTTTAAAAGAAGTTTATGAAACAAATTATTTTGATTCTATAGTCTTTAATCCGCCTTATTATGATTATGAAAATATAAAATCTGAAACAATTCCAGCAAAGCACTTTTTTGATATTGAGAAGAGCCTTTACATAGTTAACTATCTCTTAAAGAACTCTGGAAACCTTTATATTATTTATCCAACTTACAGGTTGGCAGAACTTATTTATAAGATTAATCTTGCTGGTTTGAGAGTAAAACATATAATAAGTATCCACGGTAACTTAAACAAGGATCCAAAAAATTCCATCATTGTTGCAAGGAAGCAGGGAAATTTTGGCAATGACTTTAGAGATTTTTACATAGGACAAGGAGAAGACTATACAGACGAGATGAAAAGAGTTTATAGAAACGAGGTGATCTTTTGATTTATTTTTGTCCAACTCCCATAGGCAACCTAGGAGACATAAGTCTTAGGACAATAGAGATTTTAAAATCAGTAGATATAATTTATGCAGAAGATAAGAGAGTTACCTTAAAGCTTTTAAATCACTTTGATATTAATAAGGAACTTAGAACTTATCATAAGTTTAATGAAGCAGAAATGTCCGAAAAAATTATTGAACATTTAGATGACAAGAACATAGCCCTCGTAACTGATGCAGGTATGCCAGGAATAAGTGATCCAGGGTCAGTCTTAGTTAAAAAACTCATTGAAGAAAATATTGACTTTAGGGTTTTGCCAGGAGCTAACGCAGCTTTAACAGCCTTAGTTTTATCAGGACTTGATACAGATCATTTTACTTTTTATGGCTTTACTGGAAGTAAATCTAATAGTAGAAAAAAAGAATTTGAAAGCCTTAAAGATTTAAAGTTTACTTTGATTTTTTATGAGGCACCTCACAGGATTAAGGACTTCTTACAAGATGTTTATGAAGTTTTTGGTGAAAGGAAAATTTCTATTTCAAGAGAGATTACCAAAGTCTTTGAAGAAACAATTAGGTCCACAACATCAGAAATATTAGAAAAAGATATTGTGGAAAAGGGAGAGTTTGTTATTGTCCTCGAAGGTAATAATGAAGAAAAAGTTTACGATATTAAAAGTCTTCTTGAAGAAGAATTAAAGTCTGGAAAGAAAAAGTCTCAAGCTGTAAAAGAAGTTTCAAAAAAATATAATCTTCCAAAAAATGATGTTTACAAGGAGAGTTTAGACCTATGATTAATTTACAAGATCTTGAGGGTCAACTTAGAGAAGTGAATAAGAATCTAAAGGATAAGTACGATTTTATCTTTAGCCTTGACAATGATACTTTTAGAAAAGAGCTTACAGAAAATGTAGGAAGACTTATTGAAATGGAAAAATTTCCTAAGGAAAAACTTTCTAAGTATAAGAGGACTGTTGGTGTTGATGGATCTAACAATAGGTCTGGTGGAGCCTTTCCTCATTTTATAGAAATTTTTCAAGGACTTGCCAAGTCAACTGACGGCAATGAAGTCTATAAAAACAAGGTCTACACACCTACCCTAAATGATATTTATGAAGATAAAAATCTATCGCAAAAATATCTTGCGACAATTGAAATTGAAACTGCCCTTGAATACATTGATAAATATGATTTTGACTACTTAATGATGGATGGTGGATTTATAAGATATAAAATCAACTGTCTTGATTTGTTTACAGAGCTTAGAGAGACTTGCGAAGCCAAAAATATAATACTCTTTGGCGTAATAAAAGACTTAAAAACAAATGTAATTGCAAGAAGTCTTGAGATAGACGAGAGTATTTATGACAGAGAAATTTTATTTAATAGACTTAAGACTGGAGAAGCAGTTTTAATTCGTAATGAAATTAATAAAAAATTTATTAAGGACGGACTAGGAGAAGGATTTTCATCAGCCTTTATGAGGACATCAAAATTTCCTGGTGCAGTAGGTCTTGATATCTTAGACACACAAGAAAATTATTTGGAAGAAATATCTAACCTCATTTACACCCTAACACCCATGTCATCAAGGGGAGTTCCCCTATGGTTAGATATAGTTGACAAGGATGTAAAGATAACTGATGAAATCTTAACAACTCTTTTGGAAGAATACCTAGATAGAGATGTCTATGAAAGATTTTTTATTTCTGAAAGAGAGAAGAGAAGCCTATAGGAGGAAATATGAAGGTACTTGGAGTAACAACAACAAGAGAAGTATATATTGGTTCTAAGGACAAAAACTTTAGGAACAATGAATTTTTAATAGTTGAGGACCCAGTTCAAGGTGATATCATTGGCGAAGTTGTGGACTCACAAACTTTTAACCGCTTCATTCCTCTTGATATTGGTGGAGACTTTGTTGATAGCGACGTCTTATCATCACTTGGATCAATGGGATATGATGTTGGAGATGAAACAGTTTATGTAGCCAAGCTGAGATTCTTTGAAGAACTTTTATATCCGCCCCTAACAGGTAGCGATTTAAGAGCGCCAGTCTTTGATGAGATAAAAAACTTATTAATTGATACCCTTCCTAAGGAATCACTTATTTTAGGTTCTATAAAGAATACTGACAACATAGCTGAAGGAATGGATGACATATATAAAGATTTATTTTCAACTTTTCAAAATAAGGAATTTATAAGGCAAAGAGAGCTTCCTTATTTATTTGATTATAAGTCCATGCACCAATACCCTCACATAGGAGTTTTCGGTGGTTCAGGAAGTGGTAAGTCCTTTGGTCTAAGAGTTGTTTTAGAAGAGCTTATGGAAATGGGTGTTCCTGCAATTGTAATGGACCCTCATTATGAAATGGACTTTACAAATAATTCTGAAATTTCTAATAAGGACTATACTGACAAATTTAAGTGTTTAGAAATTGGAATTCATACAGGCATAAAATTCCAAGAGCTACAAAAAAGAGATTTAAAAAATCTTTTAAATGCAGCATCGCCCTTAACTGATTCCATGAACAATGTAATTGATGTCATGCTTTCAAAGGGCGCAAGTTTTGAATCTTTTAAAAATAAGTTGGACTTATTATTAGAAGGACAAGAAATTGGATCAAGAGATAAGATTTTATCAGAGATTGCAATTGAAGAGGACCAAACAAGAAGAGATAGGCTTGAAGAAGTTTTAGACATTTATGAAAGATACGACAAGACTTGTAATTCTATGAGTGTTCGTGGTGTCTTGTGGAGATTAATGACTCTTCAAGGTGAAGGAATCTTTTCGCATAATATTGACGAACTATTGGACCTATTAAAGAGAAGAAAGCTAGTTGTACTTCAAGGGTCAACAAGGATGATAAATGTATTCTCTACTTATCTTTTAGCAAAATTATATTATTTGAGAAAGGAATACAGAGACGAACTTTATAGAAATAATGTCAAAGTTGATTACTTTCCACCTTTTATAATAATTACTGATGAGGCCCATAACTTTGCTCCTAAGGGTTTTGATACACCTTCAAAATCTATCTTGCGTGAAATTTCACAAGAAGGAAGAAAGTATGGCGTGTTTTTAATTCTTGCAACACAAAGGCCAACACTCCTTGATGAAACAATAACTGCTCAGTTAAATACAAAATTAATTTTTAGAACAGTTAGGGCATCAGACATTGATACCATTAGGGAAGAAACTGACTTGTCATCAGATGAGACAAAGAGACTTCCATATTTGAGTTCAGGTGATGTTTTCATTTCTTCAGCAAAGAAGGGCAGGACTTCCTTTGTAAGAATTAGGGCAGCCAATACAGTATCTCCTCACACCGAGAATCCTTTTGACGAACTGACAGCTCACGACAATGAAGTTTATGAAAAGTTCTTTTTAGATATAAAAGATTTACTTCCAATTGACACATCAAATCTAAATGGAGCTCTCATGAATTACAACAAAAAATCTGGAGATAATTTGTCCTATGATGAATTTAAAAACAATTTAGATAAGTTATGTGAAATAGAATTGATAGAAAAAGAGACAAACTTCTTAACAGAAATGTATAAGATCAAATAAAAAAAGACCTAGGTTTAATATTAATTTAAACTTAGGTCTTTATTTTTTTGATTTTTTTATAAGGTAAGCTTCATATAAGTCTTGAAGAGCTTTTTTCTTATTAATTATTTTTAATTTGTTACTTCTTGTTAAAGTCTTTATAAAGTACTCCTTCTTTAAGGCGTCTGATTTATCTAAACACTCCTCACTAAAGACCATTTCAACAGGCAACCTTGTAGCAGTGTACTTTGAAGCCTTGCCTGCCTTATGAGTCTTTAATCTTTTATCAAGGTTAAGTGTGTAGCCTGTATATAAACTTCCATCGGAACATTTTAAAATATAAACGTAAGATGCCATTTACTCAACACCTAAGTAGTCATCGAGAGTGAAATTAATTATTTCAAACTCAAAACCACGACCTTGAAGATAATTCTTTGCTGAATTAATTATTTTTGGATCAGTCTCATCTTTTGATATACGTTTTTCTATTAATTCAAGGGCATTCGTATACTCTAACTCGTAGTCATAATCTTCCATAACTTTTTCTATTATTTTCTTATCAATACCCTTTGACATTAACATGTATCTTGTCTTAATCTTCCCGTATTTTTTTATATTTAAGGCATCACTAAGATATCTTCTTGCATAGTCCTCATCATTTAAGTAATTTTTTTCTTCAAGAATAGGCAAGACGAGATCAATTATGTCTCTTTGAATTTTATTTTTATATAAATAATCAATTAGTTGCTGTTTTGTCTTGTTCCTTTGTAAAAACTTGTAAGACAAGAGGAGGGCTTCAGACTTCTCATCTTCAAACTTTAGGTTCTCAACAAACTCTTCTTCAACTTCTTGCCCCTTATAAAGTCCAAAGTTCACAAGTGTGTCTTCAGAAATTTTTATTTCCTCTCCATTATCAAAGCTAACATGAAACTTTTTCTTTTCAAAACTTATATTAGAAATAATCATTTTATCACCGACTTTATTTTATCATAAATCACAAGTTTCCCCAATTCATCTTATTTAACAAAATATTGGAAAATTACAAGTAAAAAGTATATAATTAGATAGAGTTTAAGACTGAGAGGTGTAAAATGTTTGAGTTAATCTCGCAAGTATTGAGGTATGTGTTCATAATCTTAATCTATCTATTTATTTTTAGTATTTTAAGACTAATGTATCTCGATGTTAAGAGCATGACAAGTGGGGGAGGCTCCCTCGATGAGGCTTATCTAAAAGTCGTAAATAGACTTGATTCCTTGAACTTTAAAATGCAGGAGTACTATGTCATTGAAGGTGACATAAGTCTTGGCAGGAGTTCAAGAAATGATGTTGTTATAAAAGATAAATTCGTAAGTAAAAATCATTTACTAATCCGTGAAAAGAATCAAAGGTATTATTTAGAAGACTTGGGTTCTGCCAATGGAACTTTTTTAAATGGTGTAAAAATTGATCCTAATGAGCTAATTGAACTTCAAAACAATGACAAAATTGGAGTTGGCTTCATTCAATTTATTTTTGTAGATAAAAGGTGAAATTGTGTTAGATAAAATTTTTAAACAGAGAAAACCTAGAAACCTACTATTAATTTTTGAAATTTTAAGTATCTTATTACTATTTACTTTTAATAACAATAATATTGATAGGTACATAGTAATTTTATTTTTAGGACTAATTTTAATTGTTTATATTTCAAATTTAGTCCTCGGTAAAGTTTCTTCTGGGGATAATTATATATTTTTAATAGTCTCCATGCTTTTGAGTCTTGGGATAATAACCATATATAGGTTGTCGCCAAAGCTTGGACTAAGACAGTTAATATGGGTATTAGCAGGTATTTTAGTTTTTTATTTGACTTATTTTATAATAAGGGCAATGAGAAGACTAGAGTACATGACAGGTCTTTATTTAGGACTTTCTATTTTATTTTTCTTATTAACAATAATTCTCGCTCCATCTAAGTACGGAGCTAAAAACTGGATAGAAATTTCTGAAGGTATAACAATTCAGTTATCCGAATTCACAAAAATTTTAGTTATATTTTTAATAGCTTCTTTTTATACAACTTTCCAAACGAGATTAAAAAAATTAAATTATAAATATACTTCATATTACTTAATGGGAGTAATATATATTTTTGTGGGATTTTTGTTTATACAAAGAGATTTAGGTACTGCTGCAATTTTTATTGCTATCTACACTCTTATCCAGTATATATATGACGAGGATAGGGTGTCTATTCTTGTTAATGTTGGGTTAATGGTCATAGGATCCGTTGCAGGATACTTTTTATTCTCACATGTTAGGAACAGGGTGGACATTTGGTTAAACCCTTGGACTGCGGATAAGGTTGTTAACTCTGCAAGGCAAATTGTTCAATCTCTATTTGGAATAGGAGAGGGGGGCTTTATAGGTCAAGGTATTGGCTTGGGCTATCCAAAGCAAATTGCCTTTGCCTATTCAGATGTAATTTTCTCAGCTATTTGTGAAGAGATGGGAGTCTTAACTGGAATTGGAATAATAATGCTCTATATGCTTCTAGTTTATAGGGCCATTAAGATTGCTCTTAATCAAGAATATTTATTTTACAGAATTCTTGCCTTATCAGTAGCAATTCTTTTCACTGTACAAGCCTTCTTAAATATTGGTGGTGTAATAAAGCTTATTCCAATGACTGGTTTAACTTTACCTTTTATATCATATGGAGGTAGTTCTTTGATATCAAGTTTTGTTGCACTGGGAATTTTACAAGTGACAAGCGAAGATTTATCATATAAATACGAAAAAGGAGTAGACAATGAATAGTAAAGATAATAAGAGAATTTTAGTCTTACTTGTATTTTTAATGTTTTTATTAGTTGCTCCGATTATATATTTAACTTATTTTACTGTATTCAAGGCAGAAGATATTGTAAAGCACCCTGCTAATAGAAGAAGTGAATTAAGGGAAAATTCAGTTAAGAGAGGAACTTTCTATGATAGAAATCACGAAGTTTTAGCCTATTCCAATGGAGAAAAATATAATTATCACAGAATTTACAATCAACCAATAATTTATTCTCACATAATAGGTTATTCAGATAAGATAGTTGACAAGTATGGACTTGAAAAGGAATTAAACGATTACTTAGTTGGCAAGGAAGGCTCTAAAATTTTAAAAACCTTTAAGTCAATTATAAATAAAAATTACGATCCATACACTGGAGATGATATTACTCTTACAACAGACACAGCCTTGCAAGAAAAAACTAGGTCGGTTTTATCTGCTAATTCAGATAAGGGTTCTGTTGTAATAATGAATCCAAAGACAGGCGAAGTTCTTTCAATGGTATCTCTACCGGACTTCAATTCTCAAAATATTGCTCAGGACATGCAAAAAATTAATGAAGCCAATAATGGAGCTCTCTTTAATAGTGCTACAAAGGGTAAATTTGCGCCTGGTTCAGTTTATAAAATTGTTACTACAACTGCTATTCTTGAGTCAGGAATTTCTCAAAAATATACTGATGAGGGAATGGAAAAGATAGATAATGGTAGAGAGTTTAAGAATGCTGGGAATAAAATCTATGGTAGGGTGGACCTTAAAAGGGCTTTTACAAATTCCCTTAACACTTATTTCGTAAGAAAATCTGTTGATATGGGAATTGACATAATGGGCCAAGTTTCTGAAAAGTATATGATTAACAAAAAAGTAAATTTTGAACTTCCTTTAGAAACTTCTACTTGGACTTTTAAGAGAAATGGATTTGACAGAACTGCACTTGCTGCAGGTGGAATAGGCCACGATACTATACTAGTAACACCTCTTGAAATGTGTATGATTGCATCTACTATTGCAAATGATGGCGTTATGATGCAACCACACCTTGTAAAGAAAATTGATTCATCTGATGGCAAGAATGTATTGAGAAATACGCCGACAGTTTTAAGTGAAGTTACATCAAAAGAAAATGCTGACCAAATTACAAAATACATGGTCAATGTTGTAAATAATGGTACTGGTACAGAAGCTTATGTTTCAGGCCTAAAGGTAGCTGGTAAAACAGGTACTGCACAACTAGACCTTAAAGAAGGAACTAATAATGCTTGGTTTGTTGGTTTTGCACCAGCAGATGATCCACAAGTTGCAATATCAGTAGTTATACCTAATGTAAAAGATTACGGCTCTCAAGCAGCTGCTCCTATTGCTGGAGAACTTTTAAAGTACGCTATTAATAATTTACAACTTGAAGAAGAGTGATTTTGTGTATAAGGAAAAATTTGTTACGGCTATAGTTGCAGCAGCAGGTATGGGTAAAAGAATGAAAATGGGAATTAACAAGCAGTTTTTAACAATTGATGGCATTCCAATTCTTGCTCATACCATTAAAAAAATTGAAAAATCCAAATACCTTGACTTTTTAATCCTCATTGTAAAAGAAAGCGACATGAAATATGTAGATGATATTATTGAAAAATATAAAATTAATATGGACTACAAAATTGTTTATGGGGGCAAGGAGAGGCAAGACTCCATTAACAATGGACTATTAAATATGCCCTATGAAACAGATATCGTCTTAACCCACGATGGAGCTAGGCCTTTTGTTTCTGTTGATAAAATTGACGAAGCTATTGAGAATGTAATGGATACTGGTGCTTGCGTTCTTGCAAATCCTGTTAAAGATACTATAAAAGTATCTACTGATGGAGAAACAGTTGATTATACTCCAAACAGAGATAGGCTTTGGCAGGTGCAAACTCCACAAGTCTTTAAAAAAGATATAATAATGAAGGCCTACAATCAAGCTTATTCAGAAGGATATTACGGTACTGATGACTGTTCCTTAGTTGAAAAGACAGGAGTTAAAGTTAAACTCATTTACAACTCCTATGACAACATAAAAATTACAACAAGAGAGGATTTATCTATAGCACAGATACTTGTGAAGAAGGTGAAAATATGAGAATTGGAATTGGTTATGATGTTCATAAACTAGTTGAAGATAGAAAACTTATAATTGGTGGTATTGAGTTAGAATATGACAAGGGACTTCTAGGTCATTCTGATGCAGACGTACTTATTCACGCAATAATGGATGCCATTTTAGGGGCTCTTGCTCTAAGAGACATTGGATATCACTTCCCAGATAATGACAATGAATATAAGGATATTGATTCAAAAGTTTTATTAAAAAGAGTTTATGAAATAATGAAATCAAAAAATTATAGAATTGGAAATATTGATTCTGTTGTTGCCTGTCAGGCACCAAAGCTTGCAAATCATATTGACTACATGAGAAAGACAATAGCTGATATATTAAAAACAGATATAGAAAATATTTCTATAAAAGCAACTACCACAGAAAAACTTGGCTTTGTTGGAAGAGGAGAAGGAATCTCTTCCCAAGCTGTTGTATTACTTGAAAGGGATGATTAAATAAAATGAAGTTTTTTATCGATACTGCTAATATTGAGGAAATTAAAGAAATCAACTCCTGGGGAGTCCTGTCAGGAGTCACAACAAACCCTAGCCTAATAGCAAAAAATGGGGGAGTTTTTGAAGATGTAATTGAGGAAATAACTGAAATCGTAGATGGCGATATATCTGCAGAAGTTATTTCTACAGACTTAGATGGAATGCTTAAGGAAGCAAGAGAACTTGCAAAGATATCAAAAAATATTGTTATAAAGATTCCTATGATTGAAGAAGGACTTAAAGCTGTAAGCATTCTTAGTAAGGAAGGTATAAGGACTAATGTCACTCTAATATTTTCAGTTTCACAAGCCCTTCTTGCAGCAAATGCTGGAGCAACTTATATAAGTCCTTTTATGGGAAGACTTGATGACATTGGAGAGTCTGGTTTAGACCTTGTAGCAGACATTGCTTATATTTTTAAAGAATATGGATATGAAACTCAAATTATTGCAGCAAGTATTAGACATATTAATCATGTAGAAGATGTAGCAAAAACTGGTGCTGACATAGGTACTATTCCTTATAAAATATTTAAGGAAATGATTAAGCATGAGTTAACAGATAAGGGTTTAAAAAAATTCTTAGAAGATTTTAAAGATGTAAAGACAAAGGAGAAGTAAGATGGACAGAAATTTAGCATTAAACTTAGCAAGGGTAACAGAAGCAGCAGCACTTTCAGCTGGTAAATGGCTTGGAAAAGGCGATAAAAATGCAGCAGATGGAGCTGCAGTAGATGCAATGAGAAGAATGTTTGACACAGTTGACATTGACGGAACTGTAGTTATTGGTGAAGGTGAAATTGACGAAGCTCCTATGCTTTATATTGGAGAAAAAATTGGTACAAGAGAAGGGGAAGACCAAGTTGATATTGCCGTAGACCCAATCGATGGTACAAATTCCATAGCAAATGGAACTGATAATTCCATAGCAGTTCTAGCAGTTGCACCTAAGGGATGCCTTTTAAATGCACCAGATATTTATATGGACAAAATTGCCTGCGGTCCTAAAGCCAAAGGAGCAATTAAACTTGATGATTCTCCATCTGAAAATGTTAAAAGAGTAGCTAAGGCACTTAACAAAAATATTGAAGAAATAACAGTCGCCGTTCTTGATAGACCAAGACACGAAGAAATTATAAAAGAAATCATTGCTGTTGGAGCAAGAGTAAAAAAAGTTTCTGACGGAGATATTGTAACTGCTATTGAAACTTGTTACGAAGATTCAGGTATTGATTTAGTAATTGGTAGAGGCGGAGCACCAGAAGGCGTTATAGCAGCAGCAGCACTAAAGTGTCTTGGCGGTGACTTCCAAGGAAGACTACATCCAACTGATGAAAAACAAGAAGCTAGGTGTAGAGATCTTCATTCAGATTTAAAGAAAATTTATTCTATTGATGACCTTGTAAAGGGTAATGAAGTTATCTTTTCAGTAACAGGTATCACTTCAGGAGAAATTCTTGACGGAGTAAAATACTATGGTGACAATAAGGCTAAGACAGATACTCTTGTATTAAGACTTCCAAGTGGAACTCAAAGATTTATAAAATCTGTTCACTCTCTTGATTTAAAACCAGATTATGCTAAATAATTCTTGTCATGACTAATAATAATGAATTGAATAACAAATCAATTGAAGACTTGAGAAAAATTTCTTCTTCTCTAGGACTTAAAGATTCAGAAAATTATAATATTGAAGAATTAAAACACTTTATAGAGAAGGGTAAGCTTCCAAATATGTCACTAAGCGATGAAGACTTAAATAAACTTAAAGTTTCAGAGCTTAGAGACCTAGCTAAAGAATGTGGAATTGAAAAATATTACTCTTTAAAAAAAGATGAACTTATAGAAGTTATAAGGGAAAAAAGAGAATCTAAGAAAATTGAGGAGTTGGATTTATCCGATAACGCTGCAAAAACACTAAAAAATCTTGATGATAAAGACTATGTAAAGGGAATTCTAGAGCTTCACCAAGATGGATATGGTTTTTTAAGAAGGGTAAACTACCTACCTAGTGAAGATGATATCTATGTATCTCCATCACAAATAAGGAAGTTTAGACTTAGAAATGGGGATGAAGTTCTTGGAGTGAAATCTCCACCAAAAGATGGGGAAAACTTTAACGCTCTCTTATATATCAAGTCAGTAAATGGACTTCATCCATCAAAAATTATTAATAGACCATTTTTTGATAATTTGACACCAATCTATCCTAAAAAGAAACTAGATTTAGAAACGGAAGATACTGCTATGAGGGTTATTGACCTCTTAGCACCAGTGGGCCTTGGTCAAAGAGGACTTATTGTATCACAACCAAAGTCTGGTAAAACAACTCTACTAAAGAAGATTTCTAAATCTATAAACAGCAACTATCCAAATCTTCATCTTATAGTATTGCTAGTTGATGAAAGGCCTGAAGAAGTTACAGATATGAAGAGATCTGTTAAAGGAGAAGTTGTCTATTCAACCTTTGATGAAAACCCCAAAAATCATACTAGGGTGGCAGAGATGGTGATTGATAGGGCTAAGAGATTAGTAGAGAACAAGGAAGATGTTGTAATTTTACTTGACTCCCTAACGAGATTATCAAGAGCTTATAACTTAATCACCCCTGCAAGTGGAAAAACTTTATCAGGAGGACTTGATCCCTTATCACTTCATAAACCAAAAAGATTTTTTGGAACTGCAAGAAATATAGAAGAGGGTGGAAGTCTTACTATACTAGCTACAGCTTTAGTTGATACTGGTTCTAGGATGGACGATGTAATCTTTGAAGAATTTAAGGGCACAGGAAATATGGAGCTTCATCTTAATAGAAGCTTATCTGAAAAAAGAATATTTCCCGCAATTGATATTTTAAAGTCAGGAACTAGAAAAGAAGAACTCCTATTGAATAAAGATGAGTTAGAATTTAACTACGATTTACGAAATAAATTATGTCAAGAAAATATAGAGGAAGTAACTGAAAAGTTTTTAGATAAACTTTCAAAAACAAAAAGCAATAAAGAATTTTTGAATAAGTAATCTTAAATGAGAATTTATTTGTTAAAATCTTGATAAATCAATTGGAATATTGTATAATAATTAAGCAAATAGTTGTGTTTGCACTAGAGTGAAAAATGTGTTATAATATTAAAATTGAGTTATAAAATAAGTTTAAGGGGGCTAAACAATGAAAAAAGGAATTCATCCAGATTATAAAGAAGCTACAGTAACTTGTGCTTGTGGCAATACTTTTAAAACAGGATCCGTTAAAGAAGATTTAAAAGTTGAAATTTGTTCAGCTTGTCATCCTTTCTTTACAGGAAAGCAAAAACTCTCTGATCACGGCGGAAGAATTGAAAAATTCAATAGCAGATACAAGAGAAATAAATGACAATGAGGTTAGCATAGCTAACCTTTTTTATTACTTAAATTTATGAAAATTAAAGAAGCCTTAATAGAAGGCAGAGATTATTTAAAAGATTTAGAATACACTGATCCAATTTATGAAACTAGAAGAATTTTAAGCGATTTATTAAATAAGGACTTATCCTATTTAGTATCTCATGACGAAGACTTATTAGATTCAAAGATAGAAAATAAATATTTTGAAATTTTAGAAAAAAGACAAAAAGGAATTCCACTTCAATATATCTTAGGTGAGGAAGATTTTTATGGAAGAACTTTTAAGGTCATAGAAGGTGTTTTAATACCAAGACAGGATACAGAGATATCAGTAGAAAAAATCTTGAATATAATAGAAAACAATCAAATAAATAATATGTTGGAAATTGGTTGTGGTACTGGTATAGTAAGCATTAGTGTTGATCTTGAAAGTTCAGTTGATGTTACAGCTGTTGATATAAGCGAAAAAGCAATGGAGAACACTAGAATTAATAAAAAAGAATTAAACTCAAAAATAAAAATAATAAATAGTGATTTATTTTCTAATATCAATGAAAAGTTTGATTTAATCTATTCAAATCCTCCTTATATAAAGTCATGTGAGATAGAAAATCTACAAGTTGAAGTAAGAGATTACGAACCAAGACTTGCTCTTGATGGCGGGGAGGATGGACTATTCTTTTATAGAAATATAATAAAGTCATCTCCTGAGTTTTTGAATCATAAGGGTTTTTTGGTATTTGAAATAGGACACGATGAGGCAGAAGATATTTGTAATTTGATGAAAGATAAGTTTGAGGTTGAAGTTTATAAAGACTTAAATAACTTAGATAGAGTAGTAGTTGGACAGTTAAAAATGTAGGGGTAATTATGTACGAAAAACTTTCGGTTTTTGAAGATAAATTAATAGAATTAGAAAAAGATCTTAGTAGTGTTGAAGTTATAAATGACTCTAAGCTTTATCAACAAAAAGCAATTGAACATGCTGAGATTGAACCAATTGTAACAAAGTATAGAGCTTATAAGGAAACTTTAAATTCACTAAATGAAAATAAAGAATTAATAAAAGAAAAATTAGATGATGATTTTAAAGATTTAGTTAGGGAAGAAATTAACGAAGCTACTAAAAAAGTTGAAGAACTTGAAAACGAGTTAAAAATTCTTTTGATTCCTAAGGATAAAAATGACAGCAAGAACGTAATGGTAGAAATTAGAGCTGGTGCAGGTGGAGATGAAGCTGCATTATTTGCTGGCGTTCTTTATAGGCAATATGTTAGATATGCAGAAAGATCTGGATTTAGGGTTGAAACAATATCATCAAATGAAATAGGCATTGGTGGCTACAAGGAAATTGTCTTCATGATAATTGGAAATGGAGCATACTCAAGACTTAAGTATGAATCTGGAGTTCACAGAGTTCAAAGAGTCCCTGAGACTGAAAGTGGGGGAAGAATTCACACATCTACTGCTACAGTTGCTGTGCTTCCTGAAGCTGAAGATGTTGATATAGAAATTGATCCAACTCAAATAAAGTTTGATGTATTCCGTGCATCTGGAAATGGTGGACAATGTGTTAATACTACAGACTCTGCAGTTAGACTTACTCATATTCCAACGGGAATAGTTATTTCATGCCAAGATGAAAAATCCCAACTAAGAAACAAGGAAAAAGCTATGAAGCTTTTAAGATCTAAACTTTATGATTTAAAGCTTCAAGAACAAAGTGAAAAAGAATCCATGGAAAGATCTTCACAAATAGGAACTGGAGATAGGTCTGAAAGAATAAGAACTTATAACTATCCTCAAGGAAGGGTAACTGATCACAGAATAAACTTAACATCTCACAGGATTGATGCTATTAATGATGGAGATCTTGATGAAATAATTGATGCCCTCATAACTTATGACCAAACACAAAAAATTGAAAAGATTTCCTAAAATTAAAATATTTAATTAGTATATTTTTAATGCTTCATTTGATTTTTCATTAATATTATTCTATAATGATTGTGGTAGTTTTATTATTAAATATTATGGGGGTAATATTATGAATCAAATGACAAGTGACAATTTAAGATCAGCATTCGGCGGAGAATCTCAAGCACGTACTAGATACAATATCTGGGGCGATTGCGCAGAAAAAGATGGTTTCAAAAACGTTAGAAGACTTTTTGATGCAACTTCTGATGCTGAAAAAATTCACGCTACACTTCACTTCAAGGCTATGAAAGATGTTTCTGGCGATTTTGCTGTAACATCAATGGCAGGATTTGGAATTAATTCAACTTCTGAAAATCTTGAAGCAGCAAGAGGCGGAGAAATTTTTGAATCAACTCAAATGTATCCAGCTTTTATCGCAGTTGCAGAAATGCAAGGCGAAAAAGAAGCTGTTAAGGCAATGAGATTTGCTACAGCAGCTGAAGAAGTTCATGCTAAAAGATTTGCTACAGCTAAAGAAGCTGTTGATGCTGGAAAAGATTTAGATGTTGAAAACATCTACCTATGCCCAGTATGTGGATATATTTCTTTTGAAGAAGAAGATAAATGTCCAATCTGCGGATGTGCAGGAAGCAAATTTGTTGCATACTAATTTTTGTTAAAAAAGTCTCCTCATCTTTATGATGGGGAGATTTTTTATTATAAAAATCTAAAGAAGCTATATACTTTAAATTGAAAAAATTATTATACATCAAAGTATTTATTGCTAATTTCTCTTGCCTGTGGTATACTTTTATCCGGTAAGAAATACACACATTTTCTGATATCACTGGAGTTGCCAATTTGGTCCCTATGATAAAGGATGAAAATGGAGGAAAAAACACGGAGGTGGCTTAAATGTCAGTAATTTCAATGAAAAGCTTATTAGAAGCTGGTGTACACTTTGGACACCAAACTAGAAGATGGAACCCTAAAATGAAGAGATTTATATTTACCGAAAGAAATGGTATTTATATAATCGACCTTCAAAAAACTGTTAAAAAAGTAGAAGAAGCTTACGATTTTGTAAGAGAAGTTGCAGCTAATGGTGGCGAAGTTCTTTTTGTAGGTACAAAAAAACAAGCTCAAGATGCAATTGAAAAAGAAGCTACTAAATGCGGTATGCCATACATTAACCAAAGATGGTTAGGTGGTCTTTTAACTAACTACAAAACTATAAAGAATAGGATTGAAAGACTTTACAAACTATATGAAATGGAAGAAAATGGAACTTTTGATGTTCTTCCTAAAAAAGAAGTTGCTCAATTACTTCACGAAAGAGAAAAGCTTGAAAAATTCCTAGGTGGAATTAAGGAAATGAAGGGTATGCCTAAAGCTTTATTTGTAGTAGACCCTAAAAAAGAAAATATTGCAGTTAAAGAAGCACATATTTTAGGAATTCCTGTTATCGGTATTGTAGATACAAACTGTGATCCTGAAGAAGTTGATATTCCAATTCCAGGAAACGATGATGCTATTAGAGCAGTAAAACTTATTACTGAAACAATTGCTAATGCAGTTATCGAAGGAAAACAAGGCAGTCAAATTGAAGATACAGATTATGATGAATCCACTCAAGAAGTTTCTGAAGAAGAAGCAGTTGAGGATGAAAAGTCAGCTATAGAAGAGTAAAGATATTTCGAGAGTTCTAAAGTAATCCTTTATAACTCTCTTTTTTTAAAATAAATAAGGAGTGAATTAAAATGGCTATTACAGCAGCAATGGTTAAAGAATTAAGAGAAAAATCTGGCGCAGGTATGATGGACTGCAAGAAAGCTTTAACAGAAACAAATGGTGATATGGATAAGGCAGTAGACTTTTTAAGAGAAAAGGGACTAGCTTCTGTTGCAAAAAAATCTTCAAGAATTGCTTCTGAAGGTATTGTTGAATCTTATGTACACGGTGGAAGAATCGGAGTTCTAGTTGAAGTTAACTCAGAAACTGACTTCGTTGCTAAAAATGAAGAATTCCAAAACTTTGTTAAGGACATTGCAATGCAAATCGCAGCAGTTGCTCCAAAATACGTAAGTCGTGAAGAAGTTCCTGCTGAAGAAGTTGAACACGAAAAGAACGTTTTAACTGAACAAGCAAGAGGCGAAAATAAACCTGAACACATTATTGAAAAAATGGTTCAAGGTAGACTTGAAAAATTCTATGAAGAAATTTGTCTTCTTGACCAAGACTTCATTAAAGATTCAGACAAAAAGATTAGAGATATTCTAAATGATCTAATTGCAAAAATAGGCGAAAATATTAAAATCAGAAGATTTGTTAGATATGAAGTTGGCGAAGGTCTTGAAAAAAGAGAAGAAGACTTTGCAGAAGAAGTAGCAAAACAATTAGGATAACAAATTGGAGGAGTAAATGCCAAAATATAAGAGAATTGTTTTAAAACTCAGTGGAGAAGCACTAGCAGGATCAAATACCGTTGGTATTGACATGGATTATGTTAATTTAATTGCTAAGCAAGTTAAGAAAATTTATGATTCAGGAGTAGAAACTGGTATTGTTGTTGGTGGCGGAAACTTTTGGAGAGGACGAGACGAAAACAATATAGACCGTGCTACATCTGATTATATGGGTATGCTAGGTACTGTAATGAATGCTTTGGCATTACAGGACTCTTTAGAAAAATTAGGCGTTATTACTCGTGTGCAAACTGCTATCGAAATGAAGCAAGTTGCTGAACCCTATATTAGAAGGCGTGCTATAAGACACTTGGAAAAGGGTCGTGTAGTTATATTTTCTGCAGGAGTTGGTAATCCATACTTCTCAACAGATACAGCAGCTGCACTTAGGGCAGCAGAAATTGATGCTGATATAATTTTATTAGCTAAGAAGGGTGTAGATGGAATCTATGATTCTGATCCTAACATTAATTCTGATGCTAAGAAGTTTGACAACTTAACATATAGGGAAATTTTAAATAAAAACTTAAAAATCATGGATGCCACAGCAACTACACTTTGTATGGACAACAATATTCCACTTCAAGTATTTGGAATAGATGAGGAAGATGCAATGTATAAAGTTGTTTGTGGCGAAGACATTGGTACTAATGTTAAATAGGAGGATATTATGATATCTGATCTTAAGAAAAATACTGAGTCAAGAATGTCAAAATCTATTGACTCACTTACTGAATCACTTCAGTCAATAAGAGCAGGACGTGCTAATACAAGTTTACTAGATAGGATTTATGTTGATTATTATGGACAACAATCTCCACTTAATCAAGTTGCTAGTCTATCTGCACCGGAAGCTAGACTTCTTGCAATTCAACCTTGGGATGCAACTTTAATTCCTGAAATTGAAAAAGCAATTCAAAAATCTGATCTAGGAATAACTCCTTCAAATGATGGAAAAATTATCAGACTTGTTATACCTCAACTAACTGAAGAAAGAAGAAAAGATCTTACGAAGTTAGTAGGGAAATATGCTGAAGAAGCTAAGGTTTCAATTAGAAACATTAGAAGAGACGCTATGGAAGATATTAAAAAAGCAGAAAAAGCTAAAGAAATATCTGAGGATGATAGAAAAACTTATGAAGAAGATATTCAAAAGTTAACAGATAAATACATCAAAGATGTTGATGGCGTAGCAGCAGATAAAGAAAAAGAACTTATGGAAATTTAATTTTTAGCCTTAGATTATTCTAAGGCTCTTTTTTTAAGGAGTTTTATGAATTATTACGAACAATTAGACTTAAGCAATATACCAAAACATATTGGTATTATTATGGATGGCAACGGTAGATGGGCAAAAAATAGAAAAATGCCCAGAACTTTTGGTCATAAAGAAGGAAGTGAAAGAGTTATAGAAATTGTTGAAGCTGCATATAAGATTAATGTAAAATCTCTAACTCTCTATGCTTTTTCAACTGAAAACTGGAAAAGACCAGATGAAGAGATATCTAAATTAATGGATCTGCTTGCCTTTTATATAAAAGGTCAACTTGAAAAAATAAAGAAAAACAATATTAGGATAAAAGTCTTGGGAGACTATAAAGTATTTCCTGATAAAATCGTAAAGCTAATAGACGCTGCATTGCAGGAAACAAAATCAAATGATAAAATGATATTAAATATTGGTCTAAATTATGGTGGTCAAAGTGAAATTGTAAGAGCTAGCAAAATGATTTGCGAAGATCTTATTGCTGGCAACATTTCTCTAGATGAAATAAATACTGAATCTTTCAAAGATTACTTATATACAAGAGGGCAAGAGGACTTAGATTTACTTATAAGACCAAGTGGTGAGCTTAGAGTTTCAAATTTTTTACTCTATCAGTTAGCCTATAGTGAGTTTTATTTTTCGAATATATTGTGGCCAGACTTTCACGAAGAAGAATTTTACAAGGCCATTTGTGATTTTCAAAACCGCAATAGAAGGTACGGAGGATTATAATCTTGACAGATTTACAAAAAAGAGTTTCCACAGGTATAGTGGGCATAGCTATATTAATTTTAATATTTTATTTAGGTTTAAATGCCATTAAATTTTCAATTTTTGTTATAACAATAGAAGCAATAAGAGAACTTTACAACGCTCTTATTAATAAAGGGATAAAACTTTATTTGCCCAGCTTGCTTTTTGGTGCCTTAATAACATTTTTATTTTCAATTCTAGATAAAAATTTAACCTTTACCCTAGTCTTATATTTCATATTTAATTCTTCTTTATATGTTCTTTTAAAAGACTATACTTTGAGCAATTACTCCTTTACAAATATGGCTTATTTTTATCTTGTGTTTTTTCTTAATTTACTAGGAAGTTTAGATGACATTTATATAATTATTTCAGCTTTTGTAATTGCCTTCTCCACTGATACTTTTGCTTACTTTGTAGGATCTACTTTTGGAAAACACAAACTAATCGAAAGAGTGAGTCCAAATAAATCCGTTGAAGGAGCTCTTGGCGGAACTTTTTTTGCTATAATTTTAACTTCTGTCTATTTCACATTGTTAAACAAGTATAATTATATTTATGACATTAATATTCTTGTAATCTTTCTTATTATGCTTGCGTCTATTGCTGGTCAATTTGGAGATTTATTTGCATCAAAAATAAAAAGATATTCAGGAATAAAAGATTATGCACAAATTTTGCCAGGACACGGAGGGATACTCGATAGATTTGACAGTCTAATTTTTATAAGTCCTCTAGTTTTTATTTTGTACCACTTTATTTAAGGAGGATAAATGATAACTTTAATAAGTTCACTACTTGTATTTTTACTTGTAGTCATGCTACATGAGCTTGGCCATTTTACAGTTGCAAAGTTATCTGGCATTAAAGTAAATGAATTTTCTATTGGAATGGGTCCAAAAATTTATCAAAAGGAAAAAGGTGAAACTTTTTATAGTCTGAGAATACTACCAGTTGGAGGTTATGTTGCTATGGAAGGGGAAGAAGAGAATTCACATGACCCTAGAGCCTTTAACAATGTCCATATTTTTAAAAGGATGGCAGTTGTTTTAGCTGGAGCTTTTATGAATTTTGTTTTGGGTTTTCTTGCCTTCACTATTATTTTTTCTATCGTAGGATATGGCTCTAACGAAATTGATAAAGTTATAGAAAATTCTCCTGCTATGACTTCTGGACTAAAAACTGGAGATAAAATTATTAAAATCAATAGTTCACCTACTAGGGATATATATGATATAAATTCTGTCATTTCTAAAAACAATGATAAAGAAATGAATTTTTTTGTTGATAGAAAAGGTGAATTGTTAAAATTTAGCATAAAACCACAGTTTTCTGAAGAGAATAAAATGTATCTCATTGGCATTACATCAAAAATTGATCATTCATTTCTCAAATCAATAAGTCTTGGAGCTGATAGGACTTTACAGATGTCAAAAATGATTATTCAAAGTATTAAGATGATGTTTAGTGGATCTTTTAAAATGGAATACTTATCAGGTCCTGTTGGAGTCGTTCAATTAATTGGATCAGAATCATCAAAAGGGTTTTTAAATTTTTTACAAATTTTAGGCTTAATTTCAGTAAATCTTGGAGTATTTAATTTGCTTCCTATTCCAGCACTTGATGGAGGAAAATTTTTATTTTTATTAATTGAAGCTATAATAGGAAAGCCAATTAATGAAAAGATTGAGCAAGGACTTTCCCTAATAGGTATAGGTCTTTTATTTTCACTAATGATATATGTAACTATTTTTAATGATATTGGAAGGTTGTTTAATAAATGATAAATAGAAAAGAAACAAAAAAAGTATATGTTGGCAATGTTCCAATTGGTGGAAATTCTTTTATTTCTATCCAATCAATGACAAACACCAACACTAAAGATGTGAAATCTACTGTTTCTCAAATAAAAAAACTTGAAAATGCAGGATGTGACATTATTAGAATGGCGGTTAATGATCTTGAAGATGCAGCTGCTCTAAGGGAAATTAAAAAAGAAATTAATATACCAATAATTTCAGATATACAGTTTAATTATAAACTTGCTCTTGCCGCTTGTGAGAATGAATCTGATGCAATAAGGCTTAATCCTGGAAATATAGGTGCCTCATGGAAGGTTAAAGAAGTTGTTGAAGCTTGTAAGTTTCATAACATTCCTATAAGAGTTGGCGTTAACTCAGGCTCTGTAAAACAAGAATTTTTAGATAAATTTAATGGAGTTAATGCATCTTCCATTTGCTATAGTGCCCTAGAAGAAATTGAATTATTAGAAAAAAATAATTTCTATGATATAGCAGTATCTTTAAAAGCATCTAGCGTTAATTTAACTATTGAAAGCTATAGAAAATTTTCTGATATGTCAAATTATCCTCTACATTTAGGAGTTACAGAAGCGGGAAGTCCTAAGAAAGGTATTGTTAAATCTGCCATTGGTATAGGAACTCTTCTAGCAGAGGGGATAGGAGATACAATAAGAGTTTCTCTAACTTCAGACCCTCTTGAAGAAGTAATAGCCGGCAAGGATATCTTAAAGGCTCTTGATTTAAAAAGGGAGGGTATAGACTTAATTTCTTGTCCAACTTGTGCAAGAACTAAGGTTGATTTAATTGAGATAGTTAATAAGGCTGAAGAAAAGCTTTATTCTATGGACAAAAACTTAAAGGTAGCAATTATGGGCTGCCCTGTTAATGGACCTGGTGAGGCAAGAGAAGCTGATATTGGGATTGCTTGTGGACACGGTGAAGGTCTAATATTTAGCAAGGGAGAAATAATTAAAAAAGTTCCAGAAGATATGCTATTATCTGAACTTTTATCTGAGATAGAAAAAATTGGGTGATAATTTGATTTTATTAAAAGATATTTTACAAAAATTAAATACTTCATACGATAATATTTCAGAAGAGATTTTCATAGAATCTATTAAAAGAAATAAAAATACTAATGAAGCTTTTTTTGTTATTAATTCAAAAAGAGATTTAGAAGAAACTTTTAAAAATGAAATTGAAGATATCTTTTCCAAAAATCTTGATGAATACAAAATTTATATTGACTTCAAATCATCTTCTCTATACAAAAGCGAAGATGATTTAATTTGTGCAGAAATTTTGAAATACAACCCATCTTCAAAAATTTGGATAGATGATATTGAAATAAATAAAAATGAAAAAATAGGAACAATCGATATAACTCTACCTAGTGAAGAAGCTTTCTACAGCTTAAGTCAAAATGGATTCGCTAGCTATCTTCAAAAAGAATTAAAAATTTTTGGTGATTTTAATATTAAATTTGATTTTCTTAAAAATGAATTTGAAGAAGATAGTATTGAGAACTTTATATGTCAAATTGAAGAAGCTGAAGAAGTAATATCCACAAAACACGAGGAAGAATTTAAGAGCAAAATCGAAAAAAAATCAAAAGAAAAAAACACTAAAAAATCTGACTCCTATGGCAAAAAGGACCTTGGAACAATCGAAAGATTAATCGATGTGAATGTAAACTCCCAGAAAGTCACTGTTGAAGTTGACATATTTAACATTGAAAGCAGGGAATTAAAAAATGGTAACTCCTTAATATCGACATCTATTACAGACTACACATCTTCTACTTTAGCAAAAATATTTTTGAAACCTGATAAGGCTGAAGAATTTTTAGAAAGTTTTAATAAAGGAGACCATGTAGTGATAACAGGAAATGTTTCCTATGATAATTTTTCTAGGTGTGACACTATAATGATCAGGTATATTGAAAAGAGAGACAAGATAATTCGAAGGGATAATTCAGATGAGAAGAGAACAGAACTTAGAATTCACTCAAAGATGTCTCAAATGTCAGGTGTAACCTCCTTTACTGATTTTGCAAATAGAGCAAAACTTTGGGGACATGATTCAATAGGTATAGCCGATACAAATGATGTCCAAGGTTTCCCAGAAGCTATGGAGGCCGCAGAAAAAACTGGATTAAAAATTCTCTACGGTACTGATATTAACTTTGTTGATGACAAAGAAAAAATTGTTACTAACTATGAAGAGGGAAAAACTTATGATACTTATGTGGTATTTGATATAGAAACCACAGGACTTTCTTCAAGAAATGATAAAATTACAGAAATTGGTGCCGTTAAGATTAAAAACGGAATGATAGTAGGCAGATTCTCACAGCTAATTAATCCAGAAAAAGAAATCCCACAAGTTGTAGTTGATTTGACAGGAATCAGCAATGCTATGGTTGAAAATGAACCTACTATAGAAGAAGTAATTCTCAAATTCTATGACTTTGCTAAAGATGCAGTCCTCGTAGCTCACAATGCTAAATTTGATATTTCTTTTATAAGGCGAGAATATGCAAATAACAACCTAGTATTTAATCATCCAATTCTAGATACTCTAGTACTGGCAAGAGCAACAATGACCGATATGAAAAGATTTAATCTAGGAACTCTTTGTAAAAATCTAGGAGTCTCTCTTGTGGGTGCTCACAGAGCAGTTAATGATGCTGAAGCTACTGCAGAAGTATTTATTAAGTTAATTGAAAAAATTAAGAGAGAAGAAGAATTTGATTTTGAAAATTTAAATAAAGAAATAGTAAACATAGAATCTAAACGTTTATTCGAGTCATCTTTATTATTATTAGTGCAAAATGAAATTGGTTTAAAAAATTTATACATGTTAATTTCTGATTCTCATATGAAATATTTTAACTTTGTTGCAAAAGTACCTAGAAGCCTTTTGGATAAATACCGCGAAGGAATATTAGTAGGATCAGGTAATGCTAACTCAGAATTATTTGATGCTATATATAGGATGTGCCCTCAAGAAGAATTGCTTGAGATTGCAAAATATTATGACTTCTTAGAAATTCAACCGACAAGTGATAATATTCTTGCAATTGAAGATGGTAAATATACTATTGAAGATATAAGAGAAATAAATAAAAAGATAATTTCCATAGGAGAAGAATTAAATATACCTGTTGTTGCTGATTCAGACACTTATTATCTTGAGGAGTCTGAAGACGTATTAAGAAGAATTGTGCTAAACGGTAAACCTGGAAGACCAGATCCTAGAGCTAGTAGAAATCAAAAATTTTATTTTAAAACTACAGAAGAAATGCTAGATGAGTTCTCTTACTTAGGACAAGACAAGGCTTATGAAGTTGTAGTAACTAATACTAATAAATTGAAGAATTCAATAAAAGATATCAAGCCTATTCCTGATGGAACTTATCCTCCAGTTATTGAAGGTTCTGATGATAGTTTAAGAGAAATGACCTATAAAAAAGCACATGATATTTATGGAGATGAACTCCCAAAAATTGTTGAGGACAGATTAGAAAAGGAACTTAAGTCAATTATTTCAAATGGTTATTCCGTACTCTATATAATTGCTCAAAAACTTGTAAAAAAATCTAATGATGATGGTTTCTTAGTAGGATCAAGAGGTTCTGTTGGTTCATCCTTTGTTGCAACAATGGCAGACATTACAGAAGTAAATCCACTCCCACCACATTATATTTGTCCTAATTGCAAATATTCTGAATTTACAGAGGACTTAACTTATGGCAGTGGAGTTGATATGCCAGACAAAGTTTGTCCTAAGTGCGGCAGTCCTCTTAAAAAGGATGGACATAACATTCCTTTTGAAGTTTTCTTAGGCTTTTATGGTGACAAGGAGCCAGATATTGATTTAAACTTTGCGGGTGAATATCAACCAAGAGCACACAAGTACACTGAAGAATTGTTTGGCGAAGGTTATGTTTTTAGAGCAGGAACTATTGGAAAAATAGCAGATAAGACTGCTTATGGTTATGTAAAAAAATATTTTGAAAACAAACATATTTCTCCTATCGAAATCGACAGACTATCACGAGCTATAACCGATGGAAAAAGAACAAGTGGACAACATCCAGGCGGCGTAATGATTGTCCCTAAAACAAATTCTATTTTTGATTTTACTCCAATCCAATATCCTGCAGATGATCCAAGCTCCGGAGTAATAACAACTCACTTTGATTATAACTTTATTCATGGAAAGATCTTAAAACTAGATATACTTGGTCACGATGGTCCAACAATTATTAAAATGTTAGAAGACTTTACAGGAATTGATTCCAATACTATAAGACTTGATGATAAAGAGACACTTTCTATCTTTAATAGTGCAGAAGCCTTTAATATGGATGAAGAAGTTTTCTCTTGCAAGACAGGAACCCTCGGGATACCTGAATTTGGAACTTCCTTTGTTATATCAATGCTATTAGAAACAAATCCGAAAAACTTTGCAGACCTTGTTAGAATTTCTGGTTTATCTCATGGTACTGATGTATGGATTTCGAATGCACAAGAGTTAGTTGACTCTGGTAGAGCTGAGCTTAAAGATGTAATAGCCACTAGAGAAGATATTATGGTCTATCTAATAAATGCTGGTGCTGAAAATAAAATGGCCTTTGACACAATGGAAAAGGTTAGAAAGGGCAAGGGACTAACTGAAGAACAAGAAAGTATTATGAAGAACTTAGACCTGCCTGAATGGTATATTGATTCTTGTAAAAAAATTAAGTATATGTTCCCTAAGGCCCACGCAGTGGCTTATGTTATGTTGTCCTTTAGAATTGCATACTATAAATTAAATTATCCTTTGGCCTTCTATGCAACTTTCTTTACAATTAAGTTAACTGACTTTAATGGAGAAAATATTATTGAAGGACCAAACTTTTTGAAAAATAGAATTAAAATGCTAAGAGAGATTGAAAAACCAACAGCCAAAGACAAGGGTGAAATAAGAGTGTCTGAAGTTGCACTTGAAATGTATGCTAGAGGCTTTCAATTCTTAAAGGCAGACATTTATAAATCTAAGGCTTCTAAGTTCACTATAGAAGATGGAAAAATTAGAATGCCTATAAGAGCAGTGCCCGGAATTGGTGAAAACTGTGCAAATAAGATAGAACAAGAATCACAAAAATCAAAGTATTTATCTATCGAAGACTTTTCAAAAAGAACTGGTGCAGGAAATTCTGTTATAACAATTCTACAAAAAAATGGAATGCTTGAAGACTTAGATGAAACAAATCAAATTTCATTATTTAATTTTTGAAAAACTTGTATTTATAGCATTTTATGATATAATTTTAAATAAGTAAGATATTTTAGAGTAAAGAGTGGGTGAGCCCACTCTTTGTTTTTTAGTAGTGAGGTGTTGAGTGAATAAAAAAGAATTAAAAAAAGAAATTTACCCACTAGCTGAAGAGGTAGCAGAAGAACTTGGCTACGAAATTGTAGACATTGAATTTCAAAATGGATCAAAGCACGATTTATTATCAATTTTTATTTACAAAAAAGAAGGAATTGATTTGAATGACTGCACTGACATGAGTAGAAGTCTAGAAAAGAAACTAGACAATTTAGAAATTTTAAAAAATCCTTATTATCTTGAGATTTCTTCGCCGGGACTTGATAGACCTTTAAAAACAAAAGATGACTACAGAAGAAATATTGGAAACGAAGTAGATGTTAAACTTTATGCACCAATAGACGGGAAAAAAGAATTTAGTTTTGTTTTAGACAAGTATGATGATGAAAATGTATATTGCACACTTGATGGAAAAGAATTTGCTATACCAATTAAGTCAATTTCGTCAATGAAACAAACTATTAAATTTTAATGGAGGAATAAATGAATCAAGAGTTTATAGACGCTTTGAGTGAAATCGAAAAAGAAAAAGGAATTTCTAAAGAAATCGTCTTTGAAGCTTTGGAATCAGCTTTAGTTTCTAGTTATAGAAAAAACTACGGCACATCAGAAAATGTTATTGTAAACATGGATAGAGAAACTGGTGAAATAAAACTATTTGCTTCTAAAGATATTGTAGAAAAAGTTGAGGATCCTCAACTTGAAATATCCCTTGATGAAGCAAAAAAGATTAATCCAAACTATGAAATTGGGGATGTATATAACCAAGAAATTCATCCTAAAAATTTTGGTAGAATTGCTGCCCAAACAGCTAAACAAGTTGTAATTCAAAGAATCAAAGATGCAGAAAGAGATATTGTATTTGATGAGTACGTTGAAAGAGAAAAGGAAATTATAACAGGACTTGTTCAAAGAAAGTCTTACAACAATGTTTACGTGGATTTAGGATCTACTGAAGCAATACTTCCTTACAGTGAGCAAATTAGCGGTGAATCTTATAATCATGGAGATAGATATAAGATGTTAATCTTATCAGTAGAAAAATCTACTAAAGGTCCGCAGATTGTTCTTTCAAGATCTCACCCAGATTTAATAAAAAGACTTTTTGAATTAGAAATCCCAGAAGTTAGTGAAGGAATAGTAGAAATCTACTCTATTTCAAGAGAAGCTGGTTCAAGAACAAAAATAGCTGTATTTTCTAGAGACCCTGAAGTTGATCCACTTGGAGCTTGTGTTGGTTATAAGGGACAAAGAGTAAATGCTATTGTTGATGAAATTGACAATGAAAAAATAGATATTGTTATTTATGAAAAAGAAATTGATAAATTCATTGCAAATTCTTTGAGTCCTTCCAAGGTAGAGAAGGTATTTGTTAACGAAGCAGAAAAATCAGCACTTGCTATAGTTCCTGATTATCAACTTTCACTTGCTATTGGTAAGGAAGGTCAAAATGTTAGACTAGCAGCAAAATTAACAGGATGGAAGATAGATATTAAGTCAAATCTTCAATTTGAAGAGTATCTTGATGAAAGAAATATAACAGAAGAAGACTTAATTGAAGAATGTGAAAATGCAGTTAAAGAGAATGTCGAAGATGTATCTGAGGATCTTAATAATCCTGAAGAACAAGATATAAAAGAAAACGACGTAGAAGATGAAGTTTCTAGCAATTTAGAAAACGCTGATGAAGAATCTTCTGTTGAAGAAACTGAAATATAAAATTCTTAATTTAACGGAGTAAATAATGACTAAAATTAGGAAGATACCTATGCGTACTTGTATAGGTTGTAGAGAACAAAAAGCAAAAAAAGATTTAATCAGAGTTGTAAAAAACAAAGAAGATGAAATCTTTATTGATAAAACTGGAAAGGCAAATGGAAGAGGAGCTTATTTATGTAATGACAAAAGTTGTTTGGAGAAAGCGATAAAGTCAAAAGCTTTAAATAGGGCATTTACAACAGAAATTAGTGAGGAAGTTTATGAAAAACTAATTGATTCTGTAGATTAAGCTTCTTTTTAGGAGGTGTTCAATTTGTCAAAAATTAGAGTACATGCGTTGGCAAAAGAAATTGGTATTACTAGTAAAGAATTATTATTAAAATTAAATGAACTTGAAATATCAGTAAAAAACCACATGTCAACATTAGACAGTGCTGAAGAAGAAAAAGTAAGAAAATTATACAAAAAGAGTTCTTCTAAGAATGAATCTCCTGTAAAGAATGAAAATTCTAATAAAAAGAGAGATAAAAGCAAAAAAAACAATCCTAATAAGGAAAAACAAAGCGAAAAAAAATTAGATAATAAAACAAGTAAGAAAGAAAATAAAGACATAAATTCTCAAAAAGAAAAGGATGTTGAAAAGACTCCTAATAATAAAAAGAATAAGAAGAATAAGTCTAAGCATAAAGATAATAAAGATGATAAAGATGATAAAAACAACTCCTTTAAAAAAGATTTAACTAAGAAAAAACCGAAGAAAAAAGTTAAATCAAGACATAGAGTTGAAGAGGAAGATAAGGGAGATGATTCTATAATAGTGATTGCACCTATTACAGTAAAAGATTTTGCTAATCAGTTAGGAGTATCTGTTTCAACAGTTATAACAAAGCTAATTGGTCTTGGAGTTATGGCAAATCAAAACCAAAGTATTGATGAAGATACTTGTATATTACTAGCTGATGAACTAGGAATAGAAATTGAAATAGAAGCGCCAAATCTTGACCAATCTGTTGAAGAAGAATACGGTCTTTTAAAAGAAGATAAGGAGAGAGACCTTAAACCAAGACCACCTGTTGTAACAGTTATGGGCCACGTTGACCATGGTAAAACTTCTTTACTTGATTCAATTAAGAAAACACATGTTACTCAATCAGAAGCTGGCGGAATTACTCAACATATAGGAGCATACACTGTTAATCTTTCAGGAAAGAAAATAACTTTCCTTGATACTCCTGGTCACGAAGCCTTCACTTCTATGAGATTAAGAGGAGCTCAAACTACTGATATAGCTATACTTGTTGTAGCAGCAGATGATGGTGTTATGCCTCAAACTCTTGAAGCAATTTCTCACGCAAGATCTGCAGATGTTCCAATAATTGTAGCAATTACAAAGATTGATAAGCCTGAAGGAAATCCTGAAAGAGTTAAGCAAGAATTGATGAACGAAAACCTTGTTCCTGAAGAATGGGGAGGAGATACTATTGTTGTTGGTGTTTCTTCTAAATCTGGAGAAGGTATTGATGACTTGCTTGAAATGATTCTTTTAGTCGCTGAAATGAAAGAACTTAAAGCAAACCCTAATAGACGTGCTGTAGGCACTATTATCGAGGCAAATCTTGATAAGGCTAAGGGACCTATGGCAACTATCCTTATTAAAAACGGTACTTTAAGATTCGGTGACGCAGTAGTATCAGGTACTTGCTCAGGAAGAATTAGGGCAATGGAAGATGACAAGGGTAAAAGAGTTAAAAAAGCAGGTCCTTCTATGCCAGTTGTAATTTTAGGACTTAATGATGTTCCTAATGCAGGGGATACAATATATGCAGTAAATGATGATAAGACTGCAAAGACTATTGCTGACAAGAATAAAGAAATTTCTAGGGAAAAGAGACTAAGCCAAACAACTAAGATTAGTCTTGACAACTTATTTGAAAAAATCTCTGAAGAGGATGTAAAGGAACTAAACATCGTTGTTAAGGGTGACGTAAAGGGTTCTGTTGAGGCACTTAACCAATCACTATTAAAACTTTCCACTGAAGAAGTTAAGATTTCTGTAATTCACTCTGGAGTTGGTGGAATTAATGAATCTGACGTAACATTAGCTTCTGCATCTAATGCAATTGTAATAGGATTTAACGTTAGACCTAATATCAATGCTATAGAACTTGCAAAAACAGAAGATGT
Organism: Peptoniphilus genitalis; assembly: GCF_023614525.1. Classification (GTDB taxonomy): domain Bacteria; phylum Bacillota; class Clostridia; order Tissierellales; family Peptoniphilaceae; genus Peptoniphilus_A; species Peptoniphilus_A genitalis. The sequence continues at coordinate 43,248 of NZ_CP097885.1, forward strand.
TGAAATAAGAACTTATAGAGTTATCTATGAAATTATAAATGATATTGAACAAGCCGCTAAGGGTATGCTTGATCCAGACATTGTTGAAGAAATACTTGGTAGATGTGAAATTAGACAAACATTCAAACTACCTAACAATCAAATGGTTGCAGGGGTTTATGTGCTAAGTGGTAAAATCTTAAGAAATTCTAAGGTTAAAGTCCTAAGAGATGATGTTGTTATTCATGAAGGTGACATTGCTTCACTTAAGAGATTTAAAGATGATGCCAAAGAACTTGCAACAGGTTTTGAAGGTGGACTAGTAATTGATGGATTTAATGATATAAAAGAGGGCGACCTTCTTGAATCATATATCATGAAGGAAGTTGAGAGATCATAATGAATAATAAAAGAATTAATAGAATCTCTGAAGAAGTAAGAAAAACTATTTCTAATATTGTTCAAAACGAATTAAAAGATCCTAGAATACCTTCTATTACAAGTATCTCCCATGTTGAGGTTACTAACGACCTGTCCTTTGCAAAGGTCTATGTATCTGTTTTAGGAGACGATTATGATAGGGACGAAGCAGTTGAAGGTCTTAATTCTGCTAAGGGTTTTATAAAAAAAGAATTGGCTAATAGAGTTAAACTTAGGGCAATGCCGGAATTAATTTTCATTAAAGATGACTCTATTGAAAAAGCTATGGAACTAGACAAACTTATAGAAGAGGTAAATCGCAAAAATGATTAATTTAAAGGAAGTATCCTCTGAATTAAAAAATTTGATAGATAGTAGTCAAACTATTGCAGTTGCATCCCATTTGAATCCAGATGGTGATAATTTAGGATCAGCAACTGCAATGATTGGCATGCTTAATAAGCTTGGTAAAAAACCAATTTTTGTTCTGGATGATCTCATACCATCTTCTTTTAAATTTTTATCAAATCTATCCTTTGCAAAAAATCCTGATAATATTGATACAACTTTTGATTTATTTATTGCTCTTGATTCATCAGATGAAGATAGGATGGGAGATAGGGTAAAAGAAATCTTTAATAAATCAAAGAAAACTGTTAATATTGACCATCACTTTAGCAATAAAAATTATGCTGATTTGAATATTGTTGACGAAAAATCTCCAGCAACTTGTGAAATACTAGCTAGGATTTTTAAAAGTCTTGGACTTAGTTTAAATAGGGAAATAGCAACTTCATTATTCACTGGTCTTTCAACTGATACAGGATCATTTAAATATAGCTCTGTCACATCACAAACTTTTGAAATCGCTTCAGATTTATTTAAATATAATATTGATATTAATGAAGTTACACAAAATGTTTATCAAAGTAGGTCTAGACAAAAAACTGACCTTTTAATTAGAGCTATGAACTCAATAGAATACTTTGATGAAGATAGAATAGCAGTAGTTCTTGTAACTAAAGATGATATGGAAAATACAAAAGCTGCAAACTCAGATGCTGATGGAATTGTTGAATTTGTAAGAGACATTGATTCAGTTGAGCTGGCTGTTCTTCTAAAAGAAAAAGATGATTGTATAAGATTATCTCTTAGGTCAAAATCTTATGTAGACTGCACAAAAATAGCTTCACAATTTAATGGTGGTGGTCATATTAGGGCTTCAGGTGGGACAATTAACCACACTGACCTTATGAAAGCTAAAAAAGATTTAATAAAAGTGGCTGAAGAAGAATTATGATGGACGGTCTATTAATATTTGACAAAGAACAGGGAATCACTTCTCACGACTTAGTATATAAAGTTAGACGTAAGTTAGGTATAAAAAAAGTAGGACACACTGGCACTCTTGATCCAATGGCAACAGGTGTCCTAGTTATATCTATTGGTAAGGCTACAAAGACTAGTGAATATATTATTTCCAGTGACAAGGAATATGAAGCTAGAATAAAACTTGGAGTTCTTACAGATTCTTACGACATTACTGGTGAAATTTTAAAAGAAGAAAAGGTAACTTTTACGCAAGATGAAATCATTAATTCACTTAAACATTTCACGGGAAAAATGACTCAAAAGCCACCAATATATTCTGCTTTAAAAGTAAAGGGTAAGAAACTTTATGAATATGCCAGAGAGGGTAAAGAAGTTGAAATCAAGAAAAGAAATATCGAATTCTATGAGAATGAACTCTTAGAATTCAATGGAAGTGATGAATTTCTCATTAGAGTTAAAGTATCTAAGGGTACCTATATTAGATCTCTTGCTAATGATATTGGCGAATTCCTTGGAACTTATGGCACACTAACTGAACTAAGAAGAACGAGGACTGGGGATTTTAAAATCGAAGATTCTATAAAAACCTCTTCCTTTCAAGAAATGTCTCTGGATGAAATAAAAGAAAAAATCTTACCTATGGATATGGCTTTAAGTAATTTTAAAAAGATTGAAATAGATAAAAGTTTTTGCAAAGAATTCCTCAATGGGCAATTTTATAAAGTTAAGGATAGTTTAGAAGACGAAGATTATAGAGTATACTGCGATAATTTATTTTTGGGTATTGGTGAAATTAGATACATTGATAATGAAGCCTATCTAAAAATGAAGAAGAAATTAATAGGTGATTTATGAAAATAATTGAAATTGACTTAAATTATATAGCAGATGAGGATTCAGTTATCGCCCTTGGAAATTTTGACGGAGTCCACAAGGGACATATGGAGTTAATAAATAGGGCAGTTAAAAATGCAAAAAAATTAAATATTAAATCAAGTTTATTACTTTTTAATGAGCATACTGATAATCTATTCAAAGTTGGAAAAAAAGATATTATAACAACTAACCAAACAAAATTTGAAATTATTGAAGGTTTAGGAGTAGACATTATATATCTTATAAACTTTACAAGAGAGTTTATGTCCTACACTCCAATAATGTTTTTAAAAGATTTTCTAGCTGATAATTTAAAAATAAAAGGTATTGTTGTGGGCTATGACTATACCTATGGCTATAAAAAATCTGGAGATGTTGACTTTTTAAATAAAAATAAATTTTTATTTAAAAGTGTAGATGTTATAGATCAAATTTCTTCCCATGGAGTGAAAATTTCATCAACTCTTATAAGAAGCTTAATTGAAGAAGGTAAACTAAAAGAAGCAAATGAACTTCTATCAAGACCCTATAAATTAATTGGAGAAATTATTCACGCCAAAGGCTTAGGGAAAAAAATGGGCTATCCTACTGCTAACTTAAAACTAATAGATAATTTTGTAATACCTAAATTTGGTGTTTATGACACAGATATTATTATCAACGGGGAGAGGTTTAGAGCCTCAACCAACATTGGCACAAACCCTACAGTTGAGCATGATGGAATAAAAATAGAAGCTCATATACTAGATTTTAATAGAGATATTTATGGCGAGATTGTAGAACTTGAACTTTTAGATTTTGTAAGACCAGAATTAAAGTTTGATTCAATAGAAGAACTATTCGAACAAATTGCTAAAGATGTTTTAGTTACAAGGAATAGATGACTTTACAAGTAAGTTATTATATGTTAAGATATACAAGGTTAAATAGCTATTCGCAGTTGGTCGCTCCTCGACGCCTACTTCGATTAGCTTTATCAAAAAATTTAGGAGGAAAATATGTTAGAAACAAACATCAAACAAATTATTATTGACGAATTTAAAACTCACGAAGGTGACACAGGATCACCAGAAGTACAAATTGCTATTCTTACTAGAAGAATTAACGATTTAAACGAACACTTAAGAATTCACAAAAAAGACCACCACTCAAGAAGAGGACTTCTTAAAATGGTAGGTAAGAGAAGAAATTTATTAAGATATTTAAAAAATAGTGATATAGAAAGATATCGTACACTTATTAAAAAACTACAAATAAGAGGATAATAGGAGCGGTAATCCCGCTCTTTCTTATTAGAAGGAGGAAATAATGGAAAAAACTTATACTATGGATCTTGCAGGTTCTCAGTTAAAAGTAACAATTGGAAAAGTTGCTGAGCAGGCAAATGGCGCTTGTTTAGTACAATATGGAGATACTGTTGTGCTTGTTACAGCAACATCATCTTCTAAGCCAAGAGAGGGAATCGACTTTTTTCCTCTAAGTGTAGATTATGAAGAAAAAATGTACGCTGTTGGTAAAATCCCTGGCGGATTTATCAAGAGAGAAGGAAGACCTAGTGAAAAAGCTACTCTTTCAGCTAGACTAATTGATAGACCACTAAGACCGCTTTTCCCAGAAGGTTATAGAAATGATGTACACATAGTAGCAACTGTTTTAAGTGTTGACCAAGATCATTCACCAGAAATTGTTGCCATGATAGGTTCTTCTATTGCTCTTTCTATTTCTGATATTCCTTTTGATGGACCTACAGGTTCAGTTGAAGTTGGATACATTGACGGAAAATATATAATTAATCCAAATGAAGAACAAAGAAATAATTCTAGAATAAATTTATCTCTTGCTGGTACAAAGACTGCCATTATGATGGTAGAGGCAGGTGCCCAAGAAGTAAGCGAAGCAGAAATGCTTGAAGCTATACTAGAAGGTCATGAAGTTATTAAAGAAATTTGTGACTTTGCAGATGAGATTGCTGAGGAAATTGGCAAAGATAAAGCTGAATACGAAGTATTTAAAGCTGACGAAGAAATTGTAGCTAAAGTAAAAGAATTTGGTCAAGATTTACTTGTTAATGCTATTAGAGAAAAAGATAAAGTAGTTAGGGAAGCAAACACTGAGAAAGCTAAGGAAGCTATCAAAGAACACTTTGAAGACCTTATGGAAGAACACGCAAAGGATATTTCAGCTGCAATTGATGAAATTGAAGTTGATGAAATCAGACGTGGCATTATTGAAGAAGAAAGAAGACCAGATGATAGGAAGCTAACTGAGATAAGACATCTTTCTTCAGAAGTTGGCGTTCTACCAAGAACTCACGGTTCAGGTTTATTTACAAGAGGTCAAACTCAAGTACTTTCAATAGCAACTCTTGGAGCGATCTCTGAAGAGCAAGTTATCGATGGACTAGGAGACGACAAACCTAAGAGGTATATCCACCACTATAACTTCCCAGGATTCTGTGTTGGGGATACAAAACCATCAAGATCTCCTGGTAGACGTGAAATAGGTCACGGTGCCCTTGCTGAAAGAGCTTTAATTCCAGTTATTCCAGATTCTGAAGAATTCCCATATACAATTAGGGTCGTTTCTGAAGTTTTATCATCTAATGGATCTTCATCTCAAGCATCTATTTGTGGATCTACACTTGCTCTTATGGACGCAGGTGTTCCTATTAAAGCACCAGTAGCTGGTATAGCTATGGGACTTATTGAAGAAGATGGAGTTATTAAAATACTAACTGATATTCAAGGCTTAGAAGATCACTTTGGAGATATGGACTTTAAGGTAGCAGGTACTAGAAAAGGTATCACAGCTATTCAAATGGATATTAAAGTTGAAGGTATAAAAAAAGAAATTCTTGAAACTGCTCTTGAAAGAGCAAAGGATGCTAGATTTGAAATCCTAGATCATATTGCAACAACTATTGAAAAACCAAGAGAAGAACTTTCTAAATATGCTCCAATAATTCATATGATTACTATTGATCCTGAAAGAATTGGTGAAGTAATCGGTGCTGGTGGAAAAATAATAAATAAAATTATTGAACAAACTGGTGTAAAAATCGATATTGATGACGATGGTAAGATTTCTATATTATCTGATAACGATGAAAAAGCTAAAGAAGCAATTGCAATAATTGAAGACATAGTTAAAGAAATCGAAGTTGGAGAAGTTTACCTTGGTAAGGTTAAAAAGATTGTTAAGTTTGGTGCTTTTGTAGAGCTTAAAAAGGGGACAGAAGGCCTTCTTCATATCTCTGAAATTGCTCATGAAAGAACAAACAATGTTGAAGATGTATTAAAAGTTGGCGATTCAATAGAAGTTAAGGTAATTGATATAGCTAAAGATACAGGAAAGATTTCATTATCAAGAAAAGCTTTAATTGAAAGAGAAGATAGTCCAAAGAACGAAGAAAATAAATAAGAAAAATTTTAGTCGCATTAGAATTTATTTTAATGCGATTTTTTTAAAGGAGAAATTATGAAATTAAAAGTTATTAATAAGAGTAAACACCCTCTACCAAAATATGAAACTGAAGGTTCATCTGGAATGGATTTAAGAGCAAACTTAGATGAAAATTTAATTTTAAAACCTCTTGACAGGGTACTTGTTCCTACAGGCCTTTACTTTGAATTTGAAAAAGGCTATGAGGCACAAGTAAGAGCAAGGTCTGGATTAGCCTTAAAAAAAGGTTTAGGACTTCCTAACGGTATAGGTACAATTGACTCAGACTACAGAGGTGAGTTAAAAGTTATTTTAATAAATATGAGTAGGGAAGACGTAGTAATTGAAGATGGTGACAGGATTGCCCAAGTTGTATTTATGAAAATTGAAACTCCTGAATTAATTGAAGTAGAAGAGATTAGTGATACAGAAAGAAGTGACGGAGGCTTCGGTCACACTGGTCTTTAAGAGCACAAATTGTTATAATATTAATGAGGTGCTAGCTCTTGAAAAGAAAAATTAAAACAAATAAAAAACCTACAAATAAAAAAAATAATACAAAAGTTAACAGAAAAAAAAGAAATTCAGAAATAGGTAGTGGCCAAGAAATAATGGGACTATTTTTAATAGTTATTGGAATAGTCTTCTTTATCTGCCTTTACAGTCAGCGAATGGGTATTGTCGGATCATTAATATATAAATTGTTCTCAGTTTTATCTGGTTCTGCAAACTTTCTTATACCACTACTTTTAATTTTTTGGGGAATACTTTTTAATATTCAAGCGACAAAAATACATATGAGTCGCTATATAAGTTTTTCTTTAGTAATTCTTTTATGCATACTGGTTTTCTTAGACGGATCTAAGGAAATGGATATGACTTTAATCGAAAGAATAATAAAATCAACTGAGTATATGGATATCACTAGAAGCGGTGGGATTATCGGCGCAATCTTTGGATTCTTTTCTTATAAACTTTTAGGTTCACTTGGTACTTATATAATCTTAAGCTTAGTAATAATTGCTTCAATATATTTCATGATAAGGCCTAATATAGAGCATATAATTATGGTTTTTGAAGATTTGGGTGAATATTTTGAAGACAAAAAACTAGCTCGTGAAGAAAAAAGATCCGAGAAAAAATTGAAGCTTGAAGAAAAAGAAAAGAAAAAAGAATTAAAAGAAAGCAAGAAGAAAGAAATTAAAAAAGTTGAAGAAAAAGAATTAGATAATAGTGAGGATTTGTCTGAAAGTTTAGTAATAAAAGATTATTCTGAAGATAGTATTCCAGAGAATAAGGATTTTGAGGATGTAGCCGATACTGATGATATTGAATTTACTAATGATGCTACTATCGAAACTCAAGATGATGAGGAAGAAGTTATCGATACTATAAAGGATGACATCGAACACAAAAAAGAAGAAGAGTTTATTTACACTTATCCAGACACAGCTCTTTTAGATAGGATTCCATCAAAGGGTAATTTTTCCAAAGACGAAGTTCTTGAAAAAGGCAAAATCATTGAAAATACTATGAAAAACTTTGGAATTGATTCTAAGGTTGTAGCTATAAATAGGGGACCAGTTATAACTTCTTATGAGCTAAAACCTGCTCCAGGGATAAAATTATCTAGAATTGTTGGCTTAAGTGACAATATAGCAATGGCACTAGCAAGTTCTGATTTACGTATTGAAGCTCCAATACCTGGTAAAACAGTAGTAGGTATTGAAGTTCCAAACAAAGATAAAGATTCTGTTGCACTTAAAGAATTAATTGAATCTCAAGAATTTAAAAATAGTAAGTCTGATATCCCTCTAACCCTAGGCAAAGATGTAGAAGGTAATATTTTAATTTCTGGAATGGAAGACATGCCACACCTTTTAATAGCTGGTGCAACTGGTTCAGGTAAATCAGTTTGTATTAATTCAATTATCACTAGCGTTATATATAAATCATCTCCTAAAGATGTTAAATTAATGCTAATAGATCCTAAGGTTGTTGAACTCAGCGTTTATAATGGAATACCACATCTTTTAATAGATGTAGTTACTAATCCTAAAAAAGCAGCCTTTGCTCTTAATTGGGCAGTGGATGAAATGGAAAAAAGATATGAAGCCTTTGCTGAAAATCATGTGAGAGACTTAAAAGGCTATAATAAAAAAATGATAGCAGAAGGAAAAGAAGATGAAAAGCTTCCAAAAATTTTAATAATAGTAGATGAGTTGGCTGACCTTATGATGGTTGCTTCCAAAGAAATCGAAGAATATATAGCAAGGCTTGCTCAGAAAGCAAGAGCTGCTGGTATGCACTTAATACTTGCAACTCAAAGACCTTCTGTTGACGTTATTACTGGAACTATTAAAGCCAATGTTCCATCTCGTATTGCCTTTGCAGTAGCATCTTCTGTAGACTCTAGAACCATACTTGATATGGGCGGTGCAGAAAAGTTGCTAGGAAAGGGAGATATGCTATTCTATCCAAGTAAGTATCCTAAGCCAAAGAGAATACAGGGTGCTTTTATTAGTGATGGGGAAGTAGAAAGATTAGTTGATTTTGTAAAAAGCAACAATGAAATTAAAAATACAGTTGAATCAAAAATAGAACAAGCAATAGAAGACAGAAAAGTAAAGATTGACAACGAAAAAGACCCTCTTTTCAAAGAAGCAGTTGAGCTTGTAGTTAATGATGAACAAGCTTCTATATCTTATATACAAAGAAAGCTAAAAGTTGGTTATTCAAGAGCAGGTCGAATTGTTGATCAAATGGAAGAAATGGGAATAATAGGCCCTCACGAAGGGTCAAAACCTCGTAAACTTTTAAAAACAAAGGAAGAATTGGATATGATTTTAGGTGAAGAAGATGAATAATGTTCACATTGTTACCCTTGGGTGTTCAAAAAATGATGTGGATTCTTCTATTATGTACTCACTATTAGATAAAAATAAATATCAAATGGTTAATGAACCAAGTCAAGCTGATATTTTAATTGTTAACACATGTGGTTTCATAGATGCTGCAAAGGAAGAATCCATTGATACAATACTTGAATCTGTAAAATATAAAAATGAAGGTAGATGTAAAAAAGTTCTATTATCTGGATGTCTTGCACAAAGATACCCAGAGGAACTTATCAAAGAAATACCCGAAATAGACGGCATAATTGGTACGGGAAATATTGATTATATAAACGAACTTTTAGATAGAAGCCTTGCTGGAGATTTATTTATCAAGACAGATAATTTAAATTCAGCCTATATTGAGGGAATTAGAAAAGAAGAAGTTAATACTACAGAATATGTTAAGATTTCTGAAGGTTGCAACAATAATTGCTCCTACTGTATAATCCCTTCACTACGTGGGAAAAATAGATCTAGAAAAATTGAAGATATTTATAGTGAAGTGGAATACCTGGTAAGTAAGGGCGCAAGAGAGATTATCCTAATTGCTCAAAATACTACTGACTATGGTATAGACTTATATTCTAAATATTCTTTAGCTAATTTAATAAATAAGATTTCTAAAATAGAAGATTTAAAGTGGATTAGAGTTTTATACCTATATCCAGATCATTTTACAGATGACTTAATTGAAGAGTTTAAAAATAATGATAAACTTGTAAATTATGTGGATATGCCACTTCAACACATATCAGACGATGTTCTTAAAAAAATGAATAGAAAGACAAGTAAAGAACATATTTTAAAAACTCTAAAAAATCTAAGAAAATCTGTACCTGACATTGTCATAAGAACGACTTTTATCGTTGGATTTCCTGGAGAGAGTGATGACGATTTTAATCAATTAGTTGATTTTATTGAAGATATAAAATTTGATAAACTAGGTGTTTTTGAATACTCTAAAGAAGAGGGGACAAGGGCAGCTTCATTAGATGAACAAATTCCCGATTCAATAAAAGAAGAAAGAAAAAACGAAATTATGGCAATTCAAAGTGAGATTTCTGCTGAAATCCTCTCAAAAAAAACAGGAAAAAGGCTAGAAACTTTAATTGAAGAAGAGGTTGATGAAGAAAACTACGTTGGTAGAACTTATATGGATTCTCCAGAAATCGATGGTGTTACTTATGTTCATTCAGCTAAAAATCTCGAAATCGGTAGCTTTGTCCAAGTAGATGTAGTTGATAGTTTAGATTACGACTTAGTAGGTGAAATTATATGAATACTCCAAATAAACTAACCTTAATGAGAACCCTAATGGTTCCTATATTTATCCTTTGTATGTATTTAGATTTTAATAATTCAAGGTTAATTGCGACAGCTATCTTCGCGGTTGCTTCTTTTACTGATTTTTTAGATGGCCATATAGCAAGAAGAGACAATCTTGTTACGAACTTTGGTAAATTTGCTGATCCCCTTGCGGATAAAATATTGGTGTGCTCTGCAATGATAATGTTAGTTAGTACTGGTGAAATGCCAGCATGGGCTGTAATTATAATTATTGCAAGAGAATTTACAATCACTGGGTTTAGAATAATAGCTGCATCTGAAAATATCACTATTGCTGCAAGTCCTTTAGGAAAATTTAAAACAGTAACGCAATTAATTTCAAATATTTTGCTTTTAACAGGTTTAGAAAGTCTTAAAGGTATTGGAATGATTATATTTTATTTAGCTGTAGTATTTACTATAATTTCTGGTGCTGATTACCTCATAAAAAACAAAAAAGTATTAGACTTAGAAAACATTTAAGGAGAATTATGAAAGCAAGTATCTTAACAATTGGCAAAGAGATCTTAATTGGTTCAATTTTAAACACAAACTCCAAATATATATCAGAAAAATTAACTGATATGGGGATAGATGTTATAAGACAAGTCTCAGTAGATGATGGCTTATATGAAATTGTAGAAGAATTAAACTATATTTCTAAAACATCTGACTTAATTATTATAAGTGGTGGACTTGGACCTACAGATGACGACTTAACAAGAGATGCTGTAGCAAAATTTTTAAATAGAAAGGTTTATCTCGACCAAGACGAAAAGATAAAAATGGAAGAGAGGTTTAATAGACTTGGAAGAACAATGACTCCAAATAATCTTAAGCAAGTTATGCTTATAGAGGGATCAGAGAAAATCAATAATCATTGGGGAGTTGCTCTTGGTGAGTTTATAGAATTCAATAATAAAAAAATCATTTTACTACCTGGACCTCCTAACGAAATGGAACCAATGCTTGACTATTATATTGCTAATAAATCCTTTACAAGTGATAATATTATTATAAAGTCAATAGATATCATTGGCCTTGGTGAGTCTATTATTGAAGATAGAATAAGACATATGGAATTTAATGACAAGAGTATTTCAATCAATACTTTTGCCCACGGGACTTATACAGAGGTTAAGATAATAGGAAAAAATTCTGATAAAGATAAACTTATATCCTCCATAGAGGAAACAGTCAATTCTCTTTATAGGGAGTTTAAGACTCATATTTATTCAGAAAATAATGAAGATGTTGCAAAACAAATCGTAGATATTTTAAGAAAAAATAATTTAAAGATTTCCTTCGCAGAATCCATAACTGGTGGAATGCTAGCATCAGCTATTACAGATATAAGTGGAGCATCTAATGTTATTGAAAGCTCCTATGTTACCTATTCAAATGATTCAAAAAATAAAAATTTAAATGTTTCTAAGGAAACACTGAAAAAATTTGGTGCTATAAGTGAAAATACAGCTTATGAAATGGCCAAAGGAGTAAAAGAAAAATCAATTGCCAATATTGGAGTTTCAACAACTGGAGAAGCTGGACCAAATCCATCAGAAACAGAAGTTGGAAATGTCTTTACCTGCATCTATTTTGGTGAAGATAATTATTATACAAAACATTATTTCTTTTCAGGAGACAGAAATAAAATACGCAGAAGCACTGTAAATAGAGTTTTATCTCACATTCTTTATTTACTTAGAAAAAATTTTAAGGAGTAATTATGAAAGAAAGCAATTTAAGTAAAGAAAAACAAGAAGCTCTTCACAACGTCATATCAAAAATTGAAAAACAATACGGGGAAGGATCTGTAATGATTCTTGGTGAAGATGTTAAATTAGACATTGAATCTATACCTACTGGTTCACTTGCTCTTGATATTGCCCTTGGAATTGGCGGTATTCCTAAGGGAAGAATTATAGAAATATATGGACCAGAGTCATCAGGTAAAACTACATTGGCTCTGCATATGTTAGCTGAAGCACAAAAAAATGGTGGAACAGGTGCCTTTGTAGATGCTGAACATGCTCTTGATGCTGGATATGCAAAAAACCTTGGAGTTGATGTAGAAAATTTAATTATTTCTCAACCTGACACTGGTGAGCAAGCCTTAGAAATAACAGAAGCTCTTGTAAGATCTAACGCTGTTGATTTAATTATTATAGACTCAGTTGCTGCCCTTGTACCAAAAGCAGAAATCGATGGCGACATGGGTGCTGCACAAATAGGGCTCCAAGCTAGACTTATGTCTCAAGCACTTAGAAAATTAACTGGGGCAATCAACAAGTCAAAATGTACCGTTGTATTTATTAACCAACTTAGAGAAAAAGTTGGTATTATGTTTGGGAACCCAGAAACTACAACAGGCGGTAGAGCCCTTAAGTTTTATTCATCTGTAAGACTTGATATTAGAAAGTCTGAAAACATCAAAAAAGGTGATGAAATTATTGGTAACAGAGTTAGGGTAAAGGTTGTTAAAAATAAAATAGCACCACCTTTTAGACAAGCAGAGTTTGATATTATGTACGGTAAGGGAATATCAAGTGTAGGCAATATACTTGATGTTGCAGCTGAAGCTGACATTATAAAAAAAGCAGGAGCTTGGTACTCTTATGGTGAAGAAAGACTTGGCCAAGGTAGAGAAAATTCTAAGGACTTTTTAGAAGAAAATCCTGAACTACTAAATGAAATAGAACACAAAGTAAGAGTTCATTATAATCTTATTGAAGATGATGAAAATATAGAAAACAAAGAGGAAGAAAACACAGCTAATAATGAAGAATAAGGTGTGATTTATTGAAATTACTTTATTTAACAGACACTCACATAAGAGGTACTAGTCCCAAGAATAGATTAGACGATTATTGTGAAACTTTAAAAGAAAAATTAAAAGAAATTTCAAATATTGTTAAAGAAGAGAAGGTTGATTTTGTTTTGCATGGAGGAGACTTATTTGACAGGCCAGATGTGTCTGTCAGTATAGTCTCTGAATTTGCACAGATTTTTCAATCTTTTGGAGTGCCTATATATATAATAAGCGGCAACCATGATATATTTGGTCACAATCCAGACACCTTAGACAGAACAATGCTTGGTCTTTTGTGTAATCTTGGAATTATGCATCTTGTGAACTATAAAAAAATTATTTTAGAAAAGGATAATTTAAGAGTTCAACTAACAGGATCTCCCTATATTTATTCAATGGACGAGCTTTCCAATAGAGATAACTATAAGGTAACAGAAGTTGATGAATCCTGTAAATATGCCATACATATGACTCATGGTTTTTTAATTGATAAACCCTTTATGAAAGAAGTTAGTCATACTTTAATAGAGGATATTAAAGATACAAAAGCTGACATCACTCTAGGGGGTCATTACCACTTTGGATTTAAAACTGTTGAACTTGATAACAAATATTTTGTAAATCCTGGTGCCTTAATAAGGATATCTAATTCAAAAATTGAAATGAAAAGAAGACCTAAGGTAGATATTATTAGCTTAGATGAAGATATTCATATAGAAGAAAGATATTTAAAATCTGCAAAACCTGGAGAAGAAGTCCTTGATAGGTCTGAAATGGAAAGACATCAGTTTAAGGGAATTAAAATGGCAGAATTTAAAGAGAGTATAGAAGCTTCAGCAAACTATAAAAGTCTCGATATTTTCGATTTGCTATTAAGAATTTCTAAAAGTGAAAACATTAGTGAAGAAGTTAAAAGTGAAGCTCTGAAGAGAGTGGAAGAAGCTCAAATTAATGAGGTTAGATACTCATGATTTATATAAAAAATGTAGAACTTATAAATTTCCAATCTCATAATCATACAGAAATAGAATTTGACCGAGGTCTCAATGTTATCCTCGGTAATTCTGATGCTGGTAAAACTGCAATTCTAAGGGCAATAAAGTGGGCTCTTTTCAATGAACCAAAAGGGGATTATTTCATTAGACAAGGGGAGAGGGATGTATCTGTTAAAGTTACTTTCTCTAATGGCGTAGTAGTTGAAAGATCAAGGACTCCATCTAAAAACTCCTATTATCTTATTGATGCTGAAGGTCAAGAAATGCGTTTTGAAGGATTTGGTTTAGATGTACCAAAAGAAATAACTGATGCTATTCAAATGTACAAAGTTTCATTAGATAATTCTAATAACAAAGTCATACTAAATATTGCCGAACAACTAGATGGACCTTTCTTGTTAAATGATCAAGCATCCATGAGGGCCTCTGCTATAGGTAGACTTATTGGAGTTAACTATGTCGATGATGCTCTTAGGACTGTTGTAAGAGATAACAAAAGAATTAGCCAAGAAATAGAAAGTCTAAGAACTAGTAAAGATGAAGTTAAAGAACAATTAAAAGAATTTGACTATATCAAAGATTACAAAGAAAAATTTCAAAAACTTTCTCATGTTAGAGATAAAATAATGGAATTAGATCAAAGGTTAAATCTAGTATCAAGCTTAAAAGAACAATATGATCAATATAATTTTGAGTTAGAAAAAATTAATAGTCTACTTGAAAATTTTAAAAACTTAAACATTATAGACTCCATTATTCCTATAATAGAAAGTAATCTAATTAAAAGAAACACCTACGAATCATACATTGCTAAATTAAACCGAACAAAAGCTGAGGTTTTTAGTATCTCTAATACTTTGGATAATTTAAAGAATATTGATTCAATATTTGAGAAGGCTAAAGATATTGAAATAAAAGAAAAAACACTAGATTTATATTCAAAACTTCTCAAAGAGTATAAAGCTAACTCTAATCTTATTAATGACACAAAAAAAGATTTAGATTCAATAAAAAATATTAGCAAGATTTCTGACATAAATAATTCTTTAGAAGAAAAGATAAATTTGTATACTAAAATATTTTCAACAAAGGAAAATCTTTTAGCAATTAATGACAAGTTAAATTATGGCAATAATTATATAAAAAACTTTAGTAATAATGATGCTATAGAAAAAATTTCCGAAAAATTAGAAAATAAGATAAGGTCTTTATTTGTTTTATCAGATTTTCAAAGAAAATTAGCTGAACTAAATAATGATTATAAAATAGGAGCTAATGATCTTGCTGAAATTAAAAGTAATTTAAACTCTTATACTGAGTCATACGAGAAAACTATTCTAGAAATTGGCGTTTGTCCCTTCTGTTATAGCGAAATAAATAATGACTCCATTGAACATATAAAATACCATTTGAGGAATGATTAAATGAACTACGAAGAAAATTTGAAAAATTTAAAAGAACAATTAGACAGATTAAAAAATATGAAGTATAAATCTGAGGCTAGACTTGAACAACTTAATGCTCAAAAGAAAGATATTTTAAATGAAATTGAAAAACTAGGTATTAAACCCGAAGATCTTGAAAATGAAATATCAAATTTAAAGAGCGAAATTGATAGGCTTTTCGCTGAAGCCAATGACTTAATGCCAAGGTTGTGATTGATTGGACCTTAGAGAATTAGATCAAAACCTAAGTAAATTAAATAATAAGATTTTAAGCGATGAAGGTAAAATTGAAATTTTAAATGATCAATTGGAAAAAATAGATAAAAAGCTCTCTGATAAAGAAAAATACAGCGAAGTCCTTACTCAAGTCTCACTTCTTTTTCAAAAGACTTCTGAATTTGCTAGGGAACAATCAAAAAGACAAATTGAGGATACTGTAACTAAGTGCCTTCAGTTCATTTTTGAAACAGATATAGAATTTTTAATAGAATTATCGGAAGCAAGATCTGTCCCTATTGCAGACTTTTTTGTTCAATCTAACTATTCTGAAGGTTATAGTATAAAGACAAAACCAGAAATAGCTAGAGGTGGGGGAGTTGTTGATATAATTTCCCTTGCTCTTAGAATTGCTTTTTTACAACAGAACCAACCTATGTTATCTGGTCCCTTGATACTAGATGAGCCAGGAAAACATGTTAGTAACGATTATATTTTTAATCTTGGTGAGTTTTTAAAACAATCATCAAATATTTTCAACAGACAAATTATAATGGTAACACACAATCCTCATTTGTCACAAATTTCGGACAAGGCTTTTCAAGTTAAAAACAAGAAGGGAATTAGTGAAGTAAGCGTTTATGAAGAGTAATATTTTCTTGACTTTAGTATGTAAAATTGTTAGTATATTAATGAGCATATAGAGCGTTTATGTATCATATTAATATTAAACTTTAAATCAGGAGGATATATAATGATTTACGACTCAAAATTAAAGAATAAAGATGTCGATGGTCTATTCGAAGCTATTCTTTTACTTGAAAATTTAGAAGAATGTTATAGATTTTTTGAAGATATTTGTACTGTTAAGGAGTTGCAAGCTATTGCACAAAGACTTCAAGTTGTTAAGCTACTAGTTAAAAACAAAACTTACCATGAAATTGAAAGTGAAACTGGAGCTTCAACAGCTACTATTTCTAGAATAAATAGATCTTTAAACTATGGTTCCGATGGATATAAATTAGTTTTACAAAGATTAAACTTTATAGATGAAGACGAAGAAAAAGAATAAGGAATTCCTTATTCTTTTTTATATGCTTACATTTATAGTTTTATAATTTGTATAAGATACTAGTCCAGGTTTTTTCGCTGGATGTCTTTTTACATTCATCTTAAAGGTATAGTCAACAGGAATATTTTGTGACTTTGATAAAGAACTATACTTTGCTGCAAGTTTTGCCGCAGTCATCATTGCGCTATTTGAAAAATCCCTATTATCATTTTTTAGGATTACATGAGAACCTGGTGCATCCTTTACATGGAACCATAGGTCATTTTTTTTAGCTTTTTTTAAGGTTAGGTAATCATTTTGCCTATTGTTCCTACCAATATAAATTTCAAATCCATCTTCTGTTTTTAATTTAATATAATTTTCTTGTGAGTCTTTTCTTTTCTTTTTATTATTTTTATTACGTTTCTTTAAATAACCTTCTTTTTCAAGCTCTTCATACAAATCATCAATTTCATCAGGAGTCTCAGCAAAATCTATATTTAATAAGATTGATTCCAAATATTCAACTTCTGATTTTCCTATACTAATTTGTTCTTCTAAATATACGGCTGCATTTTTTAGTTTAGAATATTTTTTGTAATACTTTGAAGCATTTCCAGGTCCATCTAATTTCGAATCAAGTGGAATTTCTATTTCTTCCATTTCATTATAAAAGTTCTCAACTGTAACATTTTCGGCGCCTTTTTCTATTCTATGAAAGTTTGAAGAAATTAAATCGGCGTAAACTTTATATTTCTCTCTATTTAGAGCTAGTTTGAGTTCATTTGATTGGTTTGATATCTTCCTATTAATTTTATCAATATGCTTCTTAACAGCCCTTCTGAGCTCTTTACTCTTAGATCCCAATGAATCACGTATAAATTTTGAATTATAAAACTCTTCAAGTAGGGAAGAGATGCTATCAGCTTTTACCTTTTCTTTCTCACTTAATTCTTTCAAATCAATAGAATAAAAGTCTTTGAAAATTTCTTCTCTGTAAATTTTTATTGGGACAAATTTATTTTCTTTTATATCTAAGAAGATATCTAAAAACACTTTGTTTAAAATCTTAATTTCATCATCATTAAGTGAAAGAATATTCTTTTTGAAATCAATATTAGTCCTAAATTCAATCTCTTCACACATCTGAGGACTAATACCTGTAAAGGTCTTTAAGAAAAAAGATTTTAAATTAAGATTTTCCTCAGAATGCTTTATTAGGTTTACAATAGATTCAGTTTCACAAGGATCTAGACCCTGAGAAATATCCTCCTCATTATAAATAATCCCTGGAAGAATTTCTCTAACGCTTGATAGATTGAAATTAACTCTTTTAAGAGAATCAATAATTTTTTTTCTTTCATTATCGATTAATATGACATTTGAGTGCTTACCCATAAGTTCAATAATTAGGGACTTCTCGCTAAACAAACCAAGTTCATCTCGAGACTTAACATGTATTTCCACAATCCTATCCATTTTATATTGGTTTACATTTAAAATATGATTGTTCTCAAGATGTTTTCTTAGTAGCATGCAAAAAGCTGGTGGATTCTGTGGACTATCAAAAATCTCATTGCTAAAATACATCCTTGGGCTTCCAGAAATGGAAATAAAGAGTCTTTCTCTTTTACCATTAGCTCTTATATTTATTAAAAGATTATTGCTGTCATCTTGGTAAATTTTATCTATTCTACCACCATTTACACGATTATTTATTTCATATACTAAATTTTTTACTACTGTACCGTCTAAAGACATTTTATCACCTGGAAATTATTATAACATATAATATAAAGTCAATTTTACAAAATGTTAAAACAATAGTTTAGAACGTGTGTACACATCTTTTGCTTTCTGTCTTCCTTTAGGCAACTCTAAATATATAATAAACTTCGATATTCTTACAATGACTTATTAGGGCTAAGGATTTAGGTATAAGAGTAGCCGACATTGATATACTATGAATATTCTTATACCTCTTAGACAAACTCTATCTTTATCTTACGCCAATCCTATCTATTGTCTGCCATTATAAACATTAATAGAAAGGCTACTTATAGTCTTCCCACAGCCAACATCACCTTGAATTAATCCTTGAACTTTTTCTCCCTCTTTCATTTTAAACAAAATATTTGTTACAATATTTTATTGATCACAGGTTAAATAAAATGGAATAACTTTTAATATTTCTTATATATTAATATTTTTTAATAATATATTTGGTTTTAAAATAGATTCTTCCTTTTCATTTACTGGCCATAAATATAAGAAGCGCTTATCAAAAAGAAGTCTATTATACACTTCTTATAAAACTCCTTTAGAAAAAGGATTGTGAATTTTAGAAAGACATTCTGTTAAAGTCATAATTTTAAATTTTTTAAGTAAAAGTTAATCTCATTATTTAAAATTTTCTGATGGCAATATTCTCATCAAAACCTTTAGATACTGATGATTTTATATTATAAACTTTGGTAAAATCATAATATTCTTTAGGAAGAAATTCTAATATATCATACATAGATAACTAACTTTATTAAAGGAAAGGATACATATATTAAAAACTTTTAAAATTAATTATTTTAAATTCTAAAAAAAAGAGTATACAAATTTGACAAATATAAATATAAGTGATATCGTTTTCTTTAAAAGGGTGATATTGTTATGGATTATGATATTTGGGATTCTGTTATGATTAGAACGCTAGCTATTCCTTTTTGTTATTTAGAAGAATAAAATGTCAAAATTTAAAGACTTTGATCTAGATTTAAATATAGTAAAAAAAAGAGACAAATAAATGTGGAAATGTCCTTCTCTAAAAAATCCAAATTGTTCAGAAGGCTGTCCTCAACCTCAGATTCAACCTTATGCCAACTATATCTCCAACTGATATGGGTATGTGTGATAATTTAAAAGCAAATAACAATGAAACTGGAAATATCGAACCATTAAGATGTTAAACGATATAATAATAAAGTATGTAAAATAAAGTATAAACAAGTGATTTCTTAATTATTTATTGATGTTAGCATTTATGATAGAAAAGAGGGATTTGTAATGATAATTAAAACAATTTTTGTGAGTGGAATTTCCAGTGCTATTTTTTATTTTTTTAATTTAATATATCAATTAATATTTTCAAAAATATTTTCAAATTTTACTATTAAAGATACTAATTATTTACTGTTTTTTAGTTTTATAAAAGCTTTATCTTCTATATTGTTGCTTTTATTACTTTTTAAAATCAAAAATATTAGTTTTTTAAAGAATAAAAACAATGACCACTTACTTAGCAATATTAATAATATGTGTAAATACGGAAGTATAATCTTTTTTATTTTTTTTATAATTTTCCTTGTAATTATAAAATGCAATATGGATTTTTTTGATAGTATGATTTACTCGAATGACGGTATAAATATTAATAATTTTGACAAATATACCATGAAAATTTTAATCATTGTTCTTTTAAATGTTATTCTTGAAGAATTTTATTTTAGATTTACTTTAGTGAAAGTATTAGAAGAAAAATACAGTGAGAAAGTTATCGCATTAATTAGTGCATTTTCTTTTGGATTTATTCATTCTGTAGATATTCTTTCAATAATAAGTGCTACAATAATTGGATATTTTTTAGCTGTAACCTTTTTAAAAACAAAAAGATTAGTCTATTCAATTTTTCTTCACTATATAATTAATGTGGACTCAATTATAGTTTTGCCAATAATAAAATTATTTGATCCACAAGAAAAATTGGGCGAAAATTGGATTTTTTTATCTTTTTTAATTATGTTTACAATTTTTTTTATAATATACATATTGACAAAAATATTAGGTAAAATGTGGGATAACAAAAGATTGCTATTTATAAATTCAAACAAATGTTAGGGATTAAAAATGAAGAAAAAAAAGTACGATAAAAATATATTTAAAAATTTAATTTGGATTATTCATAATATGATGATCATAGATAATAAATATATTTTTATATCGATATTATCTACTATAATCAATGGTATTATTTCTCCTGTTTCTCTTATTATTATGCAGAAGATTATAAATGGAATTCAAGTAGAAAGAAATTTAAATAATATAATTTTTTATATTATACTTTATATTTCTATAGATTTATTTAATTCGGTTTATTCAAATTTTCTAGGATATTATAATACTAAATATAGTATGAAATTTAATTTATATTTTTCAGAGAAAATATATTTAAAGGCATCTAGACTATCTTTGTCTGATTATGAGAATTCAAAAACTTATGACATAATGAATAGGGCACAGAATCAAGGAGGAGATAATCTTTTATCTTATTATGAAAACTTTATGTCCATAATAACTCAGTTGATTACTCTTTCTTCCTATATTTTCATTTTAATAAATTTTAGAGTTTGGCTTGTTGCTGTTATTATGGTTATTCCTATATTTAAATACATTATAAATAATAAGTTTAACTTAAAAAGATTTGAGATAATAAAACAGAGAACGAACGATAGTAGAAAAAGCTGGTATTTAACATACTTGTTGACTTATGGGAATTTTTATAAAGAACTTAAAACTTATAATCTTTTTTCTTATTTTATAAATAAATATAAAAACCTTATTAAAAGATTTAATAAGGAAGATTTAGAGATAAATAAATCTCAAATAAAATGGTCAATCTTAATTAGTGTAGTAGAAACATTAGTAGATGGATTTATTTTCTATTACACAATTTCATTGGGATTTCTTGGTAACATTTTAATTGGAGATGTTATAACTTATATTAGAGCAATTTCCAATTCTAAGTCTAATATAACTTCAATCCTTTTAAAATTATCAAATATGGTTAATCAAAGTTTATTTATCGGACAATTATTTGAGTTTTTTGATTTGGAAGAAGAGGAAGTTTCTAACAAGATAAAAATATATAAAATAAAGGAAATAGAAGTAAAAAATTTATATTACAAATATACTTCTTCAAGAGAATATGTACTTAAAAATATTAACTTACATATAAATGAGAATGAAAAAATCGCAATTTTTGGAATGAATGGAAGTGGAAAGACAACTTTAATAAAATTAATTATGGGATTTTATAGAAATTATGAAGGAAATATATTAATTAATGGCATAGAAGTTAGGAATATTGATAAAGAATCTTTGCTAAAAGAAATTTCCACATTATTTCAAGACTTTGTTAAATATGAGGCAAGTTTTAGAGGAAATATATCTTATAGTAATTTAGATATTATGAGTGAAGATGAGAAAATAAAAAATATAGCAAGTAAATTTAATTTTTTAGATTTGATTAAATCCTATGACAAGAAACTAGATACTCAATTAGGAATGTGATTTGAGGATGGAATTAACCTATCTATGGGTCAGTGGTAAAAAATTGCTCTTGCTAGAACTTTTGCTAAAAATAGTAGTATGTACATTTTAGATGAGCCAAACGCTTCAATGGATGCTATTACAGAAAAAGAAATTTCTGATTTATACGAAAATATTTTAGAAAATAAAATTGGTATAATTATTGCTCATAGATTTTTAAATATTGTAGATAAAATTATAGTATTACAAAATGGAGAAATAATTGAATCTGGAAGTCATAAAGAGCTAATTAAAAAAGGAAAAATTTATAAACAATTAGCTAAATTATAAATTTTAGATTACCCACCTAAAAATAGTCACAAAATTATTATTTTGTGACTAAATTTGTATTTTTTTATATTATTTTTTATAGTGGTTTTTATGATATTTTAGTTCCCTACTTTTAATAAGATATAAAAATTAAATCCCTTTGGTAAATTTAATTATTATTCAAATTATTTTTCTAATTAAAAATCGAATAATGAGTTTTTATTTTTTTTCGAAGAATTATCTCTTATATCTTTTATATTTTTATGTTCTTCCTTGTTTAAATCTTTTAATTCATTTTCTCTTTTATCTGAAGCTTTATTATCTTCTTCATAATTATATCTCTTACCCTTAGTCTTAAAGTTTCCAGAAATATAAACTGAATCATTCTTCCAGTCTACATTAAGACCTAGAGTTTCAGAAATAAACCTAATAGGAACATAGGTCCTTCCATCGTAAAGGATTGCAGGAGAATCAAGATTAACTATATTTTCATTTCCCCCATTATTTACCTTAGCCTTTGTAGAATTTATATCTAACTCAACTAATACATCTATCGCTCCAATTAGAATACCGCTAGTATTAGTGTCCTTCCTTTGATAAAAATTGATATTAGCGCCAAGATTTTCTGTTATATATCTAACTGGAACCATTACCCTATTATTAGTCTTATCAAGATATGCCTTCCCCATGCCTTCTGGAATATTTTGTATGCTATTGTTGATATATATATTAATGTCCTTATCAGCAGCTTCTTTTGGAAGCTTTCCAGCTGCAAAAACAGATGTACTTAAAACAATAGACATTATTCCAATTCCTAGTAACTTTTTTATGTTTTTCATAATCTCTCCTTTAGTTATTATTTTCATCTTTCTTATTTGTATAATTATTGAGTTTTGAAAGTGGATTTGAGTCCACCATCTTTCTTAGGGCTTTTTTGTTAACATGAGTGTATATCTCCGTAGTGTTAACTGATTCATGGCCAAGAATTTCTTGAAGTGCCCTTATATCAGCATTTCCATATTCGTACAATAGAGTTGCAGCAGTATGTCTAAGCTTATGGACTGAGTAAATATTTGTATCAAGACCTGAATTTTTCATATGTTTCTCTATCATATGTTGTATAGACCTATTGCTCATTCTTTGTTGCCTCATTGATAGAAACAAGGCATCATCTTTTATTTGAGGTCTAAGTTTTAAATACTCTTCAATAGCATATACGGATGCTTCATTTAAATAGATGACTCTTTCTTTATTACCCTTTCCAATAACTTTTAGGGTATTATCTTCCTGCAAATGTGATATATCCATACCTGCAAGCTCAGAAAGCCTCATACCACAATTCAAAAACAAAGTGACAATTGCATAATCTCTTTTTTTATAAAGAGGTTTAATCTTTGATTCCTCAATGGTTTTTAATAAATTTAGACTCTGATCTAAAGTCAAATAGACTGGAAGAGTTTTTTCCACCTTTGGCATATCAATATCTATTACTGGATTTATCTTAATTATATCAATCTTTGCATGAAGATAGTTGTAAAAACTCCTTATTGACGAAATTTTTCTAAATTTAGACCTATTAGATATTTTTCTTTCTCTTTCTAAAAATGCATTATAGGCATAAATATCTTGCTTTGTAACACTTTCAAGAAGATCAGGACTTATATCTTCAATTGTAATATGGTCAAACTCAATTTTTGAGTCTACAAGACCTTTTCGCCTTTTTATAAATCTAGCAAACATCCTTAGATCATAGTAATATTCTTTAACAGTATTATCAGATGCACCCTTAGTTGATTTCATGTAATCTAAAAAATCATCAATTAAGTTTGAATTAATCAAGTCATCACCTCCTATAAAAATAAAAACCTGACAAATGTCAGGTTCTTAATTATTTTGCGTATTCAACTGCTCTAGTTTCTCTTATGACATTAACTTTAATTTGTCCAGGGAAATCTAGTTCAGACTCAATTCTTTTAACAATCTCTCTAGCAGTAATAGTAATTTCTGCTTCAGAAATTTTTTCAGGTTTTACAATTATACGTATTTCACGTCCAGCTTGAACAGCATAAGACTTCTCAATTCCATCAAATTCATTAGCGATTTCTTCAAGTTTTTCAAGTCTTTGGATGTAAGATTCAACTGTTTCACGTCTAGCTCCTGGTCTAGCTGCAGATATAGCATCTGCTGCTTGAACTAAGACGGATTCTACACAGTTAGGTTCAACATCTCCATGATGGGATTGAATTGCATTAATAACAAATTCTGATTCGTGATATTTTCTTGCAATTTCAACACCAATATCAACGTGAGGAGCATCGAGATTTCTATCAACCGACTTTCCTATGTCGTGAAGTAGTCCACCCCTCTTAGCAAGTTTAACATCAGCGCCTATTTCACCAGCTAAAATACCAGCAATTTCAGCAACTTCTACTGAATGCTTAAGGTTATTTTGTCCATAAGAAGTTCTGTATTTTAGTCTACCTAAATACTTAATAATTTCTGGATGTAAGCCGTGAACTCCAGCATCATAGGCTGCTTGTTCACCTGATTCCTTAATTATCGTTTCCACTTCGTTTTTAGCTTTTTCAACAGTCTCTTCAATCTTTGTTGGGTGAATTCTACCATCATTAACAAGCTTTTCTAGAGCTACTCTTGCTATCTCTCTTCTAATTGGGTCGAAGCAAGATAAAACTACCGCTTCTGGAGTATCATCAATAATTAAATCTACTCCTGTTATTGACTCTA
The DNA here is from genome assembly GCF_023614525.1 of Peptoniphilus genitalis. GTDB lineage: Bacteria > Bacillota > Clostridia > Tissierellales > Peptoniphilaceae > Peptoniphilus_A > Peptoniphilus_A genitalis. Next base: position 68,411 of record NZ_CP097885.1, read on the forward strand.
TAGCTCTAATATTTCTACCTTCTCGCCCTATAATTCTTCCCTTCATTTCATCATTTGGAAGATTAACTACAGCAACAGTAGATTCTGCAACTTGGTCAGCTGCACATCTTTGAATAGCCTGAGCAATAACATTTCTAGCATATTTGCCAGATTCTTCTTTAATCCTGTTTTCATTTTCTTTAATAATAAGTGCCGATTCATTAGTTATTTCTTTTTTAAGTTCATTCAAAAGAATTTCTTTACCTTCTTCTTTTGTAAGACCAGCAACTTTTTGAAGTTCCTCTTCTCTTTGTTTAACAAGTTCATCAGCTTGTTCTTCTTTTTCCCTCAAGCCTTCTAATTTCTTGCTAAGTTTTTCGTCTTTCTTTTCAACTTGAGAAGATTTTTTATCTAATAGTTTTTCTTTAGATAAAACTCTGTCCTCTAATTCTTTAATTTCAGCTCTTCTAATCTTAGCTTCATTTTCTTGCTCAGATCTTAACTTTTGAATCTCTTCTTTAGCTTCAACAAGCAAAACTTTCTTTTGTGTTTGTGCTTGATTTTCAGCATCGTATATTATCTTTTTAGATAATTCTTCAGCATTTTTAAGTTTACCTTTAGAAATATATTTTCTAACAGCATAGCCTACAGCTAAGCCAATAATACCGATAACAATAGATATTAAAGTACTACTAAAACCCATTTTACACACCTCCTATTTAGTTTTCATGTTTCAAATTTTAAATTCATTATTAAGGCACAAGCCTTAAAATAATTGTATATCTTTTAAAAGCATAAGTCAAACAGAAAAGCGTGTATATAAGCTCAATCTATTTACTTTTGTATATAGGAATAGCTAGCTTGTACCCAGGCTTAATATCGTAAGATGAAATGCTATTTGCCTTCTCTATGTCCATTACAAACTTCATTTTATTCTTATAATCATATTTATCAGAAATAGTCCAAATTGTATCTCCACTTTTTACTGTGTAAACATCATAAATAATTTCTTTTTCTTGTAAGTTTAAATCCGATTCATTTTTTACCATTAGACCAGTATTAAAAATAAAAATTAATAATAAAAATAATAAAACTTTTTGTTTTCTTATAATAATAGTACGTTTCATCTTATCACCTCAAAATTTTGTTCCAACTTTAGTTTAAACTTTTGTATCAAACGGTCGTATCAAATAAAAGTTCTAAACATATGTTACATCTTATGTTCTTTTTTGTCAACTAAAAAGAACAAGTTTTTTAAACTAGAGTTTGAAATGCTTGTTCAAATATGATATTATTAATTTAATAAAAATAGGAGGTAATCCAATGTACGAAGACTTAAATCAAAGAGAACTTGAAATTTTATTTTTTATTAAAAGATTTATCGAATCAAAGTCCTATCCACCTACTGTTCGTGAAATTTGTGCAGGCTGTAATATAAAATCAACTTCAACTGTTTATTATGCACTTGAAAAACTAGAGACTACGAACTATATAAGAAAGGATGCATCAAAGACTAGAGCTATAGAAATTGTTCCGCAAGATGATGACATCTTAATGCTTAAGAAAAAAACTGTTGATGTTCCTGTTCTTGGAAGAGTAACTGCTGGTGCACCAATACTAGCTGTCCAAAACATAGAAGATACTATGCCTTTACCTGTTGACTTCGTTTCAGATAAGGAACTCTTTATCTTAAAAGTTTCTGGTGAAAGTATGATCAATGTAGGTATTTTCGATGGAGACTATGTAATTATTGAAAAATCAAATTGTGCAAGAAATGGAGAAAAAGTTTTAGCTTTAATTGAAGACGAAGCAACAATTAAAACCTATTACAAAGAAGAAAACAGATTTAGATTGCAACCTGAAAATGATACAATGGAACCTCTCTACTTCGACAATATCGAAATTCTTGGCAAAATCGTTGGACTGTATCGAAGATTCAACTAAAAATGAATTAACTTTTATAACCCCCAATCCCCTATCTGGAGTTGAGGGTTATTTTTATTTAAAAAAAAATCCCCAAAACTGGGGATTAAATAAAACTCTTATAGACTTAGTGGAACTTCAAATTCTCTTTTTGCTTTTTTAAATAAAAATTCTCCATTACGCACTGATGATAAACATTCTGCCCTATTTCTTATTGCTTCAAACTCATTTGGTGCATCAAGAACTATAAAGTTTGCAGGTTTTCCTTCACCAAATCCATATTCATCTTGAATATAAAGAGACTTTGCTCCATTATAAGTTATTAAATCTAAATTATTTTCAAAATCTTCTTCTCTCATAAGCTGTGCAAGGTGGATTCCATTATCAAGGATATTCATAAGGTTTCCATTTCCTGCTGGATACCAAAGGTCTACTATTGAGTCTTGTGCAAAGCAAACATTAATATCATTATCCACGAATTCACGAACTCTTGTTATGCCACGGCGTTTTGGATAAGTATCTTGACGTCCTTGTAGAAAAGCATTTTCTGTTGGTAGAGATACAAAGTTTATTTTTGACTTTCTAAATAGGCCCATCATTCTAAAGGCGTAAGAATTATCTACTGATCCAAAGGAACAAGTGTGACTTGCAGTAGTTTTTTCTGCAATTCCTTTCATCATGGCTTCAGCATTAAGAACTTCTAAGAATCTTGCCATTACGTCATCAGTTTCGTCACAGTGTACATCAATTAATTTATTGTGTTTAACTGCTAGGTTTACTATTTCTTTTATTGATTTTTCTCCAAGCTCACGGCTCCATTCATTGTGAGGAATTCCTCCAACTACTTCGCAACCTAATTCAAGAGCTTCTTCAACTAGGTCTCTACCAGTTTTGCCTTCTTCTCTGTAAGAATACATACCATTTTGAGGGAAGGCTACAACTTGGATTGTCACTTTATCTTTTAATTCATCGCGAACCTCTAAAGCTGCCTTAATACCTGTTAGGTTTGGATCAGTACAGTCTGTTTGTGCTCTGATGTATTGAGTTCCATAGGATACACAATCTTCTACAGCTTTACGAATTCTTTTCTTCATTTCTTCCTTAGTTGATCCCTTTTTAAAATCATTCCAAAGGTCTATTGCTTCGAAAAGTGTACCTGACTCATTCTTAACTTCATCTGTCTTTCCTATCATGTAGTAGTCTAGGTGAAGATGAGCATCCACATAAGGTGGGATAACTAGATTGCCATCAAGATCAATTACTTCATCAGCATCTCCTAAGTCACTACCAAATTTTACAAATTTTCCATCTTCAACTAAAATCTCTGTAGCTTCTTTGTGGCCATAAATTTTCCCATTAATAAATTTCTTTTTCATTAAAATCCTCCGTATATACTTTATCTAAAAGTATTTTATTTTATAACTCTATAATATTTATTAAAAAAGAGAATAAACTTTATGCTTATTCTCTTACACTTTATTTGTTTCTGCTTTCTTACCTAAAAACTTATTAACAAATTATAATAAAATTAAATATTTATTAATTTTTCTTTGTAAAGAGCATTTAATAAATTAATTAGGGCGAACTTAATGTGATAATAAGAAAGTCCTCCTTGAAAATATACATAGTAAGGTTCTCTCATAGGTCCATCGGCTGATAATTCTATAGAAGAACCCTCTATAAAGTCTCCTGCAGCCATTATTACTTGGTCGTCATAACCTGGCATGTCCCATGGGATTGGCGTGAATTCTGAGTCAACTGGAGAAGAAAACTGAATGTACTTACAAAATATTTCAAGTATTTTAGGCTTTTTTAGTTCTATAGCAGTTACAATGTCGCTTCTTGGATCGGAGCTTGTTGGTATTGTCCTGAATCCTAATTCTTCAAAGGATCTTGAAAATAATGTAGCTCCTCTAATTGCATCTTCAACAATTTTAGGGGACATAAAAAGACCTTGTAATATTTGCCTTGTCATGCCAAAAGTTAGTCCACAGTCCTTTCCTATTCCAGGCGCAGTCAAAATATTAGCTGCCCTTTCAATAAGCTCCTCTTTACCAGCAACATATCCACCAGTATAACATAGTCCTCCTCCTGGATTTTTTATTAAGGACCCCGCCATTATATCTATTCCAATTTCGCTAGGTTCAATTAATTCTGTAAATTCTCCATAACAATTATCTACAAAAATTTTTATATCCTTATTTATCCTTTTTACTTCATCCACAGCTTCCTTAAGTTCAGAAACTGTAAAGGCTCGTCTATTAGAATAACCTGTTGATCTTTGCATAATAACTAGACTAGTATTATCTTGAATATAACTCTTTATGCTTTCTATATCTATCATATTGTTCACTAAAGGAATTTCAGAATACTCATATCCTGAATTTATTAAAGAATCAGGACTGTCTCCCCTTAATCCTATCACCTTTTGTAAGGTATCATAGGGCGTTGAAGTAACAGATAGAAAATGGTCTCCTGGCTTTAAAATTGCCTTTATTGCAAGTGTAATAGCATGAGTACCTGATACAATATTTGACCTAACAAGACTATCTTCTACATTAAAAATTCTTGTATAAATAGATTCAACCTTATCTCTTCCTATATCTCCATAACCATATCCTGTTGTCCAGTTGAAATCCGTTGCCTTAAGTCCTTCTTCTTGCATGGCTTTTAAAATTTTAACTTGGTTATATTGGGCTATGTCACTAAAGTCTTTGAACCTATCTTGAAGTTTATCTTCTATTCTATTCACAAATTCAATTATTTTCGGATCTATATTATATTTTTCTTTAAATAAATTATCGTATATTGTCATCTTATCTCCTAAAATCTCTGTCTAATTTACTATCGATATAATTTTTAATTTCTTCTAATAAATTATCTGCTTCCCTGTCAAACCATTGTATTCGATCATCTCTTCTAAACCACGTCAATTGTCTCTTAGCATAATGTCTCGAATTCTTTTTTATAAGTTCAATCATTTCATCATATTCTATTTCACCATCAAGATATGATATAACTTCCTTATACCCAATGGCCTTAAGGGATTGTGAGTTTTTATCTAAACCTTCATCTAATAAGCTTTTTACTTCTTCTACAAGACCAAGTTCTATCATCTTGTCTACCCTATTATTAATTCTTTCATAGAGCCTTTCTCTATCCATATTTAAGCCAATGAAGATTAAATTATATTCTTCATTCTCTTGACGAAAATTATTCCCTTTTTCATTTCCATCTTTCGAAATTTCTAAGGCTCTAATAATTCTTTGACCATTATTTGGGTGAATTTGTTCTGCCATATCCTTATTAAGTGTATAAAGTTTTTTATAAAGAAATTCACTGCCTTTTTCTTTAAGTGTTTTGTTCAACTCTTCTCTATAAGCATAGTCCGCTTCTGTCTCTGTGAAGTCAAGATTATAAACAAGGGAATTTATATATAAACCTGTACCACCAACTACAAGGGGCAATCCTCCCCTACTATTTATTTCACTAATAATTTCTTTAGCTCTTTGCTTAAAGTCTGCAACAGAAAAGTTTTCCTCAGCATCAATTATATCTACCATATGATGGGGGATTTCTGTATTTTCAAGATCAACCTTAGCTGTACCTATATCAAGTTTTTTATAAATTTGCATGGAGTCACTGGAAATTATTTCTCCTTTATACTTTTTAGCAAGTTTTAAAGAAAGCTCCGTTTTTCCTATTCCAGTGGGTCCAGTAATTATTAATAAATTTTCCATTTATTCCCTCAAAAATAATTTTGAAATTGTGTGTTTGGATACTTCAACTATTGTTGGTCTTCCATGTGGACAAGTGTATGGATTTTCACAGCTTTTCAAATCTTTTATCAATGCTTCTATTTCGATATCTGACAAGTCATCTCCTGCTTTCACAGAAGCCTTGCAAGCTTTTCTCATAATTTTATAAAGATCTGCTTCATAATTTGATGAGATTTCTTTATCAAGAGAGTCTATTATGTCTCTAATAAAATTTACATAAGTTGGTAGTCCAAAGATCATTGGGACTTCTCTTAGGACAACAGACCTATCACCGAAATCTTCAATTTTAAATCCCAACTTAGTAAACAAATCAATATAATTGAGAATTTTGTCGTACTCAAGTTGATTTAATTCAATTATTTCTGGTTTAATTAAAATTTGTGAAGATATCTCACTATTAAGATACATTTTTAGAAATTTTTCGTAGTTAACTCTTTCGTGAGCCGCGTGCTGGTCAACTACAAAAACCTTGCCATCTCTTTGATTTTCCAACAAAATATAAGTCTTAAAAAGGACTCCACTTATTCTTGTGTTTAAAAGTCCTTCATCAATTTGACTAGCTTCATTATTAAATAAAAAGTTTTTTTCTATGTGCTCTTCTTGATCTTTAGAAATATCTAAATCATTTTTATACTCTTCTCTATATAGCAAGGCTTCTTCATTGAGGGCTTGTTCCTTTTCAGTCTCTGATTCTTCGATTTCTCTTTCTAAATCCCATAGACTTTTAAGACTCTTATTTTCTTCTGAATTTACTGTCCCAATAGAATCTAGGGCTTCTTCAGAGTCATCTTCATCAAAAATATCAAATACATTTATATTCTCTTTTTTTTCTTCAAACTCTATTTCCCTAATAGACCTGTTAGGGTAAATAACTTCTTCAACAACTTCAGATAGAAGTGCCGTTAAAATATTTTCATTTGAAATTTTTATTTCATTTTTCTTTGGATGAATATTAACGTCAATTAATTTAGGATCTATGTCAATATATAAAATAAATACAGGGTACCTGTTTAATGGAATCAGAGAATTATAGTTTTTTTCTACAGCTCTTGAAATATTTATATCTCTTATAAATCTTCCATTTACAAAAATATATTGGCTATCTCTATTAGACCTAAAAAGCTTATTATCTGAGAAAAAGCCTTTAATTTTATAATTTTCCGATTCAAAACTTCCTTCATTTAAAGAAGATGCAATTTCTGAACCCAAGATAGAAAATACTCTATTAATAGGATTTTTATCATTTCCTGTATTGAGAATAGTCTTTCCATCCCTTATCAAAGTGAATTTAATATTATTATTTGATAGGGCAATTTTTTGAACAATATCAATTATATTACTTATTTCTGTAGAATCTTTTCTAAGAAACTTCTTCCTCACAGGTGTATTATAAAAAACATCATTAATAATAAATGTTGTTCCCTTGGGCATTCCAACTTTATTCTTCTTTATAATCTTTCCATTCTCTATGGCAAGAGAGTTTCCTGCCAAATCATTTTCCCTTTTTGTCATTAGTTTTATCTTAGAAATATTTGAAATACTTGCAAGGGCTTCGCCACGGAATCCCAAAGTCCTAATTTTTTCAAGGTCTTCAATTACTTGAAGTTTGGATGTAGAGTGACGTAAAAAGGCTAGCTCAAGGTCTTCTTCAGAAAATCCTAATCCATTGTCAGAAACCTTAATATAATTAGTACTTTCCCCTCTTAATTCAACTAAAATGTCATCTGCTCCAGCATCTATGGAGTTTTCTACTAATTCTTTTACTATAGAAGCAGAGTTTTCAATTATTTCTCCTGCTGCAATTTTTGATATTGTTTGTTCATCTAAAAGTCTTATCATCTTAACTCCTTAGATTTTTTAACTATTTCATCTAATAAATTAAAGGCCTCCATAGGACTTATCTCAAGTATATTTATCTCCCTCAATTTATTTATAAAATTTTCAACCTCTGGGCTAGTTTTTTCTTCTCTTATATATTCCTTATTAAGGTCAATATTTAGTCCTTCATTTTCTTTCTCAATAAGAGCTAAAACATCCTTGGCCCTATTAATAATCCTATCATCAATGCCTGCAAGTTTTGCTACATCAATTCCATAAGAATTATTTGTAAATCCCTTAATTATTTTTCTTAAAAAGATAATATCATCTTCTTGCCTATCTACTGCTATGGTTAGATTTTCAACAGAATCGTATTTATCTTCAAGATGGACTAATTCATGGTAATGTGTAGCAAAAAGTGTTTTTGCCTTAATATTTTCTGCGATATATTCTATTATTGCATTTGCTATTGCAAGTCCATCAAAGGTGCTGGTACCTCTTCCAACTTCATCCAATATTAAAAGTGACTTAGAAGATGCATTTTGTATTATATCGGCAACCTCTTGCATCTCAACCATAAAAGTTGATTGACCCATAGCCAAGTTATCACTAGCACCTATTCTTGTAAAAATTCTGTCTACAAGTGAAATGTTACAAGAGTCACAAGGCACAAAGCAACCAATATGTGCCATTATAGTAATAAGAGCAACCTGCCTCATATAAGTTGACTTACCTGCCATGTTGGGACCAGTAATTATATGAATCATGTTGTTCTTAGTGTCTATATAGGTGTCATTTGGCACAAAGAAGTCATCCTTCATATAAGACTCAACTATTGGGTGCCTTCCTTTTTTTATTTCAATAAATCCTTCATTATTAAACTTTGGTCTTACATAATTATTTAAGTTTGAAACCTTAGCAAGGGATAAAAGTGAATCGAGCTTTGAAAGTTTATCTGCAAGAATTTGTATTCTATAAATTTCTTTACCTATAAAGTCTTTTAAATTATTATAAATTTCAGCCTGCATAGACAGAGCTCTTTCTTTGGATCCAAGTAATTTCCCTTCCATATCCTTTAATTCCATGGAAAAGAACCTTTCTGAACCCACTAAAGTTTGCTTTCTAATGTAATCCTCTGGCACTTGATCTAGGAAGGACTTTGTAACTTCAATAAAATATCCTAAAATTTTGTTATGTTTAACCTTTAATTTTTTAATTCCAGTCCTGTTTCTTTCCTTTTCTTCGAAATCAAGTAACCAATTTTTGCCTTCTGTCGCAATTTTAAAGAGATCATCTAGTTCAAGAGAATATCCCTCTTTAATAATCCTATTTTCTTCGATTACAACTGGTGGGTTCTCTATTAAAACTTTATCGATTTCATCGTAAACATCAGATAGGTCAATAAATTCTTTAGAAAGTAATTTTAAATAATTATTACCTTGATTTTCTAAAATTGCTTTTATTTTATTTGCATTTTCAATTGTAGACTTAAGAGAGTATAGCTCCCTAGGGTTTATGCTTCCATTTGATATCTTTACTACAAGTCTTTCTATATCATAAACTTCTCTTAAAATCTTTTCGATTTTATCTTGCAACAATAAATCTCTTGTAAAAGATTCTATAATATTTTGCCTTTCCTCTATTTTATTTAAATCAACTAGTGGACTTTCCACCCATTTCTTTAATTTTCTTGAACCCATAGAGGTGCTACACTTATCTAATACATCTAATAGGGATCCCTTTTTAGTAAAGGTATTTAAGCCCTTAACTACTTCAAGTGTTCTTTTTGAACTTTCATCCAAAAGTAAAAAATCATAATTATTGTAATAAGAAATATTATTTATGTGTTTTAAGTTGATCTTTTGAGTTACAACTAAATACTGCAAAATCTTTTTTAACGATGTATAATCAACTATCTTGTTGTCAGATAGAAAGTCTTTTAAGTTGTTTTTAAAGTTATCACTAAAGTAATTACCAAAATCCTTGAATATATTACTGTCTTTTAGATTTTCAGCAACATAAGGGTTTAAAAAAACATTGTTCTTTTTAGTTTCCTTTTTAAAAGTAGCTAAGGCATCTTCATTAATTAGAATTTCATTGGGACTTATTCTATCTACTTGATCTTGAAGAAATCTAAATAACTCTGTCTTAGATAAGAAATTCTTATTCGTAAAATAAATTTCTCCTGTGGAATAGTCAGAATAAGTTAGATTTAAAGAATATCCTTGAATATAAATAGATAGGAGATAATTATTTAAATCACTCTTTAAATATTCTGTATCCGTAAAGGTTCCTGGAGTAATAATTTGCGTAACTTCTCTTTTTACTATGCCCTTTGCTAGCTTTGGATCTTCAACTTGATCACAAATTGCAACCTTATAACCCTTGTCTATTAACTTTGAGATATAAGAAGAGGCTACGTGATAGGGAACACCACACATAGGAGCTTTTTCCTCTAATCCAGCATCTCTTCTAGTAAGAGTTATTTCAAGTTCTCTTGACGCTAATAGGGCATCATCAAAAAACATTTCATAAAAGTCCCCAAGTCTAAAAAATAGAATGGAGTCTGGGTTTTCATCCTTAACAGCAAGATATTGCTGCATCATTGGAGTTAATTTTTCACGATTCAATCTTCTCACCTACTAGAGAAAAACTATTTGCATCTTTTATTCTAACTTTTACAATATTTCCAACATCATTTTTATCGCCTTTGAAATTAACTAATTTAAATTCATCAGTTCTTCCACTTACCTTGCTTTCATTTTTCTTAGAAATATCTTCTACAAGAACATCTACATCTTTACCAATGAATGCCTTGTTCTTTCTTTCTTGAATTGGATAAAGAACATCAAGTAGTCTTTCAAATCTATCATGTTTTACCTTGTCAGGAACTTGGTCAGTCCTATTAGCAGCTGGAGTATTTTCTCTAACAGAATAAATAAAGGTAAAAGCTGTATCATATTCAACCTTTTTCACTAAATCTAAAGTATCAAGAAAATCTTCCTCACTCTCTCCTGGAAAACCTACCATAATATCTGTTGAAAGTGCTATATTTGGATTAAGACTTTTAACTTTATCAATTTTTCTAAGATAATCTTCCCTAGTGTACTTTCTATTCATCATCTTAAGAACCCTTGATGAGCCAGCTTGAACAGGCAGGTGCAGAAAATTACAGAGTTTATCAAGGTTTTTAAAAGAATAAATAAGTTCATCTGAAATATCCTTAGGGTGCGATGTCATAAACCTAATTCTCTCAATACCTTTTATATCGTTAATTTCTTCTAAAAGATTAGCAAATGAAAATTTCTCATCAAGTGTTTTTCCATAGGAATTTACATTCTGTCCTAGTAATGTAACTTCTTTTGTTCCATGCCTTGCTAAATCTTCTATTTCTCTTATGATTTCACCTGGTCTCCTGCTAGTTTCTCGGCCTCTTGTATAAGGAACTATACAATAAGAGCAGAAGTTATTACAACCGTACATAATATTAACGTAGGACTTAAAGTTATAAAGTCTATTAGCTCCAAGCTTATCATCAATACTAAGGGCATTTTCTTCAATATCCATTGCAAGTTTTGTCCCATTATATGATGCAGTTAAAAGTTCAGGTAATTTCCAAATATTATTTGTTCCAAAAATTATATCTACATTTGGAAATTTTTCTATAACATAATTCCTAGATTCATCCCTTTGCATCATGCATCCACAAACTGCAATTTTAATATTTTTCTTTTTTGATTTTAAGTTTTTTAAATTTCCAAGTTGACCATAAACCTTATCTTCAGCAGAGTGTCTAACTGAGCAAGTGTTTAAAATAATAAAATCAGCTTCATCAATTTCATTGACAAAGCTATAGCCCATTTTTTCAAGAAGCCAAGTTATTTTCTCTGAATCGTGTTCGTTCATTTGACATCCATGAGTTATAACAAGTGCTCTCTTCTCATCTACGCTTTCCTTTATATTTCTTATATATTCATTTACATTGTTATTTATGTCATTTATTAATTCTTTATTTTCCATAATACATCCTCATTTCATATCTTTATATTATAACTGAAAAATAGCCACTTTATCAAGAAAAGAGTATGCATAAGCATACTCTTAAGATAATATATTATTTAGATATCTAGCAACGTAAACCCCGCATGCAGATGCTTGTGAAAGTGAATGAGTTGCACCTCCACCATCACCTACAACAAATAATCCATCAACTGAAGTTTCAAAATTGTTGTCTGTTTCTACCCTTGAGTTATAGAATTTGACTTCCACTCCATATAAAAGTGTATCATCGTTTGCAGTACCAGGTGCAATTTTATCAAGAGCATAAATCATCTCGATGATAGAATCCAGTTGCCTCTTAGGAATTACTAAAGATAAGTCTCCTGGTGTAGCCTTAAGAGTTGGCTCTGTAAAACACTTTTGCATTCTTCTCTCATCAGATCTTCTACCCTTTACCAAATCACCAAATCTTTGAAGAAGAACTCCTCCACCTAGCATATTAGATAACTTGGCAATTGATTCGCCATATTCATTAGAATCCTTAAAAGGTTCCGTAAATTTATTGCTAACAAGAAGGGCAAAGTTAGTGTTTTCTGATTGAAGTTTTGGGTCTGCATAAGAGTGACCATTAACTGTAATTATCCCATTAGTATTTTCAGCTACAACTTGTCCATAAGGATTCATGCAGAATGTCCTTACTAAATCATTGTACATTTTCGTTTGATATACTATTTTTGATTCATAGACAGCATCTGTTATATGTTTAAATACCTCTGCTGGTAGCTCCACCCTAACACCAATATCAACTTGGTTAGAAAATAAATTAATATTAAATTTTTTACAAATTTCAGAAATCCATTTAGATCCACTTCTTCCTGAAGCAAGAACTAATTTATCACAGGAATAGCTTTCACCCTTGTTGCTTGTAAGAATAAACTTATCTTTCTTTTCAACATCAACAATAGTTGTGTTAAAAATCATTTCAACTTTATCCATTGTCCATTCATATATTTTTTCAAGAATTTTAAGATTTCTATCTGTCCCAAAATGTCTTACCTTTGCATCAAGAAGATGTAAGTCATGCTTTAGTGCAAGAGTTTTTAAATTAGAAGATTTTGTCTCATATAATTTAGACTCTCCTCCATCAAATTCACAAAGAACTTTATCAACATATTCCATGAGCTCTATGGAATCTTCTTTTCCAAGAAATTCATGCATTTGTCCGCCAAAATTTGTAGTTATGTTATATTTTCCATCAGATAAAGTACCTGCTCCACCATAACCATTCATTATGTTGCAAGGTTCGCAGGAGATACAAGTCTCAACTTTTCCAGTTTTTATAGGGCACTGCCTTCTGTAAATTGAATTTCCCTTATCTATAACTAGAACTCTTAAGTCTGAGTTCATTTTTTTAAATTCATAGGAAGCAAATACACCAGAAGCACCTGCTCCTACTATTATTACATCGTAGTCTTTCATTATATATCTCCTAACTAAATTTATTTATAAAATCTTCAAATCTTACTGGGAACTTATCTATTATTTCTAATTCTTCTCCACTTATTGGGTGATTGAATTTAAGTTTATATGCATGTAAAAGCTGTTTACTTATTTTAAACTTATTTTTTATGCCATAGACTTCATCACCAACTACTGGGTGATTTACATAGGCTAAGTGGACCCTAATTTGGTGAGTTCTTCCTGTGTGAAGGTGAACATCTAAAAGAGTATACTTATCAAAGTTTTTCAAAACCTTAAAACTTGTGTATGCTTCCTTAGAATTTTCATCAATTACTCTCATCTTAATCCTATTATTAGGATCTCTCCCAATAGGGGCCTTAACATCAAAATCTTCATATATATTTCCATGACAAATTGCAAGATAGTGCTTATATATTTGTCTATTTTTAAACATTTCAACTAATTTGTAATAGGCTTCATCTTTTTTTGCAATAAGCATTAGACCAGATGTATCCTTATCTAACCTGTGGACTATCCCTGGTCTATCATTATCTATAGGGTTTGATAGTTCTTTAAATTTATACAAAAGGCCATTGACTAAAGTTCCACTTTTATTTCCAGCTCCTGGATGAACAACCAGCTCTTGTGGTTTTGATATTACAGCAAGGTAATCATCTTCATATAAAACATCAAAATCAATTTTTTCAGGGGACAAACTAAAATCATCTTCATATTCTACAGTTATCTCATCATCTAATTTTAAGTTATAACCAGCTTTAACTTTATTATTATTCAATAAAATATTTCCGTCTACAATATTCTTTTTAATTTGTGACCTATTAATTTCAAGATTTTCTTCTAAAAACTTATCTAGCCTTAGTCCTACTGACTCCTTATCTACATTGAAATTGTTTTTGTACATAAATCACCTTTTGTTATCATGAAGTAGTATTCCTATGGAGATCAAAATTGTTCCCACAACTATGAATACATCAGCAAAATTAAAAATGGCAAAATCATATCCAAAAAATCTCATACTAATAAAATCTATAACATAGTGAAGCCTTACTCTGTCAATAAAATTACCAATTGTCCCTCCAATTAATAAACTGAAGCTTAGTAGGTATATAAAAGGAACTTTATTATAATTTTTAATTAAAAATACGATTAATATAATTAGAACTGCTACAGTTATAACTGCAAATAAAAACCTAAATCCTTGAAGAATTCCAAAGGCTGCTCCTCTATTTTCTATGTAATAAAGTCTTAAAAAATTATCTATTAATACAACAGAATCTTCATTAGCTAAGTAAGAAGCAGCTAAGAATTTTGTGAATTGGTCTATAATAATTAAAATAATGCTAAAAATAGCAACAAACATAAATATCTCCTCATTTGTTTAATCTCACGATTAATACAAAATTTCCCTTTTTGGTGTTTCCTTCTATATTAAAAATCCTAAATCTTCCATAATGCCTAAGAGAAACTAAGTCACCTAGTTCTAATTCGAGATGAGATCTTGTCTCCTTTGCGAAGTTTACCTTAACAAGCTCAGATTTTATCATTTCCTTAACTTTTGACCTTGAAAGATTAAAAACTTTTGCAATTAGATTATCCAACCTAAAAGAAGATGCAATTATCTTTTTATAATCGTACTCTTTCTCAGGCAGTCCACTGGTATCATTTTCTCTCGAAAGTAATATATTATATCGTGATACCTTTGTAAGATTTATTTCTACAAAATTTGCAATTTCTCTTTTAACAAAAAAATAAGTGTATTTTTCTCCAATTAAAATATCACCTATTTTTCCTCTGTCTATACTAAGACCTAATATGGATCCCAGTATATCCCCATGTTTAATTTTATTATTGGTATCAAACTTAAATAGGACAAGATCATCATCTTCATTTTCATACATATAAGAGGGGTATATGTAGATAATGCTAGATTCGCTATCTTCATATCCCCCATCAACTTGATAAGAAATGTTGTCTTTAAACCTATTCAATATGGAAATAGATAAATTAATCTCGTGAGGATTTAGGAAATCTGTTGAAGTCGAAATGTGACTATTCATTACAGATTCCATTTTGTCGATTACCTTTCTAATAGAAATTTTCTCTTCTGGTCTGTTAATGTGATTAATTAAATCTATTCTATTTAAATTTACCAAGGGAACATTCCGTTGTTCTTAAGTTGTTCCTTTAATCCATCAATTTCAACATTATTTGGTGCAAGAATAAAAATATCCTTATTTACCTTTTGCATCTTGCCATCAAGTGCATAAAGAGCTCCACTAACAAAATCAAAGATTTGTCTTTTAACATCAACATCAAGTTGTTCAAAGTTAAGAACTACTGCCTTAAAATCTCTTAGATCATCAACAATAAGTGGTGATTCATCATAAGATAGTGGTTCATGAACTGTGATTACCATGTTGCTTGCTGATACTCTAGCTTTTGCTGCTGGCTTGTGGCTAGCTGGCTTAGGTGTAAAAGCTGGTTCTACAGCTTCACTTTCACTAACCTCATTTTCAAACTCATCATCAAAATCTTCATACTCATATTCGTCTGCAAAACCAAAGATTTTCTTTAGTTTATCCATTGTTTTTTCTGCCATAATATCCTCCTAATTATAATTTCTATTTCCAAAAAGTTTAGAACCAACTCTAATCATGTTGGAACCTTCTTCTATAGCCAATTTAAAATCATGACTCATTCCCATTGAAAGGTATTTCATTTCTACGCCTTCATAAGCTTTTGATGAAATTTCCTCAAACTTATTATTCATTTTCTCAAATAATTTTCTTAGCAAGAATTCATCTTCAGTGTTTGGCGCAATAGCCATAAGGCCTTTGATTTTTATATTTTTATATTCAAGAAGTTCATATATAAAGTCTTCTGTTTCATCGTACTTTATTCCAAACTTGCTATCTTCATCTCCAATGTTAATTTGAACTAAGCAGTCCACAATAATGTCATCTTTTTTTGCTCTTTTGTCAATTTCTTCTGCCAGCTTAATCCTATCAAGAGATTGAATTAATTTAACTTTATTATAAATATATTTTACTTTATTAGTCTGTAAATTTCCAATTAAATGAAAATTTAATTCATTATTTTTTAAACTTTCTTTGATTTTTTCATCTTCAATTTTAGAAACAAGTTCCTGGACTTTATTCTCACCAAAATCTTTGACTCCAAGTTTGTTAAATTCATCAATCATTTCTACAGGGTGAGTTTTAGAAACAGCTATTAGTTTAACATCTCTATTAAAGTTAGACTTGTCTTTGGCTATTTCTATATCTTCATAAATTTTTTTTAAATTATCTTTTAAATTCAACTCATCACCTCAGTTTAATATCCTTGATTCATCAACTGTCTTAGGATTAATTACTATTGCATCATTAACAGTCAAAGTCTTGTAGGATTTCTCCCCTATGCTGAACACAGATTGCTTGTTACCTCTGTTAATAAATACTGTATCATTTGATTCGCTTACAATATCTACTGGCACAAACTTCACAAGTCCTTTAATTTCTTGAACATAAACTCCTGTAAGATCATTTCTTTCAATCAAAGTTGACTTTGGAATTTCAAAACCCTTAGTTTTATTTACAATTATCTTACCATCATGAACTCTATTTGAGTACATATTTTCAAAATATCTATCTAAACTAACAATAATAACTGCATGGTTTTCGTCTTTATTTATTTTTTCCACAACACCATATATATCTTCTATCTCAGGTATTTGAATTTTTACAGAATCGCCAATATTGTAGTTAGCAATATTTGATGCATTTGAAATTGTACAAGCTACTTTCCAATTTAAATTGTTGATAATTTTAAAAAGTGGTTCTCCGTTTCTAACCCTTGTTTCCATTTCAAGATTCTTAAAGCTATAGTTTCTGTTTAAGTACTTGTATGTAAACTTGTCAAGGTCGCTGATATTAAAGTATTCTTCGTTTCCATCAATTTTATATGATACAATGCCACTAAATTCTGATTTATAAGAAAAATTATATTTTGAAATCTCTTTTTCCAATTCTTCCTTTTTATAATTTAAAGCAGCATCAGACAATTCTAAATACTCTTTTAATTCGGCTGTGTTTATATTTTCACTAATTCCATTATCTGAAGAGTTGATATCATAATATACACCAGCAAAATTTTTATTTTTTATTTGTTCTTGCAAATTTTTTGTAAAGGTTTTTGAGTTTTCTTTTTCTAGAGGTTCAATCCCTTTTTTTATCTTAATAGCTGCATTTACCTTAGCTAAATCATCCTTTAAAGAAGATACATCGCCCATTAGGTTTAGACTTGCAACCTCATATCCAGAGGGAACTTTTTGACCCTCGCTAGCATGGAAAACTACAACCCCATCTCCATTTGCATAGTAAGCTTTCTCTTCGAAAAGATTATATATTGTTGTGTCAATGTCTTTTTCAAAAGTGGTTAAAGTTGGAAAAATTGTTTTATAATCATTTACCCGATTTCCCCTTAATAACTTTCCAAAAACCATTAGCAAAAATAAAATAAGCAAAAGAGCAAAAACTCTTCTTTTTATATATTTATTTTTATTTTTAAAATTGCTCAAAAAACCACCTATTTACCAAAATATTATATCATAAAGTCTTATAATAAGATATTATTCAAAAAAGATTTGCTCTATTTCGTCCTTATTTTCTCTAGTCATAAGCTCATACACTGCCTTATTTGGATCATATCCTTCATAAAGGACTTTATAAAGGGCATTTGTTATTGGCATTTCTATATTCTTTAATTTAGCAAGCTTATATGCAGATTTAACAGTTTTTACACCTTCGACAACTTGTCCAACCTCATTACAAGCTTCTTCCATAGACTTGCCTTCTCCAATTAGGATACCGGCTCTTCTATTTCTAGAGTGCATGCTGGTACAGGTAACAATTAAATCACCAATTCCAGATAAGCCATTAAAAGTATGTGGATTTGCACCCAATGAAATCCCTAGTTTACTCATTTCATAAATACCACGAGTCATAAGTGCTGCCTTTGAATTATCTCCATAAGCTAGACCATCATTCATTCCTGCTGCTAAGGCAATAATATTTTTCAAAGCTCCACCCATTTCAACACCTACAAGGTCTGGATTTGTATAAATCCTAAAAATTGGAGTGGAAAACTCGTGTTGTATAGTTTGCGCAACTTTTAGATTTTCAGAAGATGCAACAAGAGTTGTGGGTATATCCTTTCCCACTTCTTCAGCATGAGAAGGCCCAGAAAGTGCGACAAAAGGATTATCTTTTAATATTTCAGATGAAATTTCTGATATTCTATCTAAACTTTCTACTTCTATACCTTTGGAAAGATTAACTATAATAACCTCTTTTGATATCTTGCCCTTAATGCTAGTTAAAACTTCTCTTATGCTTGAAGTTGGAACAGCAATTATAAATACATCAATATCTTCAAGTACACTATCCAGATTGTTTGTTAGATTAATTTCTTTTTCAAACTTAGCTCCAGGAAGGTACTTTGTATTTTCTTTATTTTTCCTAACGTCTTCTATTACCTCTTTATTTCTAATATAGAAGTTTAATTCATGACCCTTATTGGACAAAAGTCTTGCTATTGCAGTTCCCCAACTTCCTCCACCACAAAGAGTAATCTTCATTTTTTCCCTCCTATTTTATTCTCATTTCCCGAGATAATTCTCTTAATATTGTCTTTATGTCTTATTATCCCAATAATAGCAACAATATCAATGATTAGTATATTATAAATTGAAAATTTAGACATAAAGGAATAGACGATAATAATCGATATAAAAAATAATATCGAACCTACTGAAACCATTTTTGTTAGTACAGTTCCCAAAACCCATACAATATAGCATATTAAAGTCAAAGGAAAATTGAATAAGGCTAAGGCCCCCAAAGTTGTGGCTACTCCCTTACCTCCTTTAAAATTCATATAAAAAGGAAAATCGTGACCAAGAACTGCTCCAAATATTCCTAAGGGAACAAATTCATTACCAAATAATTTTCTTATTATGATAGTCACCAAGGCTCCTTTTAAAAAATCTATAGCAAAGGTAAGGACACCTGCTTTCTTTCCAAGAACTCTCATTGCATTAGTAGTTCCTGCATTTCCAGAGCCGTATTTTCTTATATCCTTATTTAAAAAAATATTTCCAATTATGTAAGAACCCGAAATTGTTCCTACAAAATAAGATATTAACAAAGTTAAGACATAATTCATCTTTTTGGTCCCTTATCTGCTCTTGGGCTTACTCTGTTTTTTAACTCTAAAATTATTGGTGTTCCGTCAAAAGAATAAGTATCTCTTATTTGATTTTCAATATACCTTAGGTACGAGAAGTGGAATAGTTCTTTATCATTTACTGATAACAAGAATTTAGGTGGTCTAACACTAACTTGTGAACCATAATATAATTTTCCCCTCTTACCCTTGTCTGAAGGTGGTTGATTCATTAAAACAGCCTTGTTTAATATATCATTTAGGACACCAGTTTGAATTCTATGGTTGTAGTTGTTGTTAACTAGCTCTATCATATCCAAAAATTCATTTACTCTTTGTCCTGTCTTAGCAGATATAAAAACAATTGGAGCATAAGTTACAAATGGAAGCTCTTCTCTAATTTTCTTTTCAAAGTTTCTCATTGTATTTGTTTCTTTTTCCAGAGCATCCCACTTATTTACAGCAATTATTATTGCCTTATTGTTGTCATGAGCATAGCCAACTATTTTAGAATCCTGTTCAGTTACCCCTTCTAGTGCATCAATCATAAGAACACATACATTTGATCTTTCAATAGCTGTTAAAGTCCTTATTACTGAGTAACGCTCAACACCAGGAACGATTTTCTTTTTCTTTCTTAATCCTGCCGTATCTACAAAAATATATTCATTACCCTTGTACTTTATAAGAGAGTCAATAGAGTCACGTGTTGTACCTGGAATGTTCGTTACAATAGACCTGTTTTCTCCTGTTAAGTAGTTTAACAAAGAAGATTTTCCTACATTTGGCTTGCCTATTAAGGTTACTCTTATGTTGTCATCTTCTTCGAGTTCATCAACTGGAGTAAGACCATCTACAGCCTCATCTAAAAGATCTCCAACTCCTGTACCCTGCTCTGCACTTATACCAATAGGTTCACCTAGACCTAATTCATAAAAGTCATATATATTATCTTTTGTTATCTTAGAATCGTACTTATTTACTGCGAGTACAACCTTAGTTTTTGTCTTTCTTAAAAAATTAGAAATTTCTCTATCTGTTGGATTAACACCTTCAGCACCGTCTACAACAAATATTACAACATCTGATGTTTCTAAGGCTATATCTATTTGCGCCTTAATGCTGGACATGAAAATATCTTCATCTTTAAGATCTAGTCCACCAGTATCAACTAGTAAAAATTTATAATTAAGCCAAGTTGCAGGCTGATAAATTCTATCTCTAGTAACACCTGGGGTATCTTCAGTTATTGATACCTTCCTGCCAACTATTTTATTAAATAGTGTAGACTTGCCTACATTTGGTCTGCCAATTATTGAAATTATGGGCATTTCCATATAATCACCCCTATCTTAGTTATTATATCAAAGTAGATTATTTTATTCAATTTCCTAATTTCGTTGAGAATAAAAAAACTCCATAGTATAATGTTTTTGGTGATAAAATGGCTAAAGTCTTAAATAATATAAAAGAAGCTAAGGACTTAATGAATTTATCTCTCTATACAGGAGCTCTTTTAATTCAAAATGGAGCAGAATCTTATAGGGCAGAAGATACAATAGAAAGAATTTGTAAATCTGTTTCAAATATTTCTAATGTATCAGCTTATGCTCTTCCCTCTGCAATTTTTATTTCAATGGAGTTTGAGGGAGAAACTCTTAGCAACTTTAGAAAAATTACAATTTCTGATACAAATTTATATAAAATTGACAGGGTTAATTCTTTTTCAAGAGAGTTTGTTTCTCATGATCTTTCAATTAAAGAGGCTTATGACAGACTTTTTGCAATTGATGGAACAGAAGAAAATCCTAAGAAAATTTATATTGGTGGTGGGATAGCAGCATCCTTTTTCTCAGTTTTATTTGGAGGAGATGTTAAAGACTTTGCCGCTAGTTTCTTTATTGGAATTCTAATATCTCTGGTTTTAGAGAAATTATCTTATTTAAAACTTTCATTTTTTATAAATAATATTATTTGTGCCTTCACCACATCAATTCTTGCAATTATTTGCGTTCACTTTGGCCTTGGTTCAAATATAGATATGATTATAATTGGTGTAATAATGCTTTTAGTACCAGGTGTAGCTATAACAAACTCCGTTAGAGATATTATGAGTGGAGAGTTTATAACTGGAGCTATTACAATGATAAAAGCATTTTTTATAGCCCTAGCCATTGCCTTTGGAGTTGGTGTTGGTCTTAAGATAATGAGGTTTATATTATGATTTTAAATAAAAGCATTGGACAATTTCTCTTAGCAACTCTTGCAACTTACGGCTTCACTATTTATTTTAAGCTCCCTAAAAAAGTTAGGCTAATTACGTCAGCTTTATCAGGATTTATATGGGTTGTATACGAACTCCTCTTCGCTTTTAGTGATAACTATATGATTTCTTATTTGTTGTCTTCTTTGTTAATAGGAGTTTGTTCAGAGTCTTTTGCAGTTTGTTTTAAAAAACCTGCAACAGTCTTCACTCTTCCCTGTCTTGTACCCCTAGTACCAGGGGCGGGAATGTACTACATCATGTATTACTTTATAGAATCTGATTATGTTGTCATGAGAGAGCATGTTATAAAAACAACATTGACAACTTCTGCTCTAGCCCTAGGAATTGTTTTGTCTCAAGGTATTGTAAGAATAATAAGAGAATTAATTAAGAATTATAAAAACAATAGAATTAATAACAATTTAACACACGAATAGTTTTAATATAGTTTTATATAACACAAAAACCCTAGGTTACAAAACCTAGGGTTTAAATTATATTTTTTTAATTTTTCTTATCTTTCATTTAATTTTTTTACAAGCATTTCATTTGCAACTTTTGGATTTGCTTTTCCTCTTGATTTTTTCATTACTTGTCCAACCAAGAATCCAAGAGCTCTATCTTTTCCTTCTTTGAAGTCAATAATTGATTGTTCATTTTCATCTAAAACTTCATCTACAATTTTTTCTATTGCAGATAGGTCTGTCATTTGTACAAGACCAAGTCTTTCAATTATTTCCTTTGCTCCATCACCAGTTTCAAACATTTCTCTTAAAACTTTTTTACCAGCATTGTTGCTAATCTTTTCACTCTTAATTGCATTTAAAAGTTCAATAAATTCTTTGTTTTCAAAAGGTAGTTTAAATTCCTCATCATCGGAAATTTCAACTCTTCTTAAAATTTCTGTTTGAATCCAGTTTGATAATAAAGTATAGTCTTTAAAATCTTTTGCAAGTTCTTCAAAGAATTTTGCAAGTTCTCTGGAAGAAGTTAATACTTGTGCATCTTCAAGTGTAATGTCATATTCCTTTACAAATCTTTCAATCATTTGCTCTGGAAGCTCTGGCATTTTATCTACTACTTCTTTTATTTCTTCATCTGTAATATGAACTATTGGAAGATCACCTTCTGGTGCAAACCTGTAGTCATTTGCAGTGTACTTAACTCTCATTAAGATGGTTTCGTTTTTTGCGTCATCCCATCTTCTAGTAGTCTTGATTTCATCTTCATGATCTTCAAGAAGTTTTATGTGTCTTTCTACTTCAAAATCAATTGCCTTTTCAACACCCCTAAAAGAGTTAAGATTTTTAACTTCTGTAATAGCAGTTTTTTCTCCTGTTTCCATGTCCTTGACGTTTACGTTAACGTCACATCTAAGGGATCCTTCTTCCATCTTACAGTCTGATATATCCAAGAATCTAAGAGTTGACTTTAATTTTTCTAGAAAGTCACGAGCTTCTTTACCACTAGAAATATCTGGTTTAGTAACAATTTCTATTAGAGGAACACCACATCTGTTGTAATCCATTAGCGTTTCGTTATCTTCTGTGTGAAGACTTTTTGCTGTATCCTCTTCCATTTGAATTTGGAAAAGTCCAATCTTTTTCTTTCCATCTTCTGTGTCTATTTCAAGATAGCCATCAGTGCAGATTGGCTTGTCATTTTGGGTAATTTGGAAACCCTTTGTTAAGTCTGGATAAAAATAATTTTTTCTATCAAATTTGGATTTGTTATTAATCTTACAGTTAAAAGCAGTTCCTGCCATTATAGTATAATTAACAGCATTTCTATTTAGAACTGGCATCCCACCAGGAAGTGCCAAGCACACTGGACATACATTTGTGTTAGGTTCATCACCAAAGGAGTTTTTACATGAACAAAAGGCTTTTGTTTCTGTGGAAAGTTCTACGTGAATTTCCAATCCTACAATTGTTTTATATCTCATTTGTTTAAGCTCCTTTCAAATGCTAGGGACGCTTGAAGTAGGTCCTTGTCCTTAAATCTCTTACCTGTAAATTCAATACCAATTGATAGTCCATCTTGACCTGCTGGCATTGGTAGTGAAATTGAAGGAGAGCCCACCATATTAGCAGGAATTGTAAATAAGTCTGCTTGATATGCTTCAACTGGGCTTATATTATCATCAATTTTAAAAGGAAGAACTGGGAATGTTGGACAAATCATAAAATCGTAATCCTTAAACATCCTATCCATATCTCTTTTAATTAAACCTCTAACCTTTAGAGCCTTATAATAAAATTCTTCAGCATTATCCATAGATAAGATATTAGTACCTATCATAATCCTTCTCTTGACTTCGTCTCCAAAGCCTTCACTTCTTGAAGCACGGTACATTTCTTCTATCGTTTCAAATTTTTTATTTGTTCTGTGACCATATCTTATGGAATCAAAACGAGCCAAGTTCGATGCAATTTCTCCATTAACTAGAATGTTATAAGTTTCTATAGTGTGGTTTAGGGATTCAATGTCGTATTCATCAACTTGGGCACCACTGTCTCTTAAAATTTCAATTGCCTTTTCAAGTTCGCTTCTAACTCTCTCATTTAAATCCATTTCTAAATAAGTCTTAGGAATAGCAAACTTTTTACCTTCAAGATTTTTAATTGCATCATCTGAGAAATCGAAATCAAAATTTAATCCTGGATTTCCTACAGAAGTTGCATCTCTTTCATCCCTACCTTCTATTACATTAAACATTATTGTAAGGTCTCTAACATCATTTGCAATAACGCCAGGTTGATCAAAGGTGTTTGCCATTGAAGCCATACCAAACCTAGAAATGGAACCATAAGTTGGTTTCATACCAACAGTTTTACAAAAGCTTGAAGGTTGTCTAACAGATCCGCCAGTATCAGATCCAATAGATATAGCTGCCATATTAGCACTAACAGATGCAGCTGATCCACCTGATGATCCACCAGAAACTCTTGTAGTATCAAGTGGATTTTTTGTTACTCCAAAGTATGAAGTTCTAGTTGATGCTCCCATGGCAAATTCATCTAAATTTACCTTGCCTAATATGACTCCATCATTTTCCTTTATTTTTTTAACTAGTGTGGCATCATAGGGTGAAATATAATTTTCGAGCATCCTAGATCCACAAGTCATCTTTACATTTTTTACAGAAATATTGTCTTTAATAGAAATAGGAATCCCTGCAAGAGGAGACATATCTTCTCTGTTATGGAATTTTTCATCAACTTCCTTAGCTTTTTTTAAAGCCAATTCTTCTGTAACTGTTATATATGCATTAATTTCTTTATCTTTTTCTTTAATATTGTCTAGAAATTCTCTTGTAACTTCTTCACAAGAGAAATCTCTGTTTCTATATCCTTGAGCTATCTCCCAGGCCTTTAATTTGCTAAAAGTCATGAGTCCCTCCTATTCTACAAACTTTATAAGTTTAAAATAACCGTATTTTTTAGTAGCAGCATTTGCTAGTGCCTCTTCTTGAGAAAGAGACTCTCCAGTTTTGTCTTCACGAATATTATTTTCTGTTCCATTAACTTGGAATACCATTTCAACACCATCAGTGTCAATTTCTTTTATTTTATTCACAAGCTCAATATTTTCATCAAAGCTTGGCGCAAATTTATCTAGCTCTTCATCAGTGAAATCTATTTGAGCAATATTTGCAATATGCCTTATATCTTCTTTATTCATTTAAACCTCCTACTAAATCTTCAAGTTCTTTCAAACTCAAAATTTTTATATCTAAGGACCTTGCTTTCTCATACTTGGATCCTGGATTCTCTCCTACAACAACATAATCGGTATTTTTACTTACTGATCCTGTCACTTTAGCACCTAAAGATATCAGTTTTTCTTCCAATTTTTTTCTAGGAATTTCTAATGTCCCTGTTAATACAAAAGTTTTTTTATCAAGTGGCTTAGGTCCCTTATTATCATCTTCATATATTGGATTTAAACCTAAGTCAAATAACTCATCCACTGCCCTAATGATTCTATCATCGTGGAAGAATTCTACAATTTCTTTTGCTGTAATGTTTCCAATGTCTCCTATAGAAACTAATTCTTCTTCCTTAGAATTTTTTAATTTATCAAATGATTTAAAATGATCAGCTAAGTCTCTAGCAGTTTTTATACCAACGTTAGGTATTCCTAGGGCATAGATAAAATTTGATAAATGTGGTTTTTTAGAGTTTTCAATTGCTTTTAGAAGATTATTAGTCCTCTTTTCTTTAAAACCTTCTATTTTAATTATATCTTCATATTTTAGCTTGTAAATATCAGGGATTTCTTTCAAGCCAATAGTAGCCATTAACTTTTCTATAGTTTTCTCGCTAAAACCTTCTATGTCCATTGCATCTCTTGATGCAAAATGTGTGAGCCTTGAAACTAATTGTGGAACACAAGATAAGGTGTTAGGGCAGAATATGTGGACACCATCTTGATAAAGATGAGACCCGCAATAAGGGCAAGTTTTTGGCTTTTCTATTTCACGTGTTTCGTTATCACTTGGAAGAGTTCCTAATATTTCTGGTATAACATCGTTAGACCTTCTTATTAAAACTCTCGAACCTATCTTAACCTTTTTCCTAAGTATGTCATCATAATTATTTAAGGTAGCTCTTTGTACTGTTACGCCACCAATATCAACTGGCTCAAGAATTGCTGAAGGAGTAACCTTAGCTGTCCTCCCAACATTCCAAACTACATCAAGAAGAGTAGTTGAAATTTCTTCTGCTTCAAATTTATAAGCAACTGCCCAACGAGGAAACTTATTTGTATATCCAAGAGCTTTTCTAGTTTCTATGTCATTTACCTTTATAGTTACGCCATCAATTAAAACATCTAACTTATTTCTGTTTTCTCCAATTTCTTTTATTTTTTGTGCTATATCTGAGAATTTTTTGACTTTAAAGTTATATTTTGAAACTTTAAAATTATTTTCTCTTAAGAAATTTTTAATATCATCATCTGATTTAAATATATCTTCTTCGATATATCCAACATTATAAAAGAAAGCTGTTAAGTTTCTTTTTTTAGTAACCTTGGGATCCAAGTTTCTTAAGGCGCCTGCTGCTGCATTCCTAGCATTTTTTAATTTTTCATCATTTTCTTGGTTGTATTTCTCTAGTTCAGATAGAGGCATCAAGCCTTCTCCTTGAACTTCGATTTTTCCAGGATAAGAAATTCTTAAGGGAACAGAGTAAATTGTCTTTACTTGTTCTAGGATTTCTTCGCCAATTATCCCATTACCCCTAGTGGATGCCATAACAAGATTTTGATTTTCATATGTTAGGTTAATTGTAAGTCCATCAAACTTAAGCTCAACAATAAATTCTGGTTCTGGCAATTTATTTACATTGTTTTGATTATAGTCACTTACAAATTTTTCTATTCTATTAAACCATCCAAGAAGAGCTTCATCTCCCTGAGCCTTATCCATTGAGTAAAGCCTAGCAAGATGAGTGTGTTTTTCAAATTTGCTAAGGACAGCGCCACCTACCCGAGTTGTAGGTGAATAAGGTAGAACTGTTCCACTTTCTTTCTCTAAATTGACTAACTTGTCGTAAAGCTCGTCATACTCAGCATCAGAAAGAAGTGGATCGTCAAGAGTATAATAATGGTAATTTAATTTATCAATTTCCTTGATTAAATTTTCCATTTCTTTTATTTTATCCTTCATAAGTCACCAACTAATCAATTAATTTAATAGGAGCAACAGATAGCATAAGTCTCTTTAATCCCTTCTTATCAAAGGAAATAACAACTTCATAATCTCCGTTTTTTTCTTTCTTTTGAACTACCATGCCTTTGCCAAATATTTTGTGCTTAACTTTATCACCAACGCTTATGTTCTTATCAGTTGTTTGGTTAAGTCCCTTACTAGCTTCAGTCCTTTTTTCTATTCCAAAGAATTTAGTTTTTCTATTAACTGAAGATTTGTTTCCTTCATTATAGTCGCGAATTTCTAAAAGTTCTCTACTCTTATCTTCAATAATTTCTATTGTTTCGCCCATCTCATGAATAAATCTACTTCTTTTTGCCGGAGTTAATTTCCCATACATGGACCTAGTCCTTGAGGATGAAATAAAAAGATTGTTGCAGGCTCTTGTGACTCCTACATAACAAAGTCTTCTCTCTTCTTCAACTTCATCTTCGCTTTCAATAGATCTATTAGATGGGAAAAGTCCTTCTTCAAATCCAACTAAAAATACAGTGGAGAATTCCAACCCTTTTGCAGCGTGCATTGTCATAAGATTGACTCCACTTTCTTCGGAAGTCTTATCAACGTCGGATAAAAGTGGTAGAGTATTTAAATATTCGGCAAGTTCTACTCCTTCCCTATCGTATTCCATTATATTAGAGTGAAGTTCTTCAATATTTTCAAGTCTAGTCTTGGCTTCAATTGTATTTTGATTTTTTAAGTCTTCTACATAACCACTTTCGTATAATACTTCTTCAAAAAGCTTCCCAATTGAAAGTTTTTCAGCCCTATCTTTTAAAATCTTTAAGATGCTTCCGAAATCCCTAACATTTTTCCTTGCCCTGATGTTCAAATCTTCAAATTTATCAATATTTGTCACAAGATCATAAAGAGAAATTCCATTTTTATCAGCATAGTCTAATAAATCAGCTAGAGATGTATCTCCTATCCCTCGCTTTGGTCTGTTTATTATCCTAGATAAACTTACATTATCATCAGTATTATTTATAGCTCTCAGGTAAGCTAAGATATCCTTTACTTCCATCCTATCATAGAACTTTAGTCCACCTACAATCTTGTATGGTATGCTCTCTCTAACTAGGGCCTCTTCAAAACCTCTTGACTGAGCATTGGTCCTATATAAGATAGCCATATCTTTAAACTCTTCACCCTTATAGTGAAGACCTATTATTTTATTTATAACTCCATATTCTTCCTCATTCGAGTGAGGAAACTCTCTATAAACAACTGGTTTACCTTCATTTCTTGAAGTCCAAAGATTTTTTTCAATCCTAGTTCTGTTATTTTCTATAACCTTGTTAGCTACTTCAAGAATTTTTTGAGTAGACCTATAATTCTGTTCTAGCTTTACAATTTTTGCACCAGGAAAATCCTTGTGGAAGTTTAAGATATTATTTATATCAGCGCCACGCCACTTATAAATAGATTGGTCGTTATCTCCAACCACTGTTAGATTTGGTTCATTTCCTGCAACCAGTTTAATAAATTCATATTGAATTTTATTAGTATCTTGGTATTCATCAACGAATATATATTCAAACTTACTCCTATAAAAATCTCTGACATCTTCATAGTCTCTTAAAATATCAACTGTTTTTATTAGGAGGTCATCAAAATCCAAAGCGTTATTGCTAACTAACTTTTTTTCATAAATTTCATAAATTTTACCAAGATTTTCTTTAAAAAAGTTAGTCTTATTTAAATCTATATATTCTTTTGGACTTAATCCTTCACTTTTTATGTTTGAAATATCATTAACAAGGGATCTAGGTTTATAAATATCCCTGTCTAGTCCTAACTCTCCTATAGCTTCTTTTACAACAGTAATTTGATCGTCTCTATCATAAATAGTAAAACTTGAACTATAACCAATTTTATCTATATTTTTCCTAAGTATTCTAACGCAAATTGAGTGAAAGGTTCCTATCCACATTGAGGAGATGTCTTCGTCGATTAATTTTGAAACTCTATCTCTCATTTCATTAGCAGCCTTATTAGTAAAGGTAATTGCCAAAATTTTCCAAGATGGAACTTGTAACTCCTCGATTAAATATGCAATTTTAGAAGTTACCACCTTGGTTTTTCCACTTCCAGCTCCTGCTAAAATAAGCAAGGGGCCTTTAGTTGCCAAAAGGGCTTCCTTTTGTTTATCGTTTAATGTATTTATATCCATGACTTCTCCTTACTGCTAAATATTATATGTTTTTTTTCCCTTATTTTCAACTTTTTAAGATATCCCTTATGACTTGAGAAGCTAGTACCATACCACAAACTGGTGGAACAAAAGAGATTGACCCCGGTGTTCTATCGCCAGTTTTTATTGGAAGCTCACTGGAGCAAACCACCTTTAATTTTTTTATTCCCATCTCCTTCAATTTTTTCCTCATAATTCTTGCAAGGGGATCATTTTGTGTTTTTTCAATTTCCATAACTTGAAACTTTGTAGGATCCAATCTATTACCTGCACCCATTGCAGAAATTATTTTTATATTTCTATCATATGCTTCCCTAATAATCAAAAGCTTAGATGTAATCGTGTCAATTGCATCTACGACATAATCATAAGATTCAAAATCAATATCTCTAATATTTTCTTCACTTACAAATAAATCATATTTTTTTATTTTTAATTTTGGATTAATCTCAAGAAGTCTTTCTTCACAAGCATCAACTTTTCTCATTCCCAAAGTTTTGGTTGTGGCAAAGGCCTGTCTATTTATATTTGTTATCTCATATTCGTCACCATCAACAAGGCCTATCTCTCCTATCCCTGCTCTTACTAAGGCCTCAACACAAGATCCGCCTACTCCACCAAGTCCAAATACAATAACAGACTTATCATTTATTTTTTCGACATCTTCTTTAGGAATCATTCTCTCAGTTCTACTTAAAAATTCCACATTTCCTCCAATTTGAAAGGGCCGTCAAATGAACAGCCCCTTTAATCTTATTTTAATTTTATGTTTGTTAGACTATTTTCGCCAAGGATACCATAACCTTCAACGATGTCATTAATATTATGTTTTCTGAAAGTATTTACAGTTATAACTTGTCCTGGACCAAATCTATCAGAATCAGATTCAGTTACTTTAATCCTTATAAAATTAACATTTTTACTTTCTATTATTTCTATGACTTGACCCTTAAAGTTAATTGGTATGTTAGCTTCAGCAGCTTCTAAATCTCTATCATCAATAGTTTTATTGTTTAAATCTTTATTAACTAAGATAGATTCTTTCTCATTTTTATTATTATCCTTGCTTACCGAATTATTTTCACTAGCTTTATTATCTTCAGGCTTAACTAATAAGTCTTCGACATTCACTTCTTTTTGTTTCCTTACCTTATCTAAGTTTTTATTAAAATACTCAAGGGACTTAGATGTTAATACTGCAATTTCACTTCTTCTTATTGCAAGATTTCCGTTAAAATTACCTTCTGAACCTGTGCTAGTAAAAATATTTGAATTAACAAGATTTGGAAGATACTCCATAGTTAGGGGATGAATTTTTTTCATATCCTTATACTTTAAGTTACTTCTATCTTGACTTTTTTCAATATTCAAAGCTCTTGCAAAATAAACTGCTATTGAATTTCTATTTGGATAAAGCTTATTATCTACGAATCCTCTTTCACGAGCATTTATTAATGTCTTTTCAGTGATTGTGCCGTGGTATAAGTTAAAGCAAATTGCATCTTTTGCCCAGTCTATAACTCCATTAGCATTTGCCATTTCCATGTAAGCTTCTCTAGCTAATTTCATTTCATCATCACTAGGATTTGAAAGAGTTTTTATAATTTGCATTGTTTCCAAAAAGCTAACAGGATTGTTTGGTCTAAAAGTTCCATCTTCATAACCATTTAAAATGTTTTTGTTTGATAATTCTTCCACATACTTATAAGCCCACTCTGTCTTTCCACTATTCTTTACATCTGTAAAAGATTTAGCAAAAATACTTCCTGGTGCTAAGAGAATTGAAAAAATTAAACTTATTGCTATAATTTTCTTTTTCATCTAATCACTCCGCCATAAATTATAGCACAATTTCAAAAAATTAAAAAATAGTAACTTCTTAATTCATATAAAAAAAGAAGCCCCTAAGGACTTCTTCTAATTTAAAAATTGTTAGTATGCTCTAATGTTAGTGTTTCTACTTGAAGTGTAAGTGTTTCTAGAAGAATCTCTTTCTAATTGTTTAAATGTATAGAAACTTCTTCTTTCTCTAATACCATTAACTTGATCTAACTCGTAGTAACCAGTGTTACCCACTACTTCTTCTATATTAAGTTGTAGTATTTTTGATCTTTCGTCAAGGTATCCGTTAGCTAGAAAAACATCATTTAACAATACATTACCTTCTAAGGTCATGTTTATAGTTTCACCTGGTTTAATTCTATTATTGTCTGATTGAATAACTTTTAAAGTTACAGCATAAGTGTTAAATTGATCAGATGTTTTATTTGCTCTTAAAACTTGGAACATTGTATTAAATTGTAAATCTTTGTTTACAATATTAATTTCTTCAACTTTCCCATAACCATTAAGTTTTAAATTAACGTTCTTTCCAACTAGAAAATCTTCAGTAACAGAATGTACTCTAATACCGCCATCTCTAATAATAGGATCTTTTACTAAAGAATAAGTTTTGGAGCCTCCATTTGCAAGCTCTAGTTCTATATAAGGATCCGAATTTCTTCTTTGATAATCAAAAGTTGTCTCATATAATGCTGCTCTTCTAACCTTACCCATAGCTATACCATTGTTTTCATCATTAGATCTTCCAATAAGGACTTTGTAGTTAACATAGAAAGTAACATTGTCATTTAGAGAAACATCATTTAATGCTTTTGTTTCATTAGTAATATAAAACTCGTAAGTCTTGCCATCGCTTAATTTTAATTTAATTGATGCCTTATCCTTATTAGTATTTTCTATAGAAATAATTTGTCCCTTTACATAAGCTTCTTTTGGGAATACTGTCATTTCTGTTATTTTATTATCAGAATTTGTCTTAAATTCAACTAAGTCATCTACTGCAATGTCTTCTAATTTTAAATCTTTGCCATAGGCTTTGATTTTTACATTTTTATCTAAATCAAAAGTTTTTGTATCTGATGTTGATATTTTTGAAGTAGTTCTAAAGTTTATAGAATCTGAGTTGTCCCTGTATCTAAGAGTGATTTGATTATTGCCCTTAGAGTTTACATATCCAACCATGTCAAGCATTGCATTTGTAACTGTTATAGTCTTTGCAGTACCTTCTCTTTCACCAGACTTAGCCTTAACATATTCAATTTCAACTTCTTGGCCAGCCTTAATATCTTCAAGCTTGATGTCCTTATCTTTTAACTTATACTTTGTGTTGCTATCAATGTCAAAAGAATATTTTGACCCTTTAGTTTCAATTATAACCACATTAACATTATTAAGCTTTGATGAAAGGATAACTGTACCCTTTAATTTTTCAGTTTTTGCTTCAATTTTATTTTTTTCTGCATAATCAAAAGAAGCCTTTGTAATTATTGCAGTTTCGGCACGAGTGATTGACCTTTCTCCTTCAAAGTTTCCATCGGAACCAGTTGAAGTAAATATTTTTGCATCAACAAGAGAAGATAAGTATCCCTTAAGCGTATCACTCATTTTGTCTTTATCATTGTGTTTTAATAGGTTTGTGTTTCCATTAGGACTAAGTTGTAATGCTCTTGCAAAGAAAATTGCTATGTCGCCTCTGCTTGGGTATTCCCTACCACTTATTTTAAAGAAGCCTCTTTCACTTGCCTTCTTTAAAGAGTTTTCATCTAGGTAACCTCTGTGAAGTGCTAAACATATTGCATCTTCTGCCCAAGAGTTTACACCCTTCTCTTTAGCAATTTTAGAATATTTTTCTTTAGCAGTTTTTATCTCTTGATCGCTTGGTCTTAAAATTTGTTTAATAAGTTGTAGAAGCTCTTCTAGAGAAACAGGTTCACCTGGTTTAAACTCTCCATCAGGGTGTCCACTAATAATATTGTTGTCACTTAATTTATCAATTGCATCGTAAGCCCAAGAATATTTATTATTTTTCTTTTTTACATCTTTGAACTCTTTTGCAAAAGTTGCACTTGGTGCTAGCATTAAAGCTGCAAGTCCAAGAGCAGCAGCTCTCTTTAAATTATTGGATTTCATAATAAAACCTCCATTTTCTTTCTACATCTTTTAATCATTATAACATAAATCTACTTTCATGAAGTTTATAATTTATTAAAAATCTATTAAATTAGCTAGTGAAAGTCTTAATTACGTCAATAATTTGAATAAACTTGTCCTTTATTTGGTATAATTAAGCTAAGTGATACATACACTAACGCAAAAAAATTTTAAAGGAGTGATAAGATGCGATACTTGCCAGTGAGCTTAGATACTCTCGACAAAAAAATTCTAATTTTGGGAGGAGGTTATCTTGCATATTCTGCTTTGAAGTCTGTTATTGATTCAGAAGCAGAAATATATATGATAGGAGATTCTTTTACAAAAAATATTGTAAATATAGCAGAAAAGTCTGATGGCAAAATTAAATTAAAGGAACACGAAGTGGATAAAGACTTTATGTTTATGGGATATGATTATGTCTTAATAGCTACTGAAGACTTTGAGGTTAATGAAGCTATAGAAAAAAGAGCTTCTTCAAGAAAAATGCTTTATCAAAGGTTTGACATCTTGTCTAAGTCTCTAATGTCTATTAATAAGTCTATTGAACGAGGCCCTTTAACTTTTTCTCTAAATTCTTCAAAAATTAACCCAACTATTACAGATATTATTTTTGAAGATTTAGAAAAATTTTCTGAAAGCTATAGCATTGAAAAAATTAATATTCTAAATGAAATTAGATCAGAATTAGTTCGTAAAAATTCACAAAATATCGATGAAATTATTAGAAGACTGTATGAAAGTGAAACTATTAATCTTTCAACTTTCTTGGATAAGATGCCTGGATATAAGATTGAGGATTTAAAATCATCAGAAGATTTAATTGATTCAATTGAAAATGGCAAAGAAATTAAGACAGAAAAAGAATCTACAATGGAAGATGATCAGATTATAAAGAAAAATCTTGATGATGCGAAAAACACTTCAAGAGATAAGGATCTTGATAAGTCCAATTTAAATTTAGATTCTTTTAAAAATTTAGATAAGTTTGAAAAATAATTTTTAAGAAAGGATGTATAAAATGATTGGTTATGTAGGAAGTATGCCTGGTAAAGTTTTTAACGAAAAAGAATTTACTCTAGTAAAAAAAGTTTTAGCCTCTGGAGAAACTATTGAGAAACACAACCACCCTGGCTTTACTGTACTTGTAACTATTGTGAAGGGTGAAATAAAAGTACTATTAAATGACGAAGAAGATAGAGATTTTGAACCAGGCAAAGTTTTAAAATTTGATGGTGAAAATTACATTTCTATTGAGGCAGTTAAGTCTAGTGAATTTTTTGTTACTCTAATTAAGAAAAGTGAATAATATGAAAATTCATTTATCCGATGATCTCTTAGAATATCTTAGAGATAAAGGGGCTACTGTAATTACCGTAGATAAGATTACTAGTAAATCTTGTTGCGGCAGTGGTCTCCCATCTTCTGATGTATATTTAGGACAATCTAAAAGAAAAGATAAGAAGTATAATATTTATGAAGTAAATAATGTTGAAGTATTCATCGATAAAGATCTTTTCTTTATTGATGATATATGTAACATTGAACTTCTAAACTTGCCTCTTACAAAAGGTCTTAAGGCAAACTTTTTAGATTATAAAAAACTAATTTAATATAAGAGTTAACATTAAAAGAACCTCATGATTAAATTCATGAGGTTCTTATTTTATTAGATTTAATGTTTTTACATTTGTCTAAGTTTTTTAAGAATTATTTTTTGTTCAACACTTGCAACAAGTCTTCTAGTGTAATCAACTGTATCAGGGTTAACTGACATAGAAGTTATACCACACTCAACAAGGAATTCTGCAAGTTCTGGATATTGACTTGGTCCTTGTCCACAGATTGAGCAAGTGATTCCCTTCTTGTTTGCTGCATCGATTATTGTCTTAAGTGCAATTTTAACTGCGTCATTTCTTTCATCAAAGTATCCCATGTTGTTAAGGATTCCAGAGTCTCTATCTGCTCCCATTACTAGTTGTGTTAGGTCGTTAGATCCAATTGAGAATCCATCAACTAATTCTGCAAATTCTTCAGCTTGAAGAACTACTGCAGGAACTTCTGCCATGATCCAAATTTTAAAGTTCTTTGATTGAACTAGACCTTCTTCAGCCATGATTCCCTTTACAACCTTAAGCTCTTGTGGAGTTCTAACAAATGGTAGCATAACAATTACGTTAGTAAGTCCGTACTCTTCTCTAACCTTTTTGATTGCTTGACACTCTAGTCTAAATCCCTTTTCGTATTCTGGAGAAATATATCTTGAAACACCTCTCCAACCTATCATTGGGTTTGCTTCAATTGGTTCTACTTCGTCTCCACCCTTTAGGCCTCTAAATTCATTTGTTCTAAAGTCACTAGTTCTTACAACGAGATTCTTAGGATAAATTGCTTGAGCAACCTTAGAGATACCTTCAGCAAGTTTATCAACCATTAGGTCTCCTTGACCAGTCTTTACAAGATACATTGGGTGAGCACCAATCATGTTAGTGAAGATAAATTCTGTCCTCATTAGACCAATACCATCCATTGGTAGGTTTTTATATTTATCGATTAGTCCTGGTTCACCAAGATTCATATAAATCTTAGTAGCAGTTGTTGGGGCAAAGATGTTTCTAAGTTCGTCAATATTTCCAAGGCTTGGTCCTGAAGATTGGATTTCAGTTTTCTTTTCTTCTTTTTCTTTTAGGACTTCGCCTTCGTAAACAATACCTCTTACAGCATCAACTGTAACGGTGTCCCCTGTCTTAAGAGATTTTGTTGCATTTTTAGCACCAACTATACAAGGAATTTGTAATTCTCTTGATACAATTGCTGCGTGACATGTTCTTCCACCTTCATCAGTAACAACACCAGCACACTTTCTCATAGCAGGTACCATGTCAGGGTTTGTCATTGCAGTTACAAGGACATCACCTTCTTCAACAAGGTTGATTTCAGAAATATCCTTAATAAGTTTTACCTTGCCTCTTCCAATGCCTGGTGATGCTGGTAGACCTTTACATAGTGTAACTAATTTTTCTTCCTTCTTTTCTTCAAGAGTAGTTATAGGTCTTGATTGTAGGAAGTAAAATTCTTTTGTATCTGTATCAAAACCCCATTCCGTATCTTGTACTGAACCATAAAGCTTTTCTACCTTAAGTCCTCTTTCAATAAGAGTATCAAGTTCTTCTGGTGATAAAGCTTCTGCCTTTATAGCATCTTCTCCTAAAACATCTTTTACATTAACTGTTCTAGTTCCAACACCATTTTCGTTTTTAATTACCATGTATTCTTTTTCAGAAATATTTTTTTCAATAACTTTTTTCGTTTTTTTATCAATAATGTATTCGTCAGGAGTAACTATACCTGAAACAACAGCTTCTCCAAGTCCATAAGATGCGTTAATCATCATTTCATCTATAGAGTTGTTAATTGGGTTTGCTGTGAACATAACACCAGACTTTTCTGAGTTAACCATTTTTTGAATTACAACAGAAAGAGCTACGTCAAAGTGATCATAGTTTTGTTTTTCTCTGTAATAAATTGCTCTAGATGTCCAAAGTGATGCAAAGCAATCTCTGATGTGGTTTAGAAGTTCTTCTTCGCCACTAATGTGTAAGTAAGTATCTTGTTGTCCAGCAAAGGATGCATCTGGAAGGTCTTCTGCAGTAGCAGATGATCTAACTGCAACTTCTGGGTCTTTAACACCAATGTTTTCAGAAAATTCTCTGTAAGCTCTTAGGATTTCTTCTTCAAGTTCAGGA
Organism: Peptoniphilus genitalis; assembly: GCF_023614525.1. GTDB lineage: Bacteria > Bacillota > Clostridia > Tissierellales > Peptoniphilaceae > Peptoniphilus_A > Peptoniphilus_A genitalis. Next base: position 105,528 of record NZ_CP097885.1, read on the forward strand.
TCAAAGTCTTTTTCTTTAATCTTAGTTTGAATTTCCTTTGAAACATTTGTAAGGTCATCAACATTTTCAACGTCTACAGCTTCCATTAAAAATTTAACAACTTCATCAAGTTCTGCGTATTTAATAAATTTAGTGTAAGCTTCTGCTGTTACACAAAATCCTGGAGGCACTGGTAGACCAAAATTAGTTAACTCACCAAGGTTAGCTCCCTTTCCTCCGACAATTCCTACATCTTCTTTACCGATTTCATCAAACCATTTAATATAATTATACTTAGACATAACTCCTCCTTATTTTCTAAAAATATTATAACACATATATTATATATGTCATACTACTTTTTTAAAGATTTTCTAAGTTCATCAATAGACATTGTAGAAACATGGTCTCTAGGTATTTCTAATTTATCTACTAAGTGATAAATATCTTCCATACTAGGTGCTTCTATCTCAACATAGGGATTTGGGTAAGTCTCCTTATCCCAAGTATCTATGTCAATTACAAATTTTTTATAGGAATATTTTTTTCTGTTTTTGTAGCCTGTGTGATAGATATCATATCCAAGGCACTTCAGAATATTAATAAGATCATCTACACTGGTGATTTCTGTAGTGTGCTCTATATTATCTCTAACTTTGAAGTCAGAAACATTTTCTTTAAAGGTAAAATATTTTTTCTCCCCATCAGATGATTCAGAAATTCTAATTCTTAAATAGCCCTTCTTTTTATAAATCTTGTGGGCTGTTGAATTAATAGTAATATTGGTTTGATTTTCTTCTTTTACAAATTTGCCACCAATTTTTTTTATTTTATCTTCAAATTCTTCTACATTTATATCAAGAAGCTTTACTTCAATCTCTCTTTCCATTAGTCCACCTCAATTATCTTTAATTTAAAATCTAAAAAGTCACTGGCTACAAAGTGGTAATCAACACCCTCTAGGTCTCCTTCATATGAAAATTTATGTCCCTTTCCATGAAGATGCCCATAGACACATTTTTCCACCTTATACTCACTTAAGGTTTGTGAAAATTCATTGACTCCCAAGTCTTGATTAAAGGGTGGATAGTGAATCATGGCAATAATTTTTTTATTTACACATGAATCCAGAGAATTCTTTAATCTTTGAACTTCTCTCAAATAAATTTTTTCATCATTTTCAGAAAACTCAAAGGAATCTCTAGCTGCCCATCCCCTTGTGCCACATATTGAATAACCCTTGTATTCAAAAGAGTTGTTGTGAATGAAATTTATGGTCTTGTATCCAAGATTATTCATCTTATTTAATGAAGACCACCAATAGTCGTGGTTTCCCTTTGAAATTATTTTTATTCCTGGGAGCTCATCTATTCTCTTTAGATCATAAGCAGCTGTATCTAGTTTAAGAGCCCAAGAAATATCTCCTGGCAAAAGAACTAAGTCATCTTCTCTTACGACTTCTTTCCAGTTTTCAATTATTTTCTCTTCATGATTTTCCCAGTTGTCTCCAAAAATATTCATGGGTTTTTCTTGTGTGTAGTCGAAGTGAAGATCTCCAATTGCGAATATCATATACACCTCAAATTTTTATTAAATTATATGTCATACTATATTTATCTAAAATTTCTTTTTCCCTATTTGTGCTTGTAAAAATTAAGACTTGTTTATTGTCTTGTAGAATTTCAAGAGCTTCTTTAAGCCTGAAATCATCATAAGAGTCAAAATGGCTATCAAGCACTAAAGGTATTTCTTTGTCACTAATTATTTTTGATATAGATAGTCTAAAAACTAGATAAATCTGGTCAATAGTACCCATGCTCAAACTATCTAATTCAATGTAGTCTTCTATGTCTCTATCATAAACCCTTATTCCAAAGCTGTCATCAATTAAAATTTCATTATATTTTCCAGAAGTCATATAATCCAAGTATTTTGAAATCTCTTTTCTTAGAAGGGGAAGATTATCTATTCTTCTTGCCTTAACAAAATCTTCAAATTTTTCAATTGATATTTCTAGCAATTCCTTCTTATATTCTAATTTTTTTAACTTTTCATTTAGCTCATAGGATTTTTCATCTAGAATTCTTAATTTTTCTAGGGAATCTTCAAAAGTTTTTAATCTACCTTCTAAGTTTAAAATATTATTTTTTTCTTGATCTATTTTATCTTGTATTTCATCAATAGATTCTTCTTTGTAAAAGTCTCCACTAAGATTTTCTTTTTCAAGTTCTTTAATCCTATACTTGTATTCACTAACCCTGCTTGCGTCTCTCTTTTCATAAAATAGAGTTTTCAATCCCTTAATATTTTCAACCTCATATTGATGGAAAATATTTTGGAGTTCTTTCTCAAGATTAAATATATTTTTTTTAGTCTCTTCTATTTCTTGAGAATTTTTTTCTATCCATTCTCTATTGTATTCATTTTTAGAAATATTTTTTATATTTTCTTCACTTTTCGAATCAAAGATTTCACTGAGTTCTTTTTTATCTCTAGCCTTATATTTGATTAAAATCTCGTCTATTTCTTTGTCAAATTTTTTCTTTATTAAAGTTTTTTCCTGAGATTTAAATTTATAATCTTGATATTTATTTTTTAATCTATTTAATAAGTCTTTGTTTTCTCTAAATTTTACTATCCTAAAATAAGAATAAGTAAAAAATAAAAGAGATAGGATTGAAATAAAATATTTCTTAAAATAAAAAGAAATTAAAATTATTGCAAGTCCTCCAAGCATTGATGAAAGAAATTTTATAACATATTTAAAAACTTCCCTTTCTATATTTTTTATATCCCAAGAAATTATCTCTCTTTCTTTAGAATAATTATTTTCGTTTAAGGCTTGAATCTCTCTATTTATTTCTTTAAATCTTTTATAATCCTCTTCCAAATCAAGGTCAACATCAAAATTCTTTCTCTCAGCTGATAATAAATCATCAAGATAACTTGAATACATGCCAAGACTTCTATTTATTTCAATGGCATTTTCAAGATCAGAAAAATTATAATTCTCATCATTTTCTGATTCGCTTGCATAGCCTTGCTTTAGTTTATCTTTCAAGATTTCAAGTTCAAAGAGTTTTCGCCCCCTAAGCTTGTCTTCTAAATCTACTAACCTGTCTTTAGACTCCTTATACTTATCAATTGACTTCTTATAAGTTTCCTTAAGACTTAAAAAATTAACTTTATCTTTTGAAATATTTTCTAATTCTTCGTTAATTTTTCCAATTTCTGATGATTTTCTTTTTTTGCTTCCTAAATCATAAAGATCATCTTTCATTTTTTCTATGACCTTACTTAAATCAACATTTTCATCTTCGGAAACAGAAAAATTATTAATTCTATTTTGTAATTCACCACTGGCATCACTTTCAAACTGACTTAGTCTTTGACCAATAAAAAAAGTGGATTTATAAACTTTTCTATTTAAGTAGAAAAATAAAGCCCCTGGCTGTGGAATTCTTGAATAAATAAAATTTCTTTGGTCATTCGATAGATCATCGCCTATTTTAAGATTTAAAATTGAAATTTCGTCCTTATCAAAGTCCCTACTTATTCTAAAATCTTCTTCGTTGTCATTTAAAATCAGGTAGCCCCTGTACAAATTTGAGTTCCAAGGTCTAGATTTTTCAAATAAGTCGTCACGAACCTTTCTCGAAAGAGAGTCACGACTAAAACCATAAAAAATTCCATCTATAAAGTTTACGATTGTTGACTTACCCTCTTCATTTCTACCGTAGATTAAATTTATTCCTTCTTGGAGCTCAATTTTTTTATCTTCAAATTTTCCAAAATTTAAAAGTCCTAATTCTTTAATTATCATAGTATTGCTCCAAAATATATTTTTTTGAAAGTTCTCTTGCCTCTATTTCTTTATGGCTAGAAGCAAAACTGTTTAAGAGTTCTATTAAATACTTGTCCTCTATCTCATATTCTTCAAAAGAATCAAGTAAATCATTTTGAATTTCAAAATAAAAGGCTGACAAATTTTCTCTTAAGAAGTTTTCTAAGTCTTCCCTATGTCTTGTTTCTCCCTTAAGTCTTATCCTATAAAGATTGTCTTCCTCAATTTGATCTTGAACAACGTTTAAGATTTCATTATATGTCATTTCTTTATTTAAACTTACTTCGAGATTAATGAATTCTCTTTTTGAAAAATTCTTAAATTCAATGGATTTTATCTCATCATCTAAAAAAATTATTCCCCTCTTGCCTTGATCCTTAAAGGAAAGTGGAATTAGGGATCCTGAATAATATGTGTTGTCAAATACCTTGCCTCTCTTGTGGATGTGACCAAGGGCAACGTAATTAAACTTTTCAAGAAAATCCTTGCTCAAGGGCAAGTATCTTTCATCTTTTAAGTCAGAATGAAAGAGTCCAATATTTATAAATTTTTCGTCTAATTTAATATCGTTTAAATCTATTTTAAATGAAAAAGAATCGTAAGAAATTCCATAAATCCTTGTATTTAATTCACTTAATTCAAAATAATCGAGTTCATTTTTAAAAATATATAAATTCTCTGGCAAGTCTACCTTTAAAAATAAGTTGTCTTCAGAGAGGTAGTCGTGATTTCCAAAGGCTATAAAAACTTTGGCCTTAACTCTTTTTACCAAGTCTGAAAATCTATTTAAATCTCTTAAGTCAAAAAATTCTCTTTCAAATAAGTCTCCCGCAATTAAAATAATGTCAGCTTGAACTTCATTTGAAAATTCAAAAACTTCAAAGAGGGCACGCCAAGAATCCTCTAAAAGTTTATTTGAAACTTCTAGAGGTAACCTTCCCTTATAAAATTTTTTTAAATGTAAATCACCAGTGTGAATTATTTTCATCTTATCACCAAACTAATTATATCATAGATTAAGACCAAAAAAGAGCATCCACATGGACGCTCTCTCATAAAGAATTTTATTAAATTATTAATTTTTGCAATGTTTTAAATTCGTCTGTTCCCGCAATACCCGCAAGGTCAAACAAAATTGTTTCTGTGTTAGAAATTACTGCTCCCATTTCACGAAGAAGTTCCATTCCATTTTTAGAGTTTTCTTCACTTCTTGATCCCAATGCATCTGCTGCAACAAAAACTTCAAAGCCTGCTTCAAGTAGGGCCCTAACAGTTTGGAACACACAAATATGAGTTTCCATTCCACATAGGACAACTTGTTTTTTCCCAAGTCTATCAAATTCTTTTTTTATTTCTTCGTCTCCATAGGAATTAAAAGTTAACTTGCCAAATTCCTTTTTGTCCTTAAGAGGAGCCTTAACTTCTTCGTTAGTAAAGCCTAGTCCCTTTGGATATTGAACGGTATATATTGCTTCAGCACCAATAGTACTTGCTACTTTTGCCAATACAGTTGAATTTTTTACAATTTGATCCTTGTTATACATTGCCTTTAGTAGCTTGTCTTGAATGTCAATAAAGGTAAAGACAACATCTTCTCTGTTTAAGTGAAAGTTTTTCATTTTTCCTCCTGATTTATAAAATTTCTTCTACTTCAACACTATTCATTATTCTTTTAATAGGGCTCATTTCAATTTTATCTTTTTCTACAAAATTTTCCCACACTCCACAAGAGATTGCAAGCTTTATTGAAGTTATAAAATCATAATCCCTATCAAGGGCTATAGCAAGACCAGAAAGACATAGACTTGTGTCAAATTTTTCAGTTAAAATTTTATTTTCTAACTTTTCCTTATTTATATAGGCCCTATAATTTTTTTCTTCTGTAGAAATAATTGTTGCTCTTTTACTATTTACAAAGACAATTTTAGTTCCAGACTTTATAAATTTTTTGTTAAATTCAATTACTTCTCCTGTGTAGTTTATTTTCTTATCTTTCTCTATGTCATTTTTATCAAACATGAGAATGTAGGGATTTGTCTTTTCAATTTCATCAAGATTTCTTGGGTTTACAGCAACCTTAACATTGTTTTGGTAACAAATCTTTACCAGTTTTTCATAAATATCATCATCTAAACCCTTTAAATCAATTTTAGGAATAACAACTATCTTTTTATTGTAAAGAGACCTTTCAAAGGAGTTTAATATATCAGACCTGTCCTCCATAGTTATTCTGGGATCTTCAGTCATATAAACTTTTTTAGAATCTTTTGATTTAATTAACACTTCCTCTACATTTTCATCCTTAAGTCCTGTATAGTTAACATCTATCCCTAGTTGACTCAATGATAATGCAATTTCTCTACCTCTCTTATTTCCCTTTAACATAAAAACTTCTGAATCTATGCCAAGTTTTTTTGCAAAGAGAGACATATATATTCCATGCCCGCTAGGATAAATCTTTGAAGACTCAATAATTTCCTCTGATTCATCTTTCAAATTAAACTCTCTAATAATTTTTGGATTAAAGTCACAATAAAGAATCATTTTCTCACCTACTTGTATGAATTTTTTCCATTATCTCTTCTTTCATAATATTTATTTTTTCTTTTGCTTCTTCCTTATTATCAGATACTACGTATGCATAAATTTTTAATTTCGGTTCAGTACCTGAAGGTCTTAGGGCAAACCATGTTTCATCATCAAAATAAAATTTCAAAAGATCTTGTGGGTTTTCTTCATCCTTTATAAAGTCTTTTTTCTTCTTTAAGTCTCCGATTTTTTCAAAGGAATCAAGCAATCTGAAACTTTCCATAATTGTTTTCATTTTAGCATTTCCATCTTTTCCTTGGAAATAAACTGAGTCAAGATATTCTTCAAAGTATCCATATTTTTTGTAGATTTCTCCAATGTAATCTTTGATTTTAAGTTTCCTTTTCTTTAGATATCCTGCCATCTCTGCGATTATCATAGAAGTTCCCACTGCATCCTTATCTCTTATGTGGTTTCCAATTACATACCCTATGGATTCTTCATATCCAAAGATAAAGTTATGTTCTTTACTTTCATCCCAAATATTAGGCAAGTTGCAAATATTTTTAAAGCCTGTTAAAGTTTCGAAAACTTCAACATCATAGTCTTTGGCAATTTTTTTAATTAGGTCAGCACTTACCACTGTCTTGACAAAGGCTGGCTTTTCAATATTTTTTTGGATATTCATTTCAAGCAAAAAGTTTCCTAATATAAATCCCATTTGGTTGCCGCTAATTCTTAAGATTTCATCTCCCATTTCAAGAACAGCAACCCTATCAGAGTCTGGATCCGTTGCAATGATTATATCTGCATCTTCTTTTTTTGCAAGTTCTATTGCCTTGTCGAAAGCTTTTATATCTTCAGGATTTGGATTGGATACATTTCTAAAATCTCCATCAGGATTTTCTTGTTCAGGAACTACAAAAACATTATTAAATCCTCTTTTTGCTAATACATTTCTAACATATTTATTACCACAACCACTTAGAGGGGTGTAAACAATTTTAATATCCTTATCTATATCATCCGTTAAGGATAGACTGAGAGTGTCTTTGTAAAAAGAGTTTATTACAGTTTCACCTAAGAATTTAATATTTTTATATTCCCCTAATTTTTTTAGACTATTGAAGTCAAAATCTAAAATATTTATATTTTTTGATTTTTCTTCGGTTGTCTCTGCGATATCATTTAGGATTTGTGATCCTTTTTTCCAATAAAGTTTAAATCCATTATAATTTTTAGGATTGTGTGATGCAGTAATCATTATTCCAGAAATCGTCTTTAAATATCTTATAGAATAAGCTAAAAGTGGGGTTGGACAAATTCCTGGAAATAAATAAACTTTTATTCCCTTGTCTGCTAATATTTTTGCTGTCAGAATAGAAAATTCATAGGACCCATGTCTTATATCACGACCAATTACAACTCCCCTATTCTTTGCATCTTCTCCAAGATCATCTATTAATTCAGCAAGGGCAAGGGCAGTCTTACCTACAGTCAAATAATTCATCCTATTGGTTCCTGGTCCAAGAATTCCACGAAGACCAGCTGTACCAAATTCAAGATCTTTGTAAAAACTATCTTCTATTTCTTCTTCATTATCTTTCATTTTTAATAGTTCCTTTTTTAAGTCTTGGCTTACTTTATCATTTCTAAGCCACTCTTCATAAATATCTCTATACATACTTACTCCTTTTTTATATCAGCAAATTCTCCACCAATTAGACCAACTAACTCTTTTGGATTTATTTTTACTTGCATTCCAACTTTTCCACCACTGACATAGAAGAAATCAAAATCTTCTGCAGAGGAATCAACAAAAGTCTTAAATTCTTTTTTCATTCCAACTGGTGAGCACCCTCCATGGACATAACCAGTTAATGGTAATAACTTTTTTTGTGGAATCATTTCAACTTTTTTTGAACCTGATACCTTCGCAGCCTTTTTTAAGTCGAGCTCTGATGAAACTGGAACAACAAACACGAAATGTTCTCCTTCTTTGGCTTCTGTTACAAGAGTTTTAAAAACCCTGTGTTGATCTTCTCCTAATTTTTCTGCCACATCTACTCCACCTATTCCGTCTTTAGTAGAGTATTCAATTATTTCAAAATTTATATTTTCACTTTCGAGAATTCTCATTGCATTAGTTTTTTTCATAAAATCACCTTTTCATCTACTTTAATTTTACAACAAAATAATTTTTTCTTCATCTATTTAAAAATTTTTACTTGTCTTTAGCATAAATTTTCTTCAATAAAAAAACTGGCTATTGCCAGCTTAATTTAAAAACCAAACTCTTTCAAATTTCTTTGAATTAATCTAGTTACTTCATCCTTATTAAAATTTACATCGTTAATCGATGAAACATTTCTAACTCCCATAAGTGAGTTAGAGATGAATACCTCATCATAGGTATCTATATCTTTAAAACTAATTACATCTTCTTTAACTTTATATGATTCTAAAATGTAGTCTCTCATAGTCCCCTTTAAAAGTCCTGAAGAAACAGTTGGAGTAAAAATTTCTCCATTCCTTACAAAAAATATATTTGCAAAGGAAGTTTCACAAACTTCTTCTCTCTCATTTATAAAAAGAGCTGAATCATATCCCTGGTCTTGTGCCCACCTATGCTCCATAATATTTTCATAGTAGGAAAGACTCTTGTGGTAAATTATTTTTGAAGACGAATTTCTTCTAACCTCTGAAAGAATTAATTTATAATTTTTATCATCATCTCTATAATTGTCAGATCTACTTGTCAATATAAAATTTTTATCGGATACAATTAGCTTTAAAGCAAAATTTTTTTCTTCAGAAGATTTTATATAAATATAAATTTTTTCTTCATCAATATCTTTTTCAATTTCAAAGAATCTTAAAGATTTTTTTAGTCTACTTAAATGCTTATCAAGAAAAAGAGGTTCTCCATCAACTACTTTTATAGTTTCAAAGGCTCCTCTTCCAAAGGAATAACCATCATCAAATTCTATTCTCATTGAATTCCTCAAATTGTTTTACAATTCTTTCATAGATATCATATCCAATTGTTTGAGCTGCATCACTTTTCGCTTGGTCTGGGTTTGGATGAACTTCGATCATAAGGCCATCAAGTCCTAGAGCAAGGACTGCCCTAGCCATTGGTTCAATAAGTTCTCTCTTTCCAGTTCCATGACTAGGATCTACTATAACAGGATAACCAGTTTTTTCTTTTATCATGTAAGCTCCTGCTAGGTCAAGAGTGTTTCTCATCTCAGTTTCAAAGGTTCTGATTCCTCTTTCACAAAAAATTATATTTTCATTGCCTTCTACTTCAATATATTTTGCTGCCATTTCCCATTCTTTTAGAGTTGCAGAAAATCCTCTCTTTAAAATTACTGGCTTATTAGTCTTACCAATTTTTTTTAAAAGAGCATAGTTATACATATTTCTAGACCCAACTTGAAAAACATCTACGTAATCTTTAATTAATTCCACGTGATCTTCGCTTAGGACTTCAGTTACTACTGGTAGGTCAGCTTCCTTTGATGCCTCATTTAAATATTTTACAGCCTCAAAACCCAAACCTTGAAAATCAAAAGGAGATGTTCTAGGTTTGAAAGCCCCACCTCTTACTATGTCTACACCAAATCTTTTTAGGTCTTTGGCTTCATATATTATGTGGTCTCGTGATTCAATGGAACAAGGCCCTGCAATTAATATTGGCTTGCCATCTCCGAGATTTATATCTCTAATTTTTACAATTTTAGCTTTGCTTAAATTTTCTTTCATTTTAATTTTTGCTTCCCTCAATATCTATTTCATCAAAATTATTGTAATAAGATTGGAGTGCAAGAAGTGAACCCTTGGCCTTTAAGACAATTTCATCAAACTCTTCTTCTTCATCTGATAAAAGAATGATGGCTCCTCCAACTCCTATAGTAGCCTTATCTTCTTCAATAAGAGCAGTCCTTATAACAATATTAAAATCCATTGTTGAATTATTTGATATATATCCAATTGTTCCTGAATAAACACCTCTAGGATAAGTTTCAAGTTCATCAATTATCTCCAAGGTCCTCTTCTTTGGTGCTCCAGTCATGGAACCACCTGGAAAAGTTTTTTCAAGAACTTCTATTATGTCAACATCTTCCCTAATTTTTCCAGATACTGTTGTTACAAGTTGATGTAGGGTCTTATAAGTCTCTACATCCATAAGTTTTGGAACTTCAACAGATCCAATCTCACAGAACTTGCCCAAGTCATTCCTAAGAAGGTCAACAATCATTAGGTTTTCTGACTTAGTCTTTTCTTCGCTTCTAAGTTCTTCGATTAAGCTTTCATCTTCTGCCTTTGACTCTCCTCTTTTTATAGTACCCTTGATGGGCTTAGTTGATACAATTTTATCTTTATCTACTCTCAAGAATCTTTCCATTGATGAAGATGCTATTTTTAGCTCATCAAGGGGCAAGAAGGCACTATATTGTCCAGGACTTTTATCCCTGAGCTCCATATAATACTTCTTTCCATCAATTTTGTCAAAGATATCAAGTCTATTTGTTAAACAAACTTCATAAGTTTCCCCTGCACAAATTAATTCTTTTATTTTTAAAATATCTTCAGTATAAGTTTTTTTATCTTTTACAAATTTTAATTTTGGAAATTTTCTTTTTTCTTCTCTTTCTTTTTTTATTTCTAAATCAACATCTAAAATTTTTTTTATATCTTCCTTCCAATCTAAATCATCGCCGTAAGAAAGTAGATACAATTTCTTTTCTAAGTGATCGTAAACAAGGGCCCTGTCACAATATTTTAAATAGGCATCTGGATAGGAATAAGAGTGCTTATTTGAAACATTCTCTGTGTCTTTTTTTAACTCATATCCAAAGTATCCTATATAACCAAGCTGAAAGTCAAAGGGAAGAGTTTCATCATAATCCCATCTAGGTCTATTAGCTTTTAAAAAATCAAAAATATTTTCTTCAAAGATTTCTTTTTCTTGTGAAGCTACAAAAGTTTTTTCCACTAACTTTTTATCAACATCATATTTAATTGTGTGTCCTCTTTTTTTACCTTGAAGTCCAAAGATAGAAAATCTTGAAAGACCTTCTTCTACCTTACTGCTATCAAGCCAAAGGGTCCTGTCATCATAAGCATAAAGTTTCTCATAAAGTTCACTTGTATCAAAATCTTTTTCAATTATTTCATAAGCAAGTTGGTTTTTATTATAAAAGTCTCTAGTAATATTTATAAAATTATTAATTAATTCTTCTCCACATTCACTTGCTATAGATTCTGGATGAAATTGAAGACCATAGATAGGTTTAGTCTTATGAGAAATACCCATTACTATACCCTCAGGAGTTCTTGCATCGATTTCAATATCATCAAGCTCTTGGTCTTGACAAGTGAGTGAATGGTACCTAGTGACAATAAAATTATTTTTTATTCCCTTGAATAAACCCTTTCCATTATGGTTAACAGAACTTTGCCTTCCATGCATTGGCTCTTCAGCTCTTACTACCTCCCCACCGTGGCAATAATAAATCCCTTGATGACCAAGACAAATCCCTAAAATTGGTTTATTTAATTTTTCTATTATATCTTTGCAAATTCCAAAATCTTTTTTCTTGTCTGGACTTCCAGGACCTGGAGAAATAATTACATTGTCAAAATTTAAATTTAAAATTTCATCATAGGTCATCTCATCATTTTTAATTACTATGGGCTCAAGACCTGAAACCTTTCCAATTAATTGATAGAGGTTGTAAGTATAGGAATCGTAATTATCTATTATAAGTGATCTCATTCTTGCTCCTTTAAATAATTTTTTATATATATAATTGCCTCTTTATAACCAGATATTCCTAATCCTTCAAAGGACTTTATAGCATAGTCCCTGATAAAATTAACTTGTCTAAAGTTTTCTCTATCTGAAACTTTTGATATATGAACTTCAACTGTTGGAATACTTACTGCCTTTAAGGCATCTAAAATTGCAATGCTGGTGTGAGTATAGGCAGCGGGGTTTATGACAATTCCATCAAACTTTTTGTAGGCTTCTTGAATTTTATCAACTATAGCTCCCTCATGATTTGATTGAAAATGTTCAAATTCAATATTTTCTTCATTAGCAGTTTCCTCTAAAATTTCTAAAAGTTTTTCATAGTTATCACTGCCATAAATATTTACTTCTCTTATTCCCAACATATTTATATTAGGTCCATTAATCACTAAAATCTTCATGTTTTTCTACTTCCTTAAGAATTAAATCTAAATTTTTAATTTTATCCTCTATAACATCTATTTCTATATTGGCTAAAGCTTCGTAAATTTCTTTTCTTTCATCATAAAGTTTTTTAAGATTTTCTAAATTTTTTGAGAGTGGTCTACCAGATGTCTCTAAGTTCTCTAAGTCTCTATTAAGATATATAACTAAAGAGTTTTGTGAGATATAATCTCTATTTTCTTCTCTAAGAGGCGTTCCACCTCCACTTGCTATTACTATACCATTTCTCTTGCTAAGATCTTTTAATATTTTACTTTCTATATCTCTAAAATAAGCTTCGCCTTTTTCTTCAAAAATTTCTGGAATTGTTTTGCCTTCTTCTTTTTCGATTAAGTCATCTGTATCATAAAAGTCTCTCTTAAGTTTTTCTGCAAGCATCTTACCCATACTTGTCTTACCGCATGAAGGCATACCAATTAAAAGGATATTTTCCATATCAAATTTTAATTTTTTATAAATCTTTATAATAATAGATTCATCAAGTTTTTTATCTAGGAAAAGCTCACAGGCAAAGAAAGCTTGGGCAACTAACATCATAAGACCTGACATAGTTTTTATACTTAATTTTTCTGCATCGATTATTAACTTAGTCTTTAACGGATTATAAATTAAGTCTATAACAGCCTCTAGTTTGTTAAACTTAGCTAAATCCACCTTACACTCCATGTTGTTTGGATACATACCAATTGGTGTTGCATTGATTATTACTTCAAAGTCAGAAAATTTTTCTATAGATTCATAATTATTTTCAGTGGACCTGCTTATTACTACAAATTCCTTGGCGCCCTTATCCATAAGAAGCTTTTGAAGCATCTTGCTAGCTCCACCTGATCCTAAAATCAATACTTTTTTATCTTTTAAATCAATACCATAAAAACCTAAACTGTAGTCAAAACCAAGGTAGTCTGTGTTATATCCAATCAGTCTTCCTTTTCTATTTACTATGGTATTTACAGCTCCAATTTCCTTAGCAAGTTCATCTATCTCGTCAAGATATTTCATGGAAACTTCTTTATAAGGTATGGTTACATTTATCCCTTTGAACTTTCTTAAATTAAAAAATTCATCTAATTCATTGTTTTTTATATCTCTTAAATTATAAGTGTAATCTGCTAAAAGTTCATGAATTTCCTTAGATTTACTGTGAGATAGGCTTTCACCAATCAATCCATAAGTGAAGTTTTCATTTTTTATTTTTGCTGAAAGCTTTTTACTTTCTTTAAAAATTGAAGTATAGATAGGGTCTACAATATCTTTAAATTCTTCATCTATTTTATTTTCTAATTTTTTTATTATTTCTCTTTCCCTATTTTTATCTTCTGTATTTAAATTATTATTCAACTTGTAAAGACCCACATCTTTTATGATCGTCATTCTTTCTTCAAGAAGTCTTATTATTTCAGCATCAATTTTATCTAGGATTTCCCTATCTTCTTTTAGATTTCTCATCTTTCACCTTCCATCACTAGGTCGAGAAGAGCTATAGCCGTAATCATCTCTATTGCAACAAGAGCTCTTGGCACAATTGAAGGGTCATGTCTTCCTACAATTTCTAATTTTGTATTATTTTTGTCCTTTAGTGAAACAGTGTCCTGAATCTTAGCAATAGAACTTGTTGGCTTTACAGCAGTCCTAAATACAATTGGCATACCACTTGAAAGTCCACCAATTATTCCCCCATGATTGTTAGTCCTAGTTTTAATTTCCTTATTTTCATAATAATAAGAATCATTGTGGTCACTTCCCAACATTTTTGCAGCTTCAAAACCACTTCCAAATTCAATCCCCTTTATGCCAGGTACTGAAAAAACTGCATGTGAAATTACTGACTCTAGAGAATCAAAAAAAGGCTCGCCAATACCCACTGGCATATTTAACACAAAAGTTTCAACTATACCTCCAATGGAGTCTCCTTCTTCCTTTGCCTTTAAAATTTCAGTTTTCATTTTTTCTCTTGAAGATGGGTCTATAACAGGAAAAACCTGATCTTTAAAGTCATAAAAGTTCTCTTCTTTTATATCATCTAAATTTATTTCTTTATCCTTTGCCAAACCTATGCTTTTAATTCTTGAGTAAATCTTTATTCCTCTTTTCATTAAAATATCTTCAGCGATAGACCCTCCTATTACAAGAGGAGCTGTCATCCTTCCAGAAAACTGGCCTCCACCTCTTACATCATTGTAAGATGCAAATTTAACATAGGCTGGATAGTCTGCATGAGATGGTCTAGGCATATTCCTAAGATTGTCATAGTCCTTTGATCTTTGGTCCTTATTTTTTATAATTGCACAAAGAGGTGCACCACATGTTATGTCTTCTACATCTCCACTGACAAGTTCATAAGAGTCCTCTTCTTTTCTAGGACTTGAAAATTCATTTCTACCAGGTCTTCTTCTGTCAAGATTTTTTGCAATTAAGTCTCTGTTAATTTTGTATCCTGCTTCAATTCCGTCAATAACAAGACCAATTCCGCTTGAGTGAGATTGACCAAATAATGTAACTTTGAAATTTTTACCAAAACTATAGGACATGATTTTCACCTCCTAGTGAAGCTAAGTCCTTATAAAATTCTTTGTAGGATTTTTCTACACATTCGCTATCAATTATTTCTATAGGACCCTTGGCAAAGCCTGCAGCAATAGACGCAGACATTGCTATCCTGTGATCATTAAAGGAATTTATCTTACATGAATTAAATTTACCAACTCCACTAAAGGAAAAAGAATTTTCATTTAAAGAAACTTTTACCCCAAGTCTTTTTAGCATTTCAATAGTTGACTCTACCCTGTCACTTTCCTTTAGTTTTAATCTCTCAATGTTTATGACTTCTATTTCCTTTCCATAAAGACCACATAGAACTGATAGGATTGGAATCGTATCAGGAATATCTTTTGCATCTATAATAATTTTTTCTTTGGCCTCATTTCTCTTTACAAACCTATAGGAATCTTTTGAATTGTTTTCAAGTCCAAGTTCATTAAAATACCTCAAGGCTTCCTTGTCTCCTTGGATTGATAATTTATTTAAACCTATAACTTCTACTCCGCTTGCTAGGAAAAATAGAGCGTTAGACCAGTCCTTTTCAACAATATAATCTTGTCCCATAAATTTTCCCCTGCTTGAATAAATATTTTTATCTTCTAATACTTTTACTCCAAATTTATCCATAACATCTACTGTCATATCAATATAGGGCCTTGATTCTGTCTCAGTTGTTAGTTTAATAGTGCAGTCTTGTCCTATTCCTCCAGCTGCCAATAATAAACCAGTAACAAACTGTGAAGAAATATTTCCAGGAAGTTCAAAATAATAATTTGTTAATTTACCACTGATTAAAATTTTTTCTCCAACTTCCCTTATAGAAACACCATGTTTTGGAAATAAATCGAAGTAAACAGAGTTAGTTCTTGTCACGAGGCTTCCTCTTCTTATCACTTCAGCCTCAATTCCAAGTGCTCCTAGAATCGGCAATATAAACCTTAGGGTGCTTCCGCTTTCTCCTACATCAATAAGTGTTTTTTTGTTGTATTCTTGAGGAGCTTCAATGTGGATCTTACTTCCTTCTCTTGAAATTTTTACTCCTAAAGATTCTACCACATTTAGAGACGCTTCTATATCCTTGGACAAGTTGTCAATTTCTAAGATAGATTCACCTCTTGCCAAAGCGGCACAAAAGATTGCCCTATGAGCATAGGATTTTGAAGTTATACCTGAAATTTTTCCATCTAATTTTTTATTTTCAATGAGTCTATTAATTATTTTTTCCAAGTTCTATTATTTCCCTTAATTCATCAAAATCAATTTTTTTACTCATAACTTCTCCGATTTTCGTTGGAATAATTACGTTTATCCTGTTATTTTTTATCTTCTTGTCATGCTTTAGTACTTCTAAAATTTCATCTGTATCAAAGTCGTAAGATATTGGTAAATTATGATTCTCAAAAGCTTCAATTAGGTCTTTATAAAAGTCATCTTCTGCAAGACCCAATTTATAAGCAGCCCTTGCCATATATATAGTTCCTATTCCAATGCTTTCGCCATGGTTAAGTTGGTAGTTTGATAAGGACTCAATCCCATGACCTATTGTGTGGCCAAGATTTAATTTTTGTCTTTTGCCCCTATCTCTTTCGTCATCTCTAACAAAATCTAATTTTATATTTAAGGACTTATAAATAATCATTTCATAGTCCAAGTCGTCTGCTGATTTTAAATATTCAAAAAGTTCCCTGTCCTTTAAAACTGAATACTTAAAAATTTCTGCCAGCCCATTATTTATATTTCTTTCATCAAGAGTCTCTAAAAAACTGTAATCAATATGCACATACTTTGGAAAATAGAAGGATCCAACTTGATTTTTTAAATTCATAAAATTTATTCCATTTTTTCCGCCAACTGAAGAGTCAATCATTGATAATAAAGTAGTAGGAACAGCAAGAAAATCAATTCCCCTAAGGTAGCTTGCTGCAACGTAGCCACCAAGGTCTCCAACTACTCCTCCTCCAAAGGCTATTATTGCATCGCCCCTATTAAAATTATTTTCTACAAGAAACTTATTAATTTCCACAAAGTTTTCAATGGATTTTGATTCTTCTCCTGGAGTAATTTTAAAAATAAAATATTCCAAGCCCTTCATTATACTTTTTATCCTGTCTTCGTATAAAGAAAATACATTTTCGTCAGTAATTATTAAAAATTTTGATTCGCTTCTTCCCCTTAAAAAATCTTTTAACTTGTCGTCACTTTTATAATCAATATCTATTTTATAAGAATTTTCTTTTACTAATATTTCCATAAAACACCCCTAAGTATTCACTCTCTCTATCATAAATCATAGGCACCTATAAATAAAGATAAGACCTCTAATTTTTTATAATTTTAAATAAAAAAATACTGGAGAAAAATTTTTATTCTCCAGCTAAAATTCATTTATTTATTTTCTCTTTATAATTAATAAAATTGTTAAAAATAAAACTCCAATTAATACAATGGCACCACCTGGTTTTAAACCCAAGTAAAATGATGACACAAGTCCAAGAATGGTAAATATAAATCCAAAGCATGAAGCAAGTATAGTGGTCTTTAAGTATCCAAGCTTAAACTGCATAGCACAAGCCACTGGCACTACCATTAGGGATGAAATAATTAGAATCCCAACAGTTCTTGCTGATACAGAAATAGTAACAGCTATTAGAATCATAAAAATCAAATTTATTCTATCAACATTAACTCCAGAAAGCCTTGCTGAAGACTCATCAAAGGAAATGTACATTAAGTCCACGAATAGATATGAAAATAAAAAGAATACTATAATTGAAACTCCAAGGATTAAATAAAAATCTAATTGTGGTATGGCAATTATGGAGCCAAATAAATATTCTTCGAAGTTTGCACTTGTCTTAACAAAGCCTGAAAAAAGTGATGCAAGACCGATTCCTGTGCTCATTAATATTGCAGAAGAAATTTCTTGATAGCCTGGAAATTTCGTCCTAACATACTCCAAAAATATAGATCCAACAACGCAAAGTATTAGGGCTCCAATAACAGGAGAAGTTGAAGTAATTAGACCAAGCATTACACCAGCAAGGGAAACGTGAGATAAGGCATCTCCAATTACAGAAATTTTTTTATTTACAACTACAACACCCATGCAAGGGATTATTATTGATAAAAAAGCTCCAACTATTAAAGCCTTTATCATATATGAATACTGAAAAATTTCCATTATTTCACTTCCCTTATCTTCTTATCTTTTATCTCATAAACCTTGTTTACATTGTTCTCTATCTCTTCAAGATTGTGAGTTATCATAAGGATGGTAATATTGTGCTGTTTATTTATGTGACTTAAAAGGTGAAATAAGGCTTCCTTAGACTCCTTATCTACACCAGTCATGGGTTCATCAAGAATTAAAAATTCTGGGGTTGCCACTAGGGTCTTAGCAATTAAAATTCTTTGCCTTTGTCCACCAGATAATTCTGTGTATAGTCTATCCCTGTATTGATTCATGCCAACTAAATTTAAGGCATTGGTTATTTTTTCTTTATGATAACTTTTTAATTTTCTAAACCCCTTATTTTTTGGATAAAGAGCAAGGGACAAGAGTTCCGAAACTGTAATTGGAAACTCAAGACTTGATGGGACAGAAAGTTGTGGTACATAACCAATATTTTCTATTCCATTTTCTGTATAAAAAGAAACAGTGCCCTCCAGCGGCTTAAGTTGGTTTAAAATAAGTTTAACTAAAGTCGACTTTCCAGCACCATTAGATCCTATAAGGGCGATATAGTCGCCCCTATAGACATCAAAGTTTATATCATCTAAAACTAAATCATCATTGTATTTAAATTTCAGATTTTTAATTTCTAACAATTTTTCCTTCACTATTTTAAAGCACCTACTAAATTTTCTAGATTTTCTTCCATGATGCTAAAATAATCTTCATTATTATCCACTTGTTCTTGACTTAAACCTTCAATTGGTGAAAGAACCTTAACTTGGCAGCCAGTCTCACTTGCGATAATGTTTGAAACCTTTGGATCAATTAATTCTTCTGTAAAAATAGTTGTAATATTATTTTCTTTGATATAAGAAATTATTTCTGCCATCTTCTTTGCATCTGGTTCAGTTTCTGCATTTACTCCCTTAACTCCAATTTGAGTTAGGCCGTAGTCCTTGCAAAGATATCCATAAGCTTCGTGGCTTACAACAATTTCTTTCTTTGGAAGATTTTCTAGGCTTTCCTTATATTTTGCATCAAGTTCATCTAACATTTTAGCATATTTTTTGTAATTTGACTCATAATAATCTGCATTGTCTTTATCAAGTTCCACTAAGGCATTTTTAATATTTTCCATTTCTATTTTTGCATTCTTTGGAGAAATCCATACATGTGGATCCATTGGTCCATGGTGATGTCCTTCGTGGTCATGATCTTCATGATCGTGATTGTTTTCTGTAGCTTCATGATTGTGATTATGATTTTCTTCAGCTTCATGATTATGATTATGGTTATGGTTTCCTTCTGCTTCGTGGTCATGATCTTCGTCTTCATGGTCATGGCTATGAGTTGACTTAATAAGGTCAACACCTTCTGAAGCTTCAACAACTTTTAGGTCCTTATTTGATAGTGATCCAAGAACTTTATCAGTCCATGATTCAAGGCCTGCTCCATTGTAAATAAACATATCTGCATTTTCTAAATTTTTAATTGCATTAGAATCTGGTTCCCATCCATGAGGTTCAGTTCCTTGTGGCATAACCATTTCAACATCTAACTTATCTCCAGCAATTTTTTTTGTAAAATCATAAATAGGATATACAGAAGCATAAACCTTTAGCTTGTTTTCTTTATTGCTAGCGTCACTAGAGTTTTTTGCTTCTCCTCCTTTAGAGCATCCTGATAATAAAATAATTCCTGCTAATAAAAATATAAATTTTTTGATATTTTTCATTTTTTCCTCCTAAACAATAATGATTTGCATTAGTATTATAACAGATATTTATTATAATAAAAGGATTTTTTTAAAATTAATTAAATTTTGTTATAATTATATTATTAAAGGTGGTGAAATCATGAAAATATTTGAAGATATTTTGAAAAAAAATAATTTGAAAGTTACTAAGGGTCGTCTCACCCTATTAGAAGAGTTAAATAAATCTGAAGTTCCAATGAACACAGAAGAGATTTTTGCATCTGCTGACAAGAATACTATTCCTAGTCTAACTTCCCTCTATAGGATGTTAAATGAGCTATCGGACAAAGGCATAATAAGAAAAAATTTATACTCTAATGGCCTTTTATATTATGAGTTTGCAGGATCTGAGCATAGACATTATATTGTTTGTTCTAAGTGTGGCAAGGTGTCTCCAATAAAAGAATGTCCTATATCAGAGTTTGAAAAAATTGCCGAAGAAGAAACTGGTTTTAAGGTAATTGGTCATCTTGTTGAGCTAAAGGGTGTCTGCCCAGAATGCCAAAAAAATTAGTTCCATCATGTGGAATGGACTTCGTATGGCAAAAATTTTCTTTACTTTTTTTAGTTTAGAGTTATAATTATATTAGTGAAATAATATTTGAATTATTTTACTATCCTTTACTTATATTTTGAAAAATAAAAGAGACTTACTGTACACCCCGCAGTAAGTCTCTTTTATTTATTTTATAATAATGTCGTTACAAATCCACCTAATACAATTAATGGTAATCCAAAGAATAGCATCTGTGGAATACAAGTATCCTTTATGTGCTCGTGTTGACCATCAACTGAAAGACCAGATGTTGGTCCAAGTGTTGTATCTGATGCTGGTGATCCTGCATCACCACAAGCTGCTGCAATAGTAACAAGAAGGATAGTTGCTTTAAGCGAATAACCTAAACTCATAGCTATTGGAACATAAATTGCAGATATAATTGGAACTGTACCAAAGGAAGTTCCTATTCCAAGAGTAATCATAAGTCCCAATAAAATCATTACATAGGATGCTACAAGTTTTGATCCACCAAGTAGGTTTTGAGCGACTTGAACTAAATCATCAATTGCACCTGATTTTATTACTACATTGGCATATCCTGCTGCAATTAACATAACAAAAGCAATGAAACCCATCATATTAATACCGCCATCAAGCATTTTTTGCATATCAGACCACTTTACTACTCCTGTAACAACTACAAAGATAAGTCCAATTAAGGCTCCAAGTGGCAATGACTCTGTTAAGATTTGTACTACAACTGTTATAACTCCAGAAAGTAGAACTAAAACGTGTTTCTTTTCTAATTTTTCTGGAACTTCGACAATTTCACCCTTTACATCTTTTGTTTCATATTCCCTGTCTCTCATAAAGAATAATAAACCAGCGCATAGACCTAAAAACATAATAGCTGCAACAATCCAGTTAGTTCCAGTTACATCTTTATCTGTTATATCAAGACCTGATCTTCCAAAGGAGTCAATTATTAAACCATGGAAAATTGCACCGTATCCTAGAGGTAGGGCGATGTAAGGTGCCTTAAGTCCAAAACCAAAGGAAACGGAAAGCATTTTTCTGTTCATCTTCATCTTGTTAGTAAGTGAAAGAAGTGGCGGAATCAAAATTGGAATGAAAGCAATGTGAATTGGTATAACTGTTTCTGCCATTATAGCTATTACAATTATAATGCCACAAAGTAAAATTTTATTATCCTTAACTAAGGATCCAATTTTCTTTGCCATTATGGCTGCTGCACCAGTTTCTTCCATACAATAAGCTAAAGAACCTAGTAATATATAACTTAATGCTGTTTCAGCGTTACCTCCCATTCCACCTATTAGGGTGTTCATAGTCTCGACAATTCCCATACCTGAAATAAGACCAGCAGATATTGCTGAAATCATTAGAGCAAAAAATACAGGAATTTTTGCTAAACATAAGGCTGCCAAAATAATTACTGACAGCACAACTGCGTTTGTAAATATCATTTTTTTCTCCTTTTCTATTTAAGTATCATCTTACTATATTATATTTTAAGCTAAATTAGACTTAAAAAAAAGACTTTTCTCTAAATTAGAAAAGTCTTTTAGCTTTATTTGATATTAATTTCCTATAAAGTCATAATTTAAATTGTAGTTTAATTTATAATTAATTATCTAATTTATTGAAGATTCCTCACTGGCTTCTTCTTTTGTTTCATTCTTATCTTCTTGAGGAAGTTTTTCCTCTTCTTCATATTTTTTTAGAATATCCATAAACTCTTCGCCAGTTATAGTTTCTTGACGAAGTAGGTATTCTGAAATAGCATGAAGAGCTCTTATATTTTCTCTTAAGATTTTTCTTGCTTCATCGTGGGCGTTATCAATAATTTTTTGAACAGCTGCATCTATTTCATATTGAGTTTGTGGAGAACATTGAAGAGATGTATCTCCCCCAAGATAGGCATTAGTCATTGACTCAAGTGCTACGAAACCAAATTCATCTGTCATACCAAATCTTGTCACCATGGCCTTGGCAATTTTTGTTGCCTTTTCAATATCATTGGAAGCTCCACTTGTTCTTATATTAAAGATTAACTCCTCTGCTGATCTTCCCCCAGTTAGGGTTACAATGTTATTAATGGCATCTTCCTTAGTCATAAGGAATTTTTCCTCTTCATCGACTTGCATTGTGTAACCGAGAGCTCCTGAAGTCCTAGGAATAATTGTTATCTTGTGAACTGGCGCTGAATTCTTTTGCTTTGCAGCTACAAGAGCATGACCAACTTCGTGGTAGGCTATAATCCTCTTTTCACGAGGAGATATAACTGCATTTTTCTTTTCATAACCAGCTAGGACAACTTCAACAGATTCCTCAAGATCTCTTTCACTCATCTTGTCTCTGCCTTGTCGAACTGCACGAAGAGCTGCTTCATTTACCATGTTGGCAAGGTCTGCCCCACTTGCACCAGCAGTTGCTCTTCCAATTTTTTCATAATCAATGTTTTCTTCTTTTTTAATGTCTTTGACATGAACCTTTAAAATTTCAACCCTACCCTTTAAATCAGGTAATTCAACAGGGATTCTCCTGTCAAATCTTCCTGGTCTTAGTAGGGCTGGATCTAAGGAATCTGGCCTATTAGTTGCAGCTAAAATTACAACTCCAGCCTTTGCATCAAAGCCATCCATTTCTGAAAGAAGTTGATTTAGAGTTTGTTCTCTCTCATCGTTTCCAGAAAAACCTGAACCATCCCTCTTCTTTCCAATTGTATCAATTTCATCTATAAATATAATACAAGGAGCTTTCTCCAC
The DNA here is from genome assembly GCF_023614525.1 of Peptoniphilus genitalis. Lineage (GTDB taxonomy): Bacteria > Bacillota > Clostridia > Tissierellales > Peptoniphilaceae > Peptoniphilus_A > Peptoniphilus_A genitalis. The sequence continues at coordinate 128,905 of NZ_CP097885.1, forward strand.
TGCTTGCTTAAATAAGTCTCTTACCTTAGCAGCACCAAGCCCAACAAACATTTCTACAAATGCAGAACCTGATATAGAGAAAAAAGGTACTTCTGCTTCACTGGCAACAGCCTTAGCTAGAAGAGTTTTACCAGTCCCTGGAGGTCCCACAAGTAGGGCTCCCTTTGGAAGTTTTGCACCAATTTCTGTGTACTTCTTTGGATTGTGCAAGAAGTCTACAAGTTCTGATAAAGCTTCTTTTGCTTCATCTTGTCCTGCAACATTATCAAACTTTATGCCATCAGTTGATTCAACATAAATTTTTGCACCACTCTTACCAAAATTCATTGGGCCAACATCACCCATTTTTTTGAAAATAAATTTGGAAAGGATGAGCCAAAAAGCAATAATTATTGCAAAAGTTGCAACTGTCGAGATGATAAAGGATAAAACCGGATTCATCTCTGGCTTATAAACTTGGGCTGACTTTACATTTTTATTAACTAGTCTATCAACTAAATTAGGATCATACATCCTATTAGTTTCATATTTAATTTTCTTTCCATCTTTTTCAACTTCAAAGGCAATTGTTCTATCTCTTACCTCTGCCTTTTTTACTTGATTCCCATTTACCATGTTTACAAAGGACACATAATCAATTTCTTTTATTTCTGAGTCCTTATTTAATCTTGGCAATAGTACTATGGCAACTGTGTAAAAAATTACAATTGCCAAGATTACGTAAATTATTGTAGGAATATATTTTTTAAAATCATTATTTTTATTTGACAAATTTTTCCCCCTCTTAAAGGTGAATAAAGAAAAAATTTGGGACCAAGTCCCAAAATTAATCTAGTCTTCTTCTGTTTTCCATTGCCGTTTGAATTGTTATCTCATCATAATACTCAAGGTCGCCACCTACTGGAAGGCCATAGCCTATTCTTGAGACAATAATATCGTAATCTTCTAAGATATTTTTAATATACCTAGCTGTTGCATCTCCATCTACAGTTGGATTAGTTGCAACTATTACTTCCTTTATGTCTCCTTCTTCAATCCTCTTGATTAATTCCTTTATAGTAACGTCTTCTGGAGTCTTGCCCTTTAAGGGTGAAATAACTCCATGAAGCACATGATACTTGCCACGAAAACTTAGAGATCTTTCCATTGCATCAACATCTTTGGGACTCTCTACAACACAAATTATTGAATCATCCCTATTTTTGTTGGAGCAAATTTCGCAAGGATCGCTGTCGGCATAATTCATACAAATTGAACATTCAACAGTATTGTTCTTTGCAGAAATTAAGGCTTCTGCTAAGTCCCTAACTTCAGTTTCATCAAGTCCAATTATATAGTAGGCTAACCTTTGAGCAGTTTTAGAACCAATTCCCGGTAGACGATTTAATCTTTTGATTAGGTCTTCAATAGGTCCTATTTCTTTAGTCATATTATAGCCCCGGTATGTTTAATCCGCCTGTGAATTTACCCATTTGAGAGCTCATCTTGCTATCAGCATTTCTCAATGCTTCATTAACTGCAGCAACAATTAGGTCTTCAAGCATTTCAACATCGTCAGGATCTACTGCATCCTTATCTAGCTTAATAGAAATAAGTTCCTTATTACCATTTACAGTAGCAGAAACTGCTCCGCCACCTGCAGTGGCAGTAATTTCTTCATTTGCTAAATTTTCTTGCATTTCTTCCATTTGTTTTTGAAGCTTTTCAATTTGCTTCATCATATTATTTCTTCCGCCTCCACCAGGGAAGCCGTTAAATCCACCTCTAGCCATGTTTCCTCCTAAATATCTTCTATATTATTTTTACCAAAAATTTCTTCTAGCCTATCTATGCCAGGCTTTTGTAATTTCATCCTGATATCAATATTTGTGCCATAAATATTGTTTAATAGTTCGGGCAAAATATTTTTATTATCAGGCATGATGCAGTAATCATAAAACAAGCTATCTTTTTCTTCAAATACTAATTCTAAAATATTATCATGAAGACTTTCTGGTTTAGCATGACCAACAAAGCCAGCAAAACCCTTAAAACCCCTTGAAACAAGTTCATTTATAATCTTGTCCCAATCAGCATTTATTCTATCAAGGCTTATCTCATTAATAGTTTTATCTTCCTTAATAATATTTTTAGCCTCATCATTTTCAATTATAGCAGATTGCTTTGAATTTTCAATTGTTGGCCTACTAGCTTCTTTTGTATTTTCACTTAGCTTACCTTCATTAGTCTTGCCTACATTTTTTGTGTTTTGGCTTACTTCTGCCTTATAAAAATCTTCTGGATTGTAGTAATTATCATCAAAATTATCGTAACTATCTTCTACCTTATTTGCTGAATTATTTAATAGATTATTCGCAGGCTGATTAAGACCAACACTACCTAAATTATTTATTTTTTCTTCTAATGATTTAATTCTTCCCTCTAGATCATTCTTACTAGACCTATTGCAAATTTTAATTGCGTTCATTTCAAATACAACTCTCTTGTTATCTGCATATTTAATCTCAAGAGCCAATTCTTTTAAAATTTCTATAATATCTAAGAGGTCTTCCAGCTCTATGCTTCCAGCAAGATTTTGAAATTCCTTTAAATAAGTTGTGTAAACTATTTTTTTAGGGTCCCTCAAAGTTTTTACTAGCAAGATATCTCTAAAGTGACTTAATATTTGCGAGGAAAGTGTGTTAAAGTCCACGCCCTCCCTATAAATTTCATCAATAACATTAAGAGACTCACTCATATTTCTTCCAATCATTGCCTTTGAAAGGGAAAATAATAAGTCAGAAGATGATATGCCAAGAACCTCCATGGCATCTTCTAATTTAATATGGTCCTTGTTCTTAGTAAGAAGTTGGTCCAAAACTGATAAGGCATCTCTCATGGCACCATCAGCAGTCTTTGCTATCAAGGTAAAGACTTCTTCATCGCAAGACTTTCCCTCAAGCTCAGTTATTCTCTTTAAATTACTTTCAATGTCTTCTACAGAAATCCTTTTGAAATTAAATTTTTGAGATCTTGATAAGATTGTGGCAGGAATTTTTTCAATTTCTGTTGTTGCCAATATAAAAATCAAATGTCTAGGTGGTTCTTCTAGTATCTTAAGGAGAGCATTAAAAGCACCTTTTGATAACATGTGAACCTCGTCAATAATGTAGACCTTATACTTTAGAGCTTGGGGAGGATATATTACCTTGTCCTTTAAGTCTCTAATATCATCTACACCATTGTTGCTGGCTGCATCCATTTCAACAACATCTAAGACAGATTCATTTAATATCCTCTTACAGTTTTCACATTCATTACAAGGGTTACCATCTACTGGATGAAGACAGTTTACTGCACGTGATAAAATTTTTGCAGCAGATGTCTTCCCTGTTCCCCTTGTCCCTTGAAAAATATATGCGTGACTTATTTCATTGTTTTTAACTTGATTTTTTAGTGAAGCTACTACTGCTTCTTGGCCGTAGAGTTCATCAAAGGTCTTTGACCTATACTTTCTATATAAAGCTTTATACATTCTCTCACCTTGTAATAATTATACATGAAAAACTTTTATATTGAATTATTTTCTAACAATTAAAATGATTTCTTATATGTTTATGATTAAGAACTTCAAAATCTCTTCCAAAAGATTTAACATCATCTTCACATAATTTTCACATGGCAAGTATAAGATATAGACAAATCAAAGAAACAGTATGTTTCAATTTAGGAGGATTTATTAAAATGAAAAATTTAAAGAAATTAGCAAGCGTTGGAATGATCTCTGTATTAATGCTAGGTATGGTAGCATGCCAAGGCGCTGACAAAAAAGCTAACGAAGCTGCAAACGCTAAAAATGCTGCAGTAGAAGAACAAGCTGAAGCTAACAAAGCTAAAGTTGAAGCTAACGCTAAAGAAGCAGAAGCTAACGTAAAAGCTGAAGAAGAACAAGCTAAAGAAGAAATCAACGCTAAAGCAAACAATGCTAAAGCTGACAACGCTAAAGAAGATAACGCTAAAGAAGAACAAGCAAAATAATTTAGCTTAACTTACAAAGAGGCCTTTCGAGGCTTCTTTTTTTTACATAAAATTTTCTTAAAATCTTTTAGTATTCTTCTAATTTAGCATATAAAAGATTAATCTAAGTAAAAAAATATGTTATAATTACTTCAATAGAATTTATGAAAGAAGGTGTTACATTGTTTTGTCCAAAATGCGGAAACCAAGTTTCTAAAGATGACAACTTTTGTGCTTCATGTGGCCACAACTTAAAAGACGTAAAAATAAATATTACATCAAATAAAAATCAAAGTTTTGGAGACACCAACAAGGTGGAAAAAGTTAGTCAAAATACGAGAGTCTTTAATCCGAGATCTCTAGATGCAATTGACACTACTGATGAACTTAAAAATATTATTGCTGAAGTCGATAGAAAGATTTCTAAAAATATAAAAGATTATGAAAAAAATAATATTCAGGCAAAAGCTGCTGAAAAAGAAAAGAAATCAAAATCAAAACATGAAGAAACTTCAAAAAAAAATTTAAATAAAAAAGAAAAAAAGAGTACAGATAAATCCAAAAATATAGATTCAAAAGACTTTGATGAAAATATTTTAGATGATTTTAAAGCTTCTGATTCTTCTAATAAAATGAGCCAAAAAGAATTAATTCGTAGGGTTCAAGAAGAGTTAAAAAAATCAAACTTTGATGAAAAGAATATAAAGAATACTTCATCTGAAGTCCCTAAGTCTACTCAAGAAAATATTAAGCAATCTTTAGAAGATTTTGAAGAAGAAAAATCTAAAGATGCTCCTAAAAAATTCTCTTTAAAGGAAAAATGGAATAATTTTATACAAGAGGATGACGATGAATATTCAATTTTTGTAGACCTGAGAGATGATACTAAGAAAAAAGAGGACACTAGGAACTTAGAAATAAGTAAATCTATTGAAGATTCTGACAGGCCCTTTGAAAATACACTTAGCACACCTAAGATTGATATTGAAAATGCCATAAAAGAAGCTGAAGAAGAAAAGTCTAAGGCTCATAAAGAAAAAATAAACAAAACTTCAAAGATTAATTCAAAGAAAGAAAGTAAAGAAGCCAAAGATACCTCTAAAAATTCTGTACTTAAAGAAGAATCTAAAACTAAGAAAAATCTCAAAGACTTATTCAGCTTTGGTGACAAGGGAGAAAAACCTGTTAAAGATATAGAAAAAGTTTCTTCAAATCTTGAAAAATCATTAGAACATAATATTTCAGAAAAGGTAACTAAAGTCTCACATAAGTCTGAAAAAGAAATAGATGATTTTTTATCTTCTTTAGATAAACTAACAGGAAGACTATCGAACTATATTGGATTCCTTGGTTCAAAGGAAAGTAAAATTATTATTGGACTTGGTATTTTATTAAATCTCATCATGCTCCTTATTGGAAGCGGATCATTTAAATTGATTTTAATCCCATTTTTACTTTTAAAAATTGTCTTTGATTATTTTGAATTTTATATTCCATTAAATATTGCAACTGACAGAGATTCTATTGATACATCTTATTCGGAGGTCAAGAAGTTTGCCTTAATTAACTGGATAATTTGTAAGGGTGTATTATTTGTTGGATTTTTAATTTCACCTTTCGGCGGATTTTTCAAATACAATATGCTTCAAGCCTTAACTCCTATGCCACTTGCAACCTTAATTTTAATTGGACTTTCACTTTTAATAGGACTAAATCTTTATAAGGAAAATTTTGTGGCCAGATCCAAGATAAACTTTGTAGGCTGGTACGCAATATCCTTTACACTTTTTGAACTCCTATTTAAGATGATATGGTTCATTATTAACTTTATATTTGTAACACTTTTTTAAGAAAACCGAGTTTATCTCGGTTTTTTGTTTTTGCAAAAATTTCCAATAAAAAAGGTCAGATAATTTCTGACCAATATTTTAATTATGAAATTTCTACTTCTTTAAAAAGAATATATCCATTCTCATCCACTGCAAGACCAAAGAAATTGTCTTCGAAAGCTTTTTTAAGTTCATCTGTCTCACTTGAGTGAATTATCCTCTCCTTACCCGTCATCTTTATGTCTAAGTCATCAGATTTTAAGAGGATAAATCTGTCATAACCATCTTCTGAAAATTCATCGGGATATTTCTTCTTTAATGAAACAAGCATATATCCAGAATCTAAGGTATTCTTATAGGACCTGTAATTCTTAGGAGAAATAGTAGACATCTTATTAGTAAATTTTGAATTCTTATATCTTTCTTCAAGCTTCTCCCTAGTTATGTTTTGTAGGTTTCTACCCCTATACTCTTTTAATACTACAACTGTATCATTGACAATTACAGATTCTGGCTCAATAAAGAAATCAACATCATGAGCTAGATTGTCTTCATGACTTGGCACCTTTATGCTCCTATAGGCTACAAGCTTTCCTCCATCAAAAACACCAACAAAGGATCCCCCTCCATCTATTAGGGCTTCCAATTCTTCTTTAGAGTCTTGAGAAAAAATTTCTTTATTCTCTATTCCTTCATAGACTTCACTAGTCAAATCATATATATCATCTATATCTTTTTTTTCTAAAAATTTAAAAACTAATTCTTCCATACCCACCTCTTTTATTTAAATATTGAAATAAAAATTTGTTATTAATCCTATTAAAATTTTATAATATATCTAAAGAATATTCTAGATAAATAATTAATAAGTAGTTCTAACTTATAAGTTTCTAAATTATAAAAGGACTAAGCTAGTTAGCTCAGTCCTCTTGGATTGAAATATGGTATAGAGTTTTATTATTAATATTAATTAGGAAATTTTCATATTATCAAAGGCGTTGTAAAATATTTTTCATTTCAATAACCTTTACTTCATCAAACCTCTTAAAGGCTTCCAGGGATGATTTTTCATTGTTAAAGCACTTCCAGTAGCCAGTGCACTTACATGCTTTTTTGTCCCTATGTTTAAAATCTATTACATCTTTTAGGGGGTAACCTAAAAATATTCCTATTTCATCAGGACATGTTTCAGTAAATCTTTCCCTCAACAAATTTAAATAATCACCTGTAGTTAGACACGATTCATAACCATGAGAATTTAAGAAGTCTTTAATCTTAACTTGAGATAGTTTCCTTTCAAGTCTCTCATTTTTAAAGAAATATACTAAGACAGAGTCTTCCCCTTCTTTTAACTCAAAAAAATCAAGTCCTAAGGCATCCTTTAATATAAATTTGTTCTTCATCCAATAATCTTTTAAGGGTCTTTTGGCATTTCTCAGATTCATCATAGTCCCTAGCTTTAAATTATTATTAGTTGGTGCAACTGTTGACTTAATAAGAGCCAGAATATAATCAAAGTCCTTAAAATTATTGATGTAAGATAAAAATTCAATTAGAACCCTGTCATACATTATGACCTCGCAAGATCCTTTCCTAAAGCTTCACATTCTTCTAAAGCATCTTGATCTGGGTTGTCATATGCTGCAAAACCATCTGCAAGAAGTTTTGCACCAGTTCCTTCAACTTCTTCTTGCCATAGTCTCATCCATTCTCCATCTGCCCATTCATATGAACCGAATAAAACTACGTTTTTGCCAGAAAGAAGAGGATTTACTTTATCCATAAAAGGTCTCATTTCAGTTTCTTCTAATTCTTCAGATCCCATTGCTGGACAACCAAATGCTAGCCTATCAACATCTTTTACATCATCTTCAGTAGCAGATCCAACTTGAATTAATTTAACTTCAGCGCCTTCGCCTTCAGCTCCCCTAACTAGGGCTTCTGCCATTCTTTCTGTGTTACCTGTTCCTGACCAGTATATTACATTTACTTTTTTCATTTTTACTTCCTCCTAAAATATATTTGATATCTTTTATCAATTAAATATATTTTAATATATTTTTAGAAGCTAAAATTATGTAGATTATTGTAATTTTTTAAAAAATTTTATGTAACAACAATTGATTTACATAAAATTATCTGAAATTTTACTGGAAAATAAGTTTATTTAATTAGTTCTTCATATAAGCTAACAAATTTTTTCTCAATCAAAAAACCAGGCTTATAAATCAGCCTGGTTTTTAATTTCTCAAATTTATTTATTTGCAATACTTTCTTTATTTCTTCCAGGCACCTTATCAAAAATACCTGTTACCATTAATGCAACTGCCCCATCTGTTGTTACGTTGCAAGCAGTACCAAAGCTGTCTTGCAATGCAAAAATTGAAAGCATAAGAGCTGTTCCTGTGTCGTTAAATCCTAAGACTGATGTAATTAGCCCTAGAGATGCTACAACTGTTCCTCCAGGCACTCCTGGAGCTGCTATGGCAAAGATTCCTAACAAAAGTATAAATACAATCATGTTAGCAGTTTCTGGAAGCTGACCAGTTAAAATTTGTGAAACTGTCATTACGAAGAATACTTCTGTCAGCACAGAACCACAAAGATGAGTATTGGAACATAGTGGAATCCCAAAGTCCCTTATCTTTGGATCAAGTGTAGAAGACTTTCTTGCACATTCTATTGCAACTGGAAGTGTTGCGGCAGAAGACATAGTTCCTACAGCTGTCAAGTAAGCTGGTAGATAGTGTTTAAATACTTCTTTAGGATTAGTTTTAGAAATTAAACCTGCAAGAGAATACATTACAGTCATCCAAATAAAGTGTCCCACAATTACAATTAATATAATCTTTAGGAATACTGGTAATTCAGAAATAATTACACCTTCATAAGATAAAACTGCAAAAGTAGTAGCAATATAAACTGGAAGAATTTTTATAACCACATTGTTTACTATTGATAATACAATCTTATTTAATTCAATAAGCATCTTTTCCCATGTTTCAGAGTTTGTAACAATTACCGCTATACCAAATAAAATTGATGTAACAAGAGCTGTCATTACTGGCATAATAGGGTCAATAGATAGTTTAAATATGGATTCTGGTATTGCGTTACCTCCACCCACATTTGAAGCTATATTAAGCTTTGGTATAATTGCTTTTCCTGCCAAAAAGGACATTGTAGCTGCTCCAACTGTAGACAAGTAACAAATTACAAGTGTAACGCTTAAGATCTTACCAGCACTTTCCTTTAGTGATACTATAGCTGGAGTAATAAATCCCAAAATTATTAGGGGTACTATGTAACCTATTAAATCACCTATAATTCTTTTAACTGAATCAATTGCAACAATCGCGCCTTCGTTGGAAATTCTACCAACAAAAATTCCTATAATAATTCCTAATATTAGTTTAAAAACTAAAGAATTAAAAAAATTATTTTTTTTCATTTCTCCTCCTTATAAAATTTATTTTTAAAATTATTACTCTTATCATTTTACCATTGAATTCCAATAAAAGTAGTAAAATTTTATTTTTTTATTTGAATAAAAAATAAATATATTTAAACTTTAATACTAAATTTTAGAATTAAGTATTAAAAAGTTTTTAGATGATCCAAAAATTTAAAATATATTCTATAAAAAATTATATAAAAAAGAGCCCTTAGGCTCTTAATTTAAAATTTAATTATAATACACGTGTTGCATTTACATATCTGTCTTGGTAGTATCCTTCAGATAAAGAAGAAGTCATAACTTTTCCTTGTCCTGATGAAGCGTGGATGAATTTTCCATCTCCAACATAAATACCAACATGACTAACGCCGCTACCTGTTGTGTTAAAGAATACTAAATCTCCTTCTTGTAAGTCAGACTTAGCTACTTGCTTTCCAAAAGTTGATTGTGTTCTAGAAGATCTTGGAATTGAAATGCCAAGTTCGTCATTATAAATTGAATAAACAAGACCTGAACAATCAAATCCAGCTTTACCAGTATCTCCATAAACATATGTAGATCCAAGTTTATTCTCTGCAGAAGAAATTACCTTTGCAGCTATTGAGGCATTTGGTCCTGCAACTTTCTTTGTTTCAAAGTTAACTTTTATAGCGTCTTTATTCTTTATAGCTTCTTGAATTTCTTTTTCGTCATTAGATACAATTGCTGCGTCCTTGTTATCTTCAACTTTTTCTATCTTAATGCCAGAAGCAATGTTAAGATCCTTAGCTGGTACATTGTAGTTAGATCCATTGTCTTCAATAACGAAGAAGCCTTCTACAAAGTCAACAACATTTACAACTTGTCTCTTATTTAAATTTAGTTTTTTCCCATTTTCATTAGTAGCTACTGTTTTGTTTTTAACTTCAACATTAGTTACATTATTTCTTTTATCAGCAATCTTTTTAAGTGCTTTTACATCAACATTACCAACAGTTCCGTCGTTACATTTAATCTTAACCTTATCGCTATCAGCTGAAACTCCAATTGCATATTCATCTATGAATAAGCTTCTGATGATTTTACCATTATCATCTAAAATTGGGCTAGCCTTTACAACCTTGTATGTTGGAACATTAACTTCTGTAAGTAATAATTTATCTTGTGGAATAGTAACCTTAGCCTTGCCCTTTTGAACAAAGTAGTCATTACCCTTTCTTTCAAGAACTTCGACTTTTTCTCCAATAGAAAAGTCTATTTCATTGCCACTGTATGTCTTTTGTACATGTTCGTTAATAAATACTCCTGTATCTTTCATGCCCACTATTGAAACTGCGCAAAGTGCAAATAGGCCTAGTGGCAATTTATTTTTAAAGGAAACCAATACTAACAACTCCTATACTCTGTATTTTAATAATAATTCTATTCTTACTATCTTGGTTACTTTTTAAGTATAGCAAAGTAATTACAAAAAAACAACAAAAAGTTACAAAATTGTTAAAATAATTTTAACTTTTTTGTAACTTTTGTTTGAATTAATATTTATTTGTATGTAGTAAGCAAATCTATAAGCCGCGTTCTGTTTTGTCAACTATCAATCTTGAATTATAGTTACCTATAATTTCTAGCAACCTACCTACCGGCAGATGCGAGCAACATCTGTTATTCCTATTTGGTTTTGCTCCGAATGGGGTTTACATAGCATCATTATCACTAATGACCTGGTGAGCTCTTACCTCGCCTTTCCAACCTTACCCTAGGGCGGTATATTTCTGTTGCACTAGCCTTGGGGTCACCCCCACTGGCCGTTAGCCAGCATCCTTGCTCTGTGGAGCGCGGACTTTCCTCACATATGTGCAGTTGACCAATTTACTTACTAGATAATCTTACCACTTAGAAGCTTAAATATCAAGCTCAAAGCTTGATGACTCTTGAATATAAAAATCTAAGTCCATAAAGTTTTCTTGAAGTTTCTTCTTAATTTTCGGAAGAATTATTCTCTCTGAACAAAAATGTCCCACATCAACTAAGATTAAATCATCTTCATAGGCTCTTTGCCCGTCGTGATACTTTATATCAGAAGTTATATAAGCATCTACTCCTACCTCTTTAGCTTGGCTAATAAAGTCTGATCCAGTTCCCCCAAGGATTGCAACTTTTTTAATATTTCTATCTTCTCTTCCATAATACTTAATTTTACAAACTTGAAGTTTCTCTTTTAATAATTTATCTAAATCTGTAAGCGTCAATTCTCTCTCAAATTCTCCAATAAGTCCCATGGGTTTTTCTTCTTCATAGGTTAATGTAGACTTATTCTTTAAATCTAATTTTTCGAATAGGGTGTCATTGACTCCATCATCTGCTACGTCCATTGAAGTATGATAAGAAAAAACGGAAATATTATTCTTTATAAGTTTTATTATGTTGTCGCCAAGATAGGTTCCTTCAATTATATTTTTTGAGCCAGAAAAAAACATTGGATGGTGGCTTATAATTAGTTTTGCATCCATCTCTAAAGCCTTATCTATAACTTTATCAGTTACATCCATGGCAAGGACTACAGAGTCAGTGTTTTCTTTAAATTCTACTTGACTACCAGAGTTGTCCCAAGAAAGTTGGTATTCATCTTTTGCCCAAGATTCCATAAAACTTTTAATTTCTTCAACTGGATATTTCATTTATTGCCTCCTCCACTTTATCTAGTAAACTATTTAATTCTTGACTTCTCTTTTTTGACCTTGGACTACCTGGATCAAAGCTTCTTATGATAGTAGTTAAATAATCTTTTTTTTCTTTTAGATATGCCAGATAAGTCTCATCTTTTTTCTCAATTAATTTTTTTGAAAAATAAAAGTCCTCTTCTTCTAATCTCTTATTTTTATAATTTGAAAATTTAGCAAGAATTATTTCAAAGTATCGATCATCTTCATAGATTATTTCTTCATCAAAAATTTCAAAACCCATATTATTTAATTCACGACGCAAGATATTAGTCTTTTGCATGGGTTGCAAAATTAGTTTTCTTGAAGACTTCGCAATGTCAATTGAATTAGCAATTATTTCTGCAATTTGAATTCCTCCAAGACCTGCAATAATTATATTGTCCCTATCTTCATTTACAATTCCATTTGCTAAAATATTTCTAATTTCATTCTCGTTCCCCAATTCTCTTGTGAGCTCTATAGATTTTTCAAGAGAATTTTTTGAGATATCTGTTGCAATAATGTTACTTGAGATTTTATTTTCGCATAAAAAATTGGGCACATATCCATGATCTGTGCCCACATCAATTACCGAAGCTCCAAAATCAACAAGTTCTGCAATTTTATTAAGCCTCTTTGATAATTTTATCATTCTAAATAATCCTTTAATTTCTTTGACCTAGATGGATGACGAAGCTTTCTAAGAGCCTTGGCCTCAATCTGTCTAATTCTTTCACGAGTAACGTCGAATTCCTTACCAACTTCTTCAAGTGTTCTAGCCCTACCATCATCAAGTCCAAACCTAAGTGTCAGAACCTTCTTTTCTCTCTCAGTTAAGGTTTCAAGAACTGTGTTAAGTTGTTCCTTTAAAAGTGTAAAGGTAGCAGCATCTTGTGGCGAAAGAATTTCATCATCTGGTATAAAGTCTCCCAAATGAGAATCTTCTTCTTCACCGATTGGAGTTTCAAGTGAAACTGGTTCTTGAGCAATCTTTTGAATTTCACGAACTCTTTCAACATCTAAATTCATTTCAGCTGCAATTTCTTCAGGAAGAGGATCACGTCCAAGGTCTTGTACTAATTGTCTTTGAACTCGCACAAGTTTATTTATAGTTTCTACCATATGGACTGGAATCCTAATAGTCCTTGCTTGGTCAGCTATAGCTCTTGTAATAGCTTGTCTTATCCACCAAGTAGCGTAAGTTGAAAACTTAAAGCCCTTTGTGTAATCAAATTTATCTACTGCCTTCATAAGTCCTAGGTTTCCTTCTTGAATTAGGTCTAAGAAGCTCATGCCTCTACCCACATATCTCTTAGCAATAGATACTACAAGTCTTAAATTGGCTTCGGCAAGCTCTTTCTTAGCCAGTTCGTCGCCTTCTTCCATTCTTTTTGCTATTTCAACTTCTTCCTCAGCAGTTAGAAGGGAAATTTTTCCAATTTCTTTAAGATACATCCTTACAGGGTCGTCTACTGTAACACCCTTAGGAACTGATAAATCCTCTTTAGTAACATCTACTTCATCGTCATCATCTTTTGAATCTTTTTTATCAACTAAGTTTATTCCTTCTTTTTCGAAGACCTTGTATAATTCATCTATATCATCAGAATCAATTTCATATTTTTCGAAGGCATCACCTATTTCTTCATAGGTAAGTTTTCCATCTTTTTTTCCATCCTTTAAAAGCTGGTCCTTTATTTCCTCAATTGATTCTTTGTTTTTTAAATTTTCACTCATAATTGCCCTCCTCTTTCAACTCGTTTAGCTTTAAATTAATTTCTTGTAATTCTTTTAAAGCCTCGAGAAGAAGATTTTTATTCTCTTCACCTTGAAGTTTTTCGATATTTTCGAGGATTTTGTTTTTTCGATCTCGGAGATAATTTCCCTCTATAGTGTTTATCAATTCATCAACTATCTTATCGTTAACATGAATGTCATTAATAATACTAAGTATGTTTTCCACGAATTCTTTATCTATTAGTCTGTTGGACTCTAGAAGTGATAGAAAGTCCCTTACTTCCATCTCTTCTTCATAAAGCCTAGGTATCTCTTCAAATACTGCCCTTGTCATTGCATTAGTAAAATAAAAAACCTCAATTTTATTCTTGATATACTTGTAAATATCATTGTCCAGTAAAGAATAAGATAATAATTCCTCTTGTGCTCTAGCCTTGTTAGATTTCACAACATTTGTATTTTTCTTTACCTTAAATTTTTCCCTATTCGCTTCCTTTAGCTTATTTCTATTTAAATAATTAATGTAATTTTCAATTGCTGTATAGGAAATATTGTATTTTCTCGAAAAGTCTTTTACAAAAATATCTCTTTCTATAGGATTTTTAATACTTGAAAGAATCTTAGCCGAATCAATGGTAAAATTGCTAAGACCTTCACTATCTTCTAAATTAAAGTTCTCTTTAAGCTTTTTTATTTTAAATTCAATATAAGATATGGCAGATTTGATTTTATTTTCGAAGCCTTCTATTCCATATTTTTTAATAAAATCATCGGGATCAAGACCTCCCTCGAGTTCTATTATTTTTGGTTTTACAGCGGCCTGTAAAAATATATCTATGGCTCTTGAAGTTGCATTGATACCTGCACTATCACTATCATAGCAAATGTAAATATCCTTTGCCATTTTCTTAATAATATTTGCCTGGTCTATAGTAAGTGAAGTGCCAAGGCTTGCTACACTATAATTTATACCACTATTGTAGAGAGAAATAACATCCATATAGCCTTCTACCAAGATTATTCTTTCTCGAGTGGATTCTCTTGAGATAATATTTATATTAAAAACATTACTTCCCTTATGAAATATTGGAGTTTCTCTTGAGTTTAAGTACTTTGGTTTTTCATCTCCAAAGGCTCTTGCTCCAAAGCCTATTATTCTATTATTCCTATTTATAATTGGAAACATAACCCTGTCGCGAAATCTATCTATATAATTACCATTTTTACTCTTTGAAATTAAATTGAGTTCTAGAAGCTCATCTTCCCTGTAACCCATTTTTGTCAAGTGATCGTAGAGATCTGTCCATGAATCCTTTGAGTAACCAATTCCATATGACCTTATAGTCTTATCACTTAGCATCCTATTTTTTAAATATAATTGCGTTTTTTGTGATGCTTCATAATTTTTTAAAAAATGAAGACCGGCTTCCCTATTAATTTCATACAATCTATTTCTTTTTTCGCGAGCTTCTTTGTTTTCATCCTTATAAACTTCTAGCCTAACATTGTACTTATCTGCTAGAAATTCTACAGCCTCTGGAAAGCTAAGATTTTCTCTTTTCATTACAAAGGTAATTACATCTCCACCTACTCCACATCCAAAACATTTAAAAATTGATTTGGAAGGGGAAACAGAAAAAGAAGGAGTTTTCTCAGAATGAAAAGGGCAGAGTCCCATATAATTGGATCCAGACCTTTTGAGATCAACATATTCTCCAATTAAATCAACAATATCTGCCCTATCTCTAATCTCATCAAGAACATTGTCATTTATTACATACAATTAAATGCTCCATCCCTTCGGTATAAAAATATTTTTTAGCTGTTTTTTAGCATAGGTATCAGTCATACCTGCAATATAATCTGACACTATATCTTCGTCACTGTGATTTCTATCATCATAAAGACTTAAATGATTTTCTGGAATTCTACTTAAGTCCTCCATATAAAAATTATAAAGCTCTGTTAGTAACCTCTTAATTTTTATCTCTTCACTTTTAACCACAGGATCCATATAAACGTTCTTAAACATATATTGTCTAAGCTCCATTGTGGCTTGATAAACTTCCTCTTCCATTTCAACAATTGGTTTTCCATAAGAGTTTTCCACTAAGGCATTAATCATTTTATTTATTCTTTGTGAAGAGGTATTGCCAAGAACATTTGTCAATTCCTTAGGTAATGAAGCTTCAGAAATAATACCTGCCCTTATAGCATCGTCAATATCATGATTTATATAGGCAATCCTATCAGCAAATTTTATAATTTTACCCTCAAGAGTTTTTGCCTTCCCACTACCTGAGTGATTTAGAATTCCATCACGAACTTCCTCTGTTAAATTCAATCCAATTCTTTTATCAGATCTTTCCAAAAAGTCTACAACTTTTAAGGACTGTTCTCCATGAATAAAACCAGTAGACTTTAATTCATTTAAAACTGCCTCACCAGAGTGACCAAAGGGAGTGTGTCCTAGGTCATGGCCAAGAGCAATAGCTTCTACTAAGTCTTCATTTAGCCTAAGAGCTCTTGCTATTGTCCTTCCTATTTGACTAACTTCTAGAGTGTGAGTGAGTCTCGTCCTAAAATGGTCTCCTTCAGGAGAAATAAAGACCTGAGTCTTATGTTTTAGTCTTCTAAAACTCTTTGAGTGGATTATCCTATCCCTATCTCTTTGAAATTCAGTCCTAATATTACATTTTTCTTCTTCTTTTTTTCTCCCCAAGCATGAATCTGCAAAAGTGGCATATTCAAAAAACATTTTATGTTCAAGTTTTTCTCTCTCAACTCGAAGATTCATCTAATCACTTCCTGGATTCCATGTGGTTAATAATAATTTCTGCAGTTTCTTCTATTGCTTTATCAGATACGTCAATAACAAAACAGCCAAGTTCTTCCATAACTTGTTTTGAATAATTTAACTCTTCTCTTATCCTATCGTAGTTTGCATACTTTGCTCCAGAAGTAAGTCCAAGAGATTTCAGTCTTTGTTCTCTTACAGAAATAATCTTTTCTGGATTTGCTGTAAGCCCTATAATCTTGTCTACATCTTTTTCATATACTTCCCTAGGAACAGGAACTTCTGGTACTAGAGGAATATTGGCAACTTTGTATAATTTATTTGCAAGATACATTGATAGAGGTGTCTTCGATGTTCTTGAAATTCCAACTAAACAGATGTCGGCTTTTTTTGCACCACGAGGATCCTTGCCATCGTCGTACTTAACTGCAAACTCAACACATTCAACTTTTTTGAAATAATTTTCATCAAGTCTCCTTATAAGTCCAGGCTCTCTTAAAGGTTCGTAACCTAGAATATCTTGTATTTGAAGAAGCGGTTCACCCATAACATCAACTGTGTGAAGCTTTAACTCGTGAGTTTTCTCTTCAATAAAATCCCTAGTTTCTTTAACAACATTTGTATAAACTATAAGACTATTTTTAATTTCAGATGCCTTTTCAAGAACTGGCTTTATTTGCTCAATACTATTGTGATAAGGATATCTAATAATTTCATAATTCTCTTTTTCAAATTGTCTTGCAGATGATTTTGCAATTAATTCTCCAGTTTCTCCAATAGAATCAGAAATTACAAAAATAGTGAGTTGATTATCGTCTTTATTCATTTCTCCTCCTATACAATCTCTTGGTCACATACATCTACAAAAAGCCTTGTAACATTGGTTTTTGTAAATCTGCCTACAACTTCTAGATCCTTTTCATTTTTTACTTTAACAACAGGAAGGGAGTCAATACCCTTTGTCACAATTAAATTGGCAGCCTTATAGACACTATCTTCAATGTTTACATAAAAGACATTGGGCATCCTTGTCATAATTACACTGACAGGGGTCTTTTTTATATCCGCATCCCCTATCATAAATCTAATTAAATCCTTTCTAGACACAATTCCTGCAAGATAACCATCTTCTGTTATAAACATAGAAGATAGATCTTCCATAAAAAGGTCCACGACTACATCATATACAGAAGTCTTTTGGTCACAAGAAAAAGGAAGGGACATATAGTCTTTTAATCTTAAACTTTTAAGGTCTTGGGATAATTGAGAAAAAATGGATTTACCTGTGTAGAAATATCCAAATTTTGGTCTTGCTCCCAAAATATTAATCATAGTGAGAACTGAAAGGTCTGACCTTATTGTAGCCCTTGATAGCCCAAGAATTTCTGCAATGTCATCGCCAGTAATAGGTCCCTTTTCTTTTACAATTTCAATTATTTCAGTCTGCCTATCGCTGAATTTCATCTACTCACCGACCTATTCTACAATATTTTCGATTTTTAATATTTTTTGAATATTTTCCTCTATCCTATTGATTAGTCCAAGTCTATTTTCTCTTATCTTATCGTCTTCAGCCATTACCATAACATTGTCAAAGAATTTATCAATTGATGGTACAAGGTCATTTAACAAGTCCATAGCTTCCATATATTTTTCTTCTGCTAGGGCTTCCTTAAAGCTTACATCAATTTCTAAATATTTCATATATAAATCTTTTTCTGCTTCTTCAACTAGTAAGTCTTCCTTTACTTCAAGTAAATCAACATTCTTAGTCAAGTTATTAATTCTATTATAGGCATCAACAAATTTGCTTCTATCTTCCTTAAACCATTCATTTAATTCCTTAGCTTTATCAAAGATATTGTGAATTTCACTTTCAGGAATTAAAACAGAATCAATGATATCATATCTTATTCCTTCATCTTGAAGCATTGTCTTAATTCTTCCTAAGAAGAAATCTCTTACATTGGCAATAACTTCCTCGTGGTTAAATGTTAGACCAAGATCATTAATATATTCGTATAAACTTGCTTCTACAGCTTCGTCTAAATTAAATTTCCAAGAATTATTTCTAATAATGTTGATTACACCAATCGCAGATCTTCTAAGTGCAAAGGGATCTGTTGACCCAGTAGGAATTTCTCCAATTGCAAAAAGCCCAGCTATAGTATCAATTTTATCAGCAAGAGAGAATATTGAACCTACACTTGATTCTGGAAGTTTATCTCCTGCAAACTTTGGAAGATATTGTTCTCTAATT
Organism: Peptoniphilus genitalis; assembly: GCF_023614525.1. Lineage (GTDB taxonomy): Bacteria > Bacillota > Clostridia > Tissierellales > Peptoniphilaceae > Peptoniphilus_A > Peptoniphilus_A genitalis. Next base: position 147,662 of record NZ_CP097885.1, read on the forward strand.
GCAGTTGCAACAATTTCCTTTTCTCCAGATTTTAGAGCGTAAATTTCACCAATTACACCTTGAAGTTCTGTAAATTCAATTACCATTTTTGTAGTTAAGTCTGCTTTTGAAAGATGGGCTACTCTTTTTATTGCATCAATAGCTTCATCTGCAAAGGAAAGAGACTCTGCAATTTTATTTGCAACTACACCATCTCTCTTTTCTTTTTCAAGCATTGTTCCAAGCTTATCATGGAAAAGAACTCCATTTAAGTTTTCAACATAGTCTTCAAGTGGTTTTGAAATATCATCATCGTAGAAAAATTTAGCATCTTCTAGTCTTGCACCAAGAACTTTTTCATTTCCTGCAATAACTATATCTTCGTAATCTCTTGTACCATTTCTTACAGTAATAAAGTATGGTAAAAGTCCCCCATCTTGAGAGTAGATTGGAGTAAATCTCAAGTGGTCAATCATAGTTGTTGTTACAACTTCCTTTGGAAGACTTAGGTATTTTTCTTTAATTGAGCCCTTTATTGGAGTAGGATACTCAACGATGTAAGTAAGTTCTTCTAAAAGATCTTCATTTTCGTGAATTTCGCCACCTAATGATTTAGCAATCTTTGTGGATTCGTATTTGATGATTTCGCGTCTCTTATTTTGGTCTAAAATTACATAGTTATCTTCTAGTAATTTTTCGTAATTTTCTACCTTATCAATTTTGATTTCTGATGAACCTAAAAATCTGTGACCCTTTGTTATGTTGCTAACTTGAATTCCTTCAAAATCAAATTCAACAACTTTGTCATTTAAAAGTGAAACAACCCATCTAATTGGTCTGGCAAATCTGATGTTTTTTCCACCCCAACGCATGTTTTTTGGGAAATTAATGTCTTTAATAAGACCAGGGATTATTTCCTTTATAATTTCTGCAGAGTCTCTTCCTATTGAAGAAATGTGAGCAAACACATAGTCAGTACCCTTTACTTCTTTAATGACAATATCTTCTTCTGTGATTTTTTGAGAATTCATAAAGCCTAATAGAGGTTTTGTAGGATTTTTTTCATCATCATAGGCAATCTTAAGGGCAGGCCCCTTAACTTCCTTAGTTATATCTTTTTGTTTTTCATCTAGTCCTTCAATAATAAGACTAAGTCTTCTTGGAGTTGCATAAACTTTAACATCTTTAAATCCAAGTTCATTTTCTACTAATAATTTTTGTGATTTTTCTCTGAGTTGTTCTATTGCCATGTTGACAAATCTTGATGGTAACTCTTCAACTCCAATTTCAAGTAAATAATTATTCATCTATTTCACCTCTATTTATAAGGGGATAATTCATTTCTTCTCTGTGTTTTAAATGAGTTTTTGCTACAATTCTGGCAAGATTTCTTACTCTTTGAATGTAACTTGTTCTTTCAGAAACAGAAAGAGCTCCTCTAGCGTCTAGTAAGTTAAAGGCATGAGAACACTTAAGAGTGTAGTCATAGGCATCTATAACAATATCTTCTTCAATAGTTCTTTGAGCTTCAGCTTCATACATATCAAAAAGTTTTCTCAACATATCAATGTCAGCTATTTCAAAGGCATACTTTGAGTGCTCATATTCGTTTTTCTTAAATACTTCACCGTAAGTAATGTTTTCGTTGTACTTAATGTCATAAACTGACTCAACATTTTGAAGATACATAGCAATTCTTTCAAGTCCATAAGTAAGCTCTGCACTTTCAAGATCAAGGTTTACTCCACCTACTTGTTGGAAGTAAGTAAATTGTGTTACTTCCATTCCATCAAGCCAAACTTCCCAACCTAGACCCCATGCACCAAGTGTAGGAGACTCCCAGTTGTCTTCAACAAATCTAATATCGTGTTTTTTTGGGTCGATTCCAATTGCAAAAAGAGAATCAAGATAAAGTTGTTGGACATCTTCTGGAGATGGTTTTAAAATAACTTGCAATTGGTGATGTTGATATAGTCTATTTGGATTTTCACCATATCTACCATCTGCAGGTCTCCTTGAAGGTTCTACGTAAACTACCTTCCATTCTTCTGGTCCAAGAGACCTTAAGAATGTATTAGGATTCATAGTTCCCGCACCTTTTTCAATGTCGTAAGGTTGCATAATTATTGCTCCCTTTTCCTTCCAATAATTTTCCAATGTCATTATTAAATCTTGGAAATACATTTTTTCCTCCTTAATTAAACAGCTTGTCAGACTTAAAACTGCTTATATCTAAATTGTATTTTATATATTTTATTATAATATTATGCAGGTATTTTTTTCTGCTTTTTTCAATATCTTCTATATTTTCTAATTCTTCAAGCTTGCCATAAAGAATTGCATTTAAGAAAAGTAAATCTCTCCTTGTCAATGAAAAGGAATAAGGATCTTGAAAATCGATTATGCCTTCTCTAATAGAGAAATAAGATTTTTCTTTAATATCAAGTTTTGGTCTGTAACCTATAAAACTAAGATATTTTAATTCAAAGGCAAGAGCAAGACCAATGGGGTCTTTAGTAAAATTAAAAAAATTTAAGGTTTTTCTCAAAAGATCAAAGGCTTTTTTGTTAGCCTCACCACTTATAGATGATTTGTCTATAATCTCTAGTAATAAGGACGCGTAAACTAAGTTATCGTAATTTTCTCTAATTTTAAAGTTCGATTCTAAAATTTTTGAATCACTAATATAGAAAAAACTTTGCCCCTTTTTTAAGAGATATTCATTTAGACCAAAAACTTGTGAAACACTTAAATTTCTAGATTTAGGACTCATTGCTCCCTTTACCATAATGGAAATCTTCCCATATTCCTTGGTAAAAACCCTAATTATTTTAGATGATTCACCAAATCCCATTTCATTTAGGACTATGCCTAGAGTGTAATTATTTGTCGTAACCAAATCTCTTTACCAAATTGTCTCTATCTCTCCAGTTTTTCTCAACCTTAACCCAAATTTGAAGATTTACCTTGGCATCTAAAAGTCTTTCGGCTTCTTCTCTTGCTTCTGTCCCAATTCTTTTTAGCATAGAACCATTTTTCCCAATAAGAATTCCCTTGTGAGTATCTCTTTCAACGTAGATATTTGCATCAATATCATACATATTTTTGTCTTCTCTTTTTTTGAATTTTTCAATTGAGATAGCAAGACCATGTGGAACTTCTTCATTTAAATACATAAGTCCCTTTTCTCTTATGATTTCTGCAACAATAAATCTCTCATTCTTGTCAGTAATCATATCTTCTGGATAGTACATTGGCCCTGGCTTCAAAAACTTTTTAAGTATTTCTAGATAAATATCTACACCATCATTTTTCATCGCAGATATAGGGATTATATCATCAAAAATCTCTTCTTCTGCATACATTGAAATAATTTCTAAGAGTTCATCTTTTCTTATTGTATCAACCTTATTTATTAAAAGTATGATAGGTAGCTTTCCCTTATATTCTTTTAAGATATCTATAATTGATCTTTCAGCCCTACCAATTTTTTTTGAAGTATCCACTATATAGGTAATAACATCTGAATCTTCTATGCCCTCTTTAGATTCAGTTAGCATGAATTCTCCCAACTTATTTTTTGGTTTTTGTATTCCAGGCGTATCTAAAAATATTATTTGAGCATCTTCATCTGTATGGATAAAGGTAATATTTTGTCTTGTTGTTTGAGGCTTTGAAGAAATAGCTGAAATTTTCTCTCCAATTATTGCATTTAGTAAGGTAGACTTACCAACATTGGGCCTCCCTATTACAGATACATATCCCGATTTAAAATTATTTTCTGTCATTTTCATCTCCATCCAGGTCTTCTGGACCAAAGGAATGAGGTAAAATTTCCTCCATCCCAAATATTTTATAGTCTTCAGTAGAGTTCGCTATTATTATTTCAGGATTTTTTGAAAATTCACGAATAACTTGTCTACATACTCCACAAGGGAAAGTGTAATCACTATCCCCAACTACAGCTATCTTTTTAATCTCTCTCTTACCTTCAGATACTGCTTTAAATATTGCGGTCCTCTCTGCGCAGTTAGTTGGAGAGTAAGAAGCTATTTCAATGTTTCCACCAGTATAAACTGACCCATCTTCCATCTCAACTGCACAACCCACATTAAAGTGTGAGTAAGGCGTATATGTCATATTATCTCTTGCATCAATAGCAAGTTCAATTAATTTTTTATATTCCATTTAACCAACTACCTTAAAAACAAATATTGCTACACAAATCCCAAGGATTGCTCCAACTATAACTTCGGAAACCTTGTGAATTTTACCTTCTACCCTACTTTCTGCAACGAGAAAAGCCAGCCCAAAGGAGCAAAGTGTCACAAGAGAATTTTCTGCTATCATAGTTATAATTGTGGCAGCACAAAAAGAAATTGCCGAGTGACCACTTAGGCCGCCTCCTTGGAAATATGTACCTCCACTTTTCTTAGCCATCAAAAGCTTGGCACCAACTGTTGCTATAATAATGATAAGCAAGGATACAAAGGCCAAGTGATTTGGCATATTCTTTATTTTAAATAGAAGCAAATCCCCAAAAGAAGCAAACTTGTCATAAAATACTAAGTAAGCAACGATAACTGCATTTAATGCTGTAATTAAAACTGCTCCCGCTGATACATCCTTTATATACTTTGCAATAGGATTGTACTCCTGAACTACTAAATCAACAGTCCTTTCTATTGCAGTGTTAATCATTTCTGCAAATACAACCAGCGTAATGGCAAATAACATTAAGAGAAACTCTGTAGAAGATATATCGAAAAAAAGTGATAGGATTATAATTCCAAGAGCAGCAAGGTAATGAAATTTCATGTTTCTCTCTGTTTTCAATACAGAAATAATACCCTGGACTGCGTAATTAAATGATGAAATAAAGCGTCCTTTTTTCATAAAATCACCTATAAATTTCAAGTTCCTTCATGGATAACTTTTCTCTTTCTCTCATTTCTCTTTTGTCTTCATCTTCCATGTGATCGTATCCTAAGAGATGGAGAATACTGTGTACTGTTAAATAAGAAAGTTCCCTCTCATGAGAATGACCAAGCTCTTCTGCTTGTTCCATTACTCTTCTTGTGTTTATTATAACATCTCCAAGAATCCTCTTGTCTATAATAAATTCATCATCCATGGGAAAAGATAGAACATCAGTAGATCTATCTACTCCCCTATAGTCCCTATTTAAGTTCTTTATTTCTTCATCTCCAACAAAAGAAACAGATACTTCAACTTCATCATCAAGACCTTCAACTTTTAAAACAGAAGCAATTGATTTTTCGACTAATGATTTTATTTCATCAGTTATTTCTATATCATCTTGCCTGTCATCGTAGTAAACTTCCATTATTTACTCCAGTTCTTTGACTTCTTGGCCTCAATTACTTTATTGGCCTTGTCATTTGTCTTTTCATATTTTTCGTATGCATCAATTATTCTTTGAACAAGGGCATGACGAACAATATCATTTTTATTTAGATAAGTTATTCCAATTCCCTTTACTCCATCAAGAATCTTTAGCACAGTCTTTAGACCAGATTGCTTACCTCTTGGTAGGTCTATTTGTGTAACATCACCAGTGACAATAGCCTTAGAACCGTAGCCAAGTCTTGTCAAAAACATCTTCATTTGTTCATTAGTGGTGTTTTGTGCCTCATCTAAGATAACAAAGGCTGAATCAAGAGTTCTACCCCTCATGTAAGCAAGTGGTGCAACCTCAATAAGTCCCTTTTCAAATAAATTGTTATATGTGTCATGTCCAAGTATTTCAAATAATGCATCATAAAGGGGCCTTAAATAAGGATCTACTTTATTTTGTAAATCTCCAGGAAGGAAACCCAAATTTTCTCCTGCCTCTACAGCAGGTCTTGTCAAAATAATTCTGTTAACTTCTTTTGCTTTAAAGGCACGAACTGCTGCTGCCATGGCAAGATAAGTCTTACCAGTACCTGCTGGTCCAATCCCAAAAACAATGTCATTATTGTTTATGTTGTCAATATATCTCTTTTGACCAAGAGTCTTAGCTCGTATGGGCTTACCCATGGATGTATATACTAAGGTATCTTTTAATAACTCTGCCACTGGTCTCTTTTCATTATTTTTAATAAGTGAAATCGCGTATCTTACATCTGATAAGCTTAAAGAATTTTGCTGTCTAGCAGTTTCAACTAAGTTTGTTAAAAGAACTGCCCCGTCTTCAACTATATCTTCTTCCCCACTTATAAAAATCTTGTCTGCCTTGGATTTAATAATAAGCCCTAGTTCTTTTTCTATAAGAGCAATATTTTCATCTAGCTTTCCAAATAAAATTGACATCAAATTTATATCATTAATTTCAATGGATTTTTCCATTTTTGTCAAAAATATACCCCCTTAAACGTGACTTTAATAATACCACAAAAAGGCCTACTTTTCCATAGATTATGGAAAGCAAGCCTTGATTTATCTAAGACTTAAAGGTTTATCGAAAATCTCTTTATAAATTTGAATTTTAGGTAAATCTTCTTCATTAAAGTTTAAGAAATCACCAATAAAGTTTTCACCCTCTTCATCTTCATAAATAACGCTGTCTGATTCACATTCTTTTATGAATTCACTTTCAAAAATTTTGTCAGGAATTTTCTCTAGATTAAGAGAACCTTCTAAAACTTCCTTCTTATCTTCAGATTTTGAATTTTTTAAATCTTTATCTGATAAAGATTTCTTTTCTAAAAGTTTCTTTTTAAGTTCTCTTTGGGCATAAATAGGGTCTTTATTGACAAGTTTTTTATCACTTTTTTCTCTAAGCTTATCTTCAGAATTATCCTTTTCTTCTTTAAAGATTTCTTTAATACTTTTTCCTAAAGTTTCCTTCTTATCTTTTTCTTTCTCTTTTTCTTTTTCTTCTTTGATTATTTTTTTGATTTCATCAATTAAACTTTCTGAATCTGATTTCATGTTACCATGAATATTTTTAGAGTTTGGATTATTTCTATCAGCTTCATAAAAATCCTCTGTCATTTTCTTTTTTCCTCTGTTAAGGACAGTTAAAATAACTTTGAAAATAACAATGAATATTATGGCCGGCATGAGAGAAATAATAGCAATTACTAAACTAAAAATAGATCCCATTATTTATTGTCCTTTTTGTGGTTCTTTTCAGGTATTTTTGAAATTGACTTTCTCATATCAGTATCAGAGTTTATGTTTTGCATCTTATAATAATCAAAGACTCCAAGATTTCCACTTTTTAAAGCTTCTGCCATTGCAATTGGTACTTGAGACTCTGCTTCTACTACCTTTGCTCTCATGGCTTCTACTTCAGCCTTCATTTCTTGTTCACGAGCAAGGGCCATAGCACGTCTTTCTGATGCCTTAGCTTCAGATATTCTCTTATCAGCTTCGGCTTGATCAGTTTGCAATCTCGCACCAATATTTCTTGCAACATCAACATCTGCTATATCAATAGATAAAATTTCGTAAGCTGTGCCTGAGTCAAGTCCCTTGTCTAATACAACTCTTGAAATTGAATCAGGGTTTTCTAGAACTGACTTATAACTCTTTGATGAACCCACTGTTGTTACAATACCTTCTCCAACTCTTGCAATAATAGTTTGTTCACCTGCACCACCAACAAGTCTCTCTATGTTGGCTCTTACAGTTACCTTTGCCTTAACTATAACTTCAATACCATCTTGAGCAACAGCAGAAATATTTGGTGTTTCAATTACCTTTGGATTTACAGAAACTTGAACTGCTTCAAGAACATCTCTACCTGCAAGGTCAATAGCAGCTGCCCTTTCAAATTGAAGAGGTATGTTTGCCCTTTGTGCAGCTATAAGCGCATCTACAAGAGTATTGACATTACCACCTGCAAGATAGTGGGCTTCAAGACTAGCTATTTCAAGATTAAGCCCAGCCTTAGTTGCCTTTATAGCCGGTCTAACAATTCTTGATGGCTTAACTCTTCTAAGTTTCATTCCAATAAGCTCTGATATCTTGATTTTAACACCAGAGAAAAAAGCAGTTACCCAAAGTCCCACTGGTACGAAGGACAAGAACATGGAAACCACTATGATTATTACTGCAATTATTAAGATACTTCCAATTGGATAATATGACATAATTCCTCCTAATTTTTTTCGACGTAAACTCTTGCGCCACTAATTCTAACAACAACTACTGATTCATCTTTTCCAATAAATCCAGTATTTGAAACTACTTCTATCTTCCTATCTCCCAATATAGCATAACCTGTTGGTCTAAGGGGAGTTTTTGTAAGTAATATATCGCCCATCGAAACCTCTTCAGCTTTAACACTTACATAGCCCTTATCGCTAGAACTTTCTTTAAAAAGTCTAAGCCTATTGATTGCTTCAGATTTAATTCCTCTTTTAACTAGCACATATCCAAGAATTAATGCAATAACTAGAGCAAGGGCAAGGGAAAACAGAGCAAAATAAATGTCGCTCATTGACAAAACTAAGCCTGCAGAAACTGCAATAATCCCACTGACCCCAGCAACTCCAAATCCTGGTATCATTATTTCAAAGCCTAATAAGAGCAAGCCTATAACAAATAAGGAGATTTCAAAAATGTTTGTATTCCCCATTTTTATAGATCCCCAAAAAAAGGCAATAAAGCAGGCTATTGAAAGAATTCCAGATATACCAAAACCTGGTGTCAAAACTTCAAAAACTGCTGTTACAATTGCCACAATAAGTAAAATAGCAAAAATATAATCATTAGAAAATATACTTTCTAAAGATCTTATGCCTTCACCTTGTGCATAGACAAAGTTTATTAAAAGCATTAAAAGTGGAAGACTATAAAATAAATTTTTATGTTTTTTCAATTTAACCTCCTTTGCACTTGTTAACATTTTACCCCAAAATTTTTATCAATAATCTAAATTATACAAAAGATTAGGAATTTAAATTATTAATATTTATTAAAATTCAGAAGCTTCCTTGAGACAAGAATAATGGGTTGACTCTAGCTTTTCATTAAAAACTGTTCTCTCTATAATATTTTTTATTATTAGATCTAATTCTTGGTTTTCTCTATAGTCGGCAGGTGCAAAATATTTTATTCTATTGTCCTTAATCATCCTATAAACTTTCTCTTTAGAGTGGTCGGGATTATAAACTCCTACAGAAAATCCACCATAAGTGTTTACTAACTTCATGCATGGAATATCAGTGTCGCTATCTCCAATATAAATTATATTTCTAAAGGGAACCCTAATCTCATCAGGTGGAAAATAATCATTTATACCTGGATCGTTAATATCTAAAGTTCCCTTCTGAATTCTAAAAAGAAACTGAGTTTTGTTTGTGTAGTTAACTACTTGAGCTGGCCATCTCGCTATACCCTTGTCATCAAAGTAAAAGGAGCTTGCATAAATTTTTTCAAACTCACCATTTTTTGCAATTTCTGTCCCTTCAATCATCTCTTTAATTCCAGAGGATATTATATAATGCTCTACAAGAACTCCTCTCTTTAACCCATAATCTCTGATACGTTTAAACCAATCATTAACTCCTGAAAACAATTGAACTTCAGCTCCATAAGCCTCCAAAGTTTTTCTATCTAACTTATGATGATCTTTAAACTCGTTTACCATCATATACATATAAGACAAGTTCTCATCCATATCATTGTCTGCTGCCATCCCATTTGATTTATTCCAGAATTCTTCTACTTCATAACCTAAAGATTGAATATATCCTTGAGCCTGCATCTCATTAGGTGTCAGCGTCTTATCAAAATCATAGCATATAGCAATGACAGGAAGTTCTTCCTTATGTTTTCTTAAATAATCTCTATCACTCATAAATGTCTCCTTACTAGTAAAATATAAAAATTAAATTTCTAATATTTTAAAGTTTAACTTTGAAAATCAAAAAAATTGTAAAAAAAAACCCAGGGAAATTCCCCGAGTTTTAATTTAATAATTCTTTGGCAATAGCATTAACTTGCTTACCATCTGCCTTGCCCTTAATTAATGGCATGACGTTTTTCATTAATTTTCCAATATCCTTCATTGATGTTATTTCATTTTCGTCAATTACTTTTTGTATGATTCCTTTTAATTCTTCATCTGATAATTGCTCAGGTAAGTAATCAAGTAATATTTCAATTTCTTGGTTTGTATGTTCAACCAAGTCTTCTCTATTACCCTTTTTAAATTCCTCAATTGACGATTTTTTCTCTTTTAGCTGTTTGCCAATGATATTTTCAATATCACTGTCATCAAGCTCAACTCGTTCATCTACTTCTTTTTGTTTAATAGCTGCACGAACCATGGTGATAACATCTTTTCGAAGTTTATCTTTATTTTTCATAGCATCCTTTAGGTCTGCCATGAGTCTCTCTTTTAGAGACATAAGAACACCCTCTTTAATATCTGTGTTTTTTTCTGCGTGCCTCTTCGGATTTTTTCTTCCTTCTAACACTTGGTTTTTCGTAATGTTCTCTTTTTCTTACTTCTTTGAGAACTCCACTAGTGGCACATTGTCTTTTGAATCTTTTTAGAGCATTGTCTAAAGATTCATTTTCACCAACCCTGATTTCGGACATTTTTTAACCTCCTCTCGTAGAAAAGAGTATAGCCTCGCGGCCAATTTAGGTTTATTATACTCTATAAATCCCAAAACTTCAATAAAATTTTTCTATTTTGATCTTTAATTATTCCTATGAAAAGTTTTCAGTTTTATTTAAAATTATATACCTTCATCAGTAAGATTTTTAAGCTCATTATTTTTATTTTACTTATCTTTATTCACCCTATAAGTTATACCTATAACAGAAGCAGAAATTAAAATCTTTATTAGAATTAAGCCCATAAATTGCCAAGAAAGTGGATTTAAAATTACATCTCCCAGAAAAGTACTAATAATAACTCCAATTGATGCTCCTAGTAGTGATGAAGTTATATACTTTATGTAGTTGGTCTTACAGGCACCAAAGTAGAAGCTAAGAATATCGCAAGGAAACCATCCAATAAGTCTTATTAGAAAGCTTGCTAGAAATTCATTTTTCTTTTGCATTTCTATTAGCTTTTTAAGCTTTGGATATTTTTTCCTTAAATAATCCATCTCCTCTGCCCCAGACCATCTTCCCAATATAAAAGGTATTGTAAGTGTAATTGATAGACCAAGATAATTTATTAATACTGCCTTTAGTGGTTCAAAGATAATTCCACTTGCAAGATAAAGAGACCCTATTGGGACTATTATTGTAAGACTCTTTACTGCAAAAAGGCTCAAAAGAGAAATTATAGATTTTATAGGATTGCCACTAGCACTTTCTATTATGGATTCAATGGACATATTTCCGCTTCGATTAAAAATCAAAAGTATAATTATGGACAAAAAAGAAATCAGGGCAACAATCTGAATTTTTTTGAATCTATTTTTTACATTTTTTTCACTTTCACTTAAGTCTATATTTTCTTCATCTTCAAATTTTTTTAATTTTTCTTTTATGATTTTCATTTCATCAACTCTTATTTATATTTTCCAAGCTTAAGACTTTTTTTGCGTCCCTTCTCCCCATTTCATATAAATTCTCTAACTGTTCATGGTCTTGACTAAGAGTTTTTAAATTTCCTATGTCACTTGGTGCAACAATTATTATTTTATTTTCTTTTTCAAGTTCAATAGCTTCCCTGAGACTTTGGTTGTAAACTTCATATCTTTTTGCAAAAGTTTTTGAAAGTCTTGGGTAGTTTCTCCTCAGTATTCTAACAAACTTTTTGTCTTTTCTCTTTTCCCTAAAGTAATCCTTAGGTCTTGTAAGTATAAGAATCACCTTATCACAACCTGCTTCAAAGGCTCTTTTAAAAGGTATTGGGTCTGACAGACCTCCATCAAAATAGGGAACCTTATTTATGACGTAAGGCTTACAAAGGACTGGAACACAACAGGATGCTTTAATTGGATCATATTCATCAATAATAAGGTCATTCTTATTAAAATATTTTGGCCTTCCTGTTCTAGCATCTGTTGCAACTATTTCAAATTCCATTGGATTTTCCATCATAGTTTTATAGTCAAGTGGATTTTCTCCATTTGATGCACTTAAGTCCGAATAAATATAATCTAAATCAATATATGAACCCGTTTTTAAATAATTTTTTAAGCTCATATATTCTTTTCTAAAAGCATAATTATTATAAAAAACAAAATTCCTTCTTGGTTGATTGGCAAGGAAGGAGGCACCATTGGCAGCTCCAGCAGAAACTCCAATGAAGTAGTCACCACTTATTCTCTCTTCCATAAAATAATCAAAGACCCCTGCTCCATAAATTCCACGAGTTCCTCCGCCAACATCAACAAATCCTAATTTCATAAACCATCTTCCTTCTTTAAAAATATATTTTCCAACAAATAACAATTATCTTAAGTATATTACATAAACGCAATGTTTAATAGTGCCAAAAGTTAAAAACTGTTACAATTCTCAAATTAAATTATCAAAAATTTTTTAGTAGTTTCAAATTTAAAAACCGTAATAAGAAAAGCCAGGACATTAATCCCGGCTTTAGTAAAAATTTTTATCAACCTGGTGGCCAATTTAAGCTTCTTCCTCCAAGTACATGGAAGTGAAGGTGATCTACAGTTTGACCTCCGTCTTCTTTGCAATTGTTTACGATCCTGTAACCCTTAGTGAGACCTTCCTCAGCACAAAGTTTCTTTGCAACTAAGAAGATGTGACCTATAAGTTCTTTGTGATTTTCATCTAGATCATCTGCTGATGATATATGTTCCTTTGGAACGATTAAAAAATGAGTAGGTGCTTGTGGGTCTATGTCTCTAAAAGCATACACAAGTTCATCTTCATAAAGTTTTGTTGAAGGAATTTCTCCCTTGATTATTTTACAAAATAAACAGTCCATCCTTACCTCCTTTTGGCTTCAACATCTTTGCAGAGTTCATTCCACTGACATTCTCCACAAATTTCTTCTCGCCTATTCTTTGAAAATATTATATCACAGGCAAGCTTTTTTATGTCTTTCCATAAATAAATTTCATCTTTAGATAGATTTAATACTTCTAAAACTTTTCTGTCATAGGACTTTACCAAGTCGTCACTCTCGCACCTATGTCCAAGGTTTTCTGGACAAGAGCCACAAATATCATCAAGATCAGCTAGTAGTTTAACCTTTGGGTTCTCTTTCAGTTCCTTTAAAACTCTCGTCATATTTTTTGAAAAGTCATCACTATATCCCTCGCCTACAAAGTTTTCTGTGCACAAGAGGTGATGAGCTCTTATCTTTAACATTTAATCACCAAGAACTTCACAATTTGCAATTTCGCCTGTGTCTAAGATTTTTACTTTTTTGATTTTATTAGTAAGATCTTCCTCAGATTTTGCCTTGACCCTGATGTAGTTAGTTGTGTAACCATAATATACTCCATCATGTTTTTCTTCAAATAAAACTGACTGTGTCGTCTTCATGTTTTCTCTCTCAAAAATCTCTTGATATTCTTCTCCAAGAGCAATTAATTTTTCAGATCTTTCTTTTTTAACATTTCCGTCAATTTGATTTTTCATGACAGCTGCCCTTGTGTTTTTTCTCTTTGAATATTTGAAGACGTGAATCCTTGAGAAGCCAACTTCTTTTACAATCTTCATTGAATCTTCAAAGTCCTCTTGGCTTTCTCCAGGGAAGCCAACAATTATATCTGTTGTAAGCCCTGCATGAGGCATATACTTCCTGATGATATTCGCCTTTTCAATGTAATCTTCACGAGTGTATCGTCTATTCATGGCTTTAAGGATATTGTTTGATCCACTTTGAAGAGAAAGATGGAAGTGGTCACATAACTTTCCAGTCTTAACTGCCCTTTCCATAAAGTCATCTGTTATAATAAGTGGCTCAACAGATGAAAGTCTTATTCTCTCAATTCCATCAACTTCTGCAATGGCTTCTATTAGGTCAATTAATCTCATATCTCCAAGGTCCATTCCAAAGGAACCAATGTGAATTCCTGTTAATACAATTTCCTTGAATCCCCTATCAGCAAGGGTCCTTGCTTCTCTAACTGAGTCTTCAATTGTCCTGGACCTAATAGGTCCCCTTGCAAAAGGAATGATGCAATAGGTACAAAATCTGTTGCACCCATCTTGTACCTTCATGTAGGCACGTGTCCTATTGTTACTATCAAAATTTGTCGTGTTGGCAAATTCACGAACATTTTTTAATTCCTTAACAATATTTATCTTTTCATTGTTTTTCTTGGACTCTTCTATTAAATCTACAATTCTATTTCTTTCTGTTGTTCCAACGACAACATCAACTCCCTCAATGCTTTTAACTTCCTCGGGAGAAACTTGTGAATAACAACCCACAACTGCAACAACTGAGTTTGGATTATTCTTCTTAGATTTTCTAATAAATTGTCTTGATTTTCTATCTGATAAATTTGTAACTGTGCAAGTATTAACTATATAAACATCACTAAAGTCATCATTTTCAACTTGTCTGTATCCCCTACTTTCAAAGAGTTCGCTCATGGCTTCAGATTCATATTGGTTAACCTTGCAGCCAAGAGTTAAAATTGAAAAAGTTTTTTCCATTACTCACACTCCTTTGCGTGTATTATATAAAAAGAAGCTGTTAAAGCTGCAGTCTCTGCTCGGAGAATTCTCCTTCCAAGCCCTACTTTTTTAGCTTCACTTAATAATTCAAGTTCTCTTTCTGATATACCACCCTCTGGTCCAATAACAAGTCCTATGTTTTTGCTAAGAGCCTTTGTTACCTCGCCCAATTGTGTCTTGTTTTCATCTTCATAACATAAAACTAAATCGCCAGAAAAATTTAAAATATCATCTGTCTTTATTATGTCATGAACCATAGGTATGACATCTCGTTTTGATTGCTTTGCAGCTGATTCCACAATTTTTTGAAATCTTTCCAATTTCTTTTCTTTTTTCTTGGAAATATCTGAGATAGACCTGTCCATAATAACAGGATAAAAATCACTAACTCCAATTTCTGTGGCATGCCTTAAAACATCTTCAGACTTATTATTTTTTAGGACTCCAAAAAATAAGGACAGTCTAACCTTAGATTCATTGGATTCTAGTACTTCCCCAAGATTTTTTATTTTTTCATCTTCATAAGCAAAAGAAAAAATACCATCCTCAAAAACAACTTGAAAGACTTCCCCGTCCTTTATCCTTATTACATTTTTTAAGTGGTGAAGAGTTTCTTCTTTTAAATTCGTATTGCCTTGAAACTCTCTATCTTCAAAAAATCTATACATTTAAACTTCCTACAATGGCAACCCAATTATTTTTTTCTAATTCGTCAATAATTTCGAATCCATTTTCTTTTAGGGCATCAATAACCATTTGCCTTCTCTCTTTTATAATTCCTGAAGTTATAAAAATTCCACCCTTATCCATGTGGTTCTTAAGATTTTTAATTTCATCAACGATTATCTCTGCAATTATGTTGGAAACAATTAAGTCGGCTCTTCCCTTTACAACATCAAGAAGATTTCCCTTTTTGATGTCCATCTTGTCTTCAAGATTATTTAGATCTGCATTTTCATGTGAAGCATCAATACACTTGTCATCAATATCAACAGCAAGGGCTCTCTTTGCTCCAAGTTTTAAAGCAGCTATGGCAAGAATGCCTGACCCGCAACCTATATCAAAGATCTCGTCATCTTTATTTACATATCTCTCTAAAAGTTCAAGGCACATATAAGTTGATTCATGAGTTCCTGTTCCAAATGCCATGCCAGGATTTATTTTAATTACTATTCTCTTGTCATTGTCATAAGCTTCCCACTCAGGAACAATAGCAAGCTTTTCACCAATTTCTAGTGGCTTGTAATATTTTTTCCAATTATTCGCCCAGTCTTCGTCGTCCTTTTCTTCTAAAAGACATTGTCCAAGATTTTTTTCATTTAGCTCAGCCTTTAAATTATTTGCATCTTCCATATTTTCTGGATAAACCCTAAGAGCAAACACACCTTCCTTTGAATTTAAAAGAGGGTAATCAATAAAGTCCCAGTCCTTTTCATCTTGGTCTAGCTCATCAACTATATCGCTAGAAATTTCTTCTGTCGTATAAATTCCATAGTCAAATAGAATTCCTTCAATGATATCTTTTTTATCCTTTGAAGTATTTATTGTCATTTCAATGTATTTCATCTAATCACCTTGTTTCATTATATTATAGATAATTTCTTTATACAATTTAAAAAATGCGAATCAATGATCCGCATTAATCAAATAATTTCTTTAACTTATCTAAAAATGATTTTTTATTTTCTGCAACTTCTGGCTCAGTTTCTCTTAACTCTTCAAGAAGTTTCCTTTGTTCGTCGCTTACCTTTTTTGGAATAATAATCTCTACCTTGAAGAAGAGATCCCCTCTTTGTTTATCTCTATTGACATAAGGAACTCCTTCTCCCTTTAGTCTAAAAACTGTTCCGCCTGTAGTCCCTTTAGGAATATCATAGTCAACAATTTTCTCAAGAGTTGGTACTTTAATCTTTGCTCCAAGAACTGCATCTGAATAAGAAATTGGAATATTTAGGTAGATGTCATTGCCTTCTCTCTTGAAGACTGCGTCTGATCTAACCCTAATATAGACGAAGATGTCTCCATTTTCGCCACCATTTTCACCAACAGAACCTTGATTCCTAAGTGAAATTATGTTTCCAGTGTCAACTCCCTTAGGGATGTTGACTTTTAACTTCTTAGTTCTTACCTTGCTTCCTCTTCCACCACATTCTTTACATGGCTCTTCTATAACTTCGCCTGTTCCATTACAGTCTTCACAAGCTGAAGTCCTCACAAACCTACCAAATGGTGTGTTTTGTTCTGAAGTAACTTGACCTGAACCATGGCAAGTTTCACAAGTATGCTTTTCACTTCCTGGTTCCATCTTGCTGCCGTGACAATGGGAACACTCTTCCCTAACCTTAACAGAAATTTCTTTTTCCACTCCAAATATTGCTTCAAAGAAATCAAGGGTTACGTCTACTCTTGCATCAGGTCCCTTCTTTGGCATGTCTTTTCTGTTTGCGTATTCATATCTATTGGATCTTGAGCCGCCAAAAATATCAAATATGTCATCAAAGATATCTGAGAAACCTCCAAAGCCACTTCCTCCAGATCCACCCATGTTGCCCTTAAGTCCTTCTTCGCCATAGACATCGTAGATTTGTCTTTTTTCATCATCTGCTAGAACTTCATAGGCATAGGATATTTCTTTAAACTTTGCCTCAGCAACTTCATCTCCTGGATTTAGGTCCGGGTGATACTTTTTAGCAAGCTTCTTATAAGATCTCTTTAACTCTTCTTTAGTTACATTTTTTTCAACTTCAAGAATTTCATAAAAATTTCTCATCTTCCACCTCAATAGTTCTATATTCTAATATAAAAACTAGAAAAAATAAAGCTAAATTCAAATTTTAAAAGATATTTGAGTGTAAAAAATTAATTTATCAAATACAATATAATTTTCTACATAAAAAAAGTTGCAGCCGAAACTGCAACATTTTTATTTAATTATTATTCTTCATCTTCATCTACAACTTCATAGTCAGCGTCAACTACATCGTCATCAGCATGTGCTTGAGAGCCATCAGCTTGACCTTGACCAGCTTGTTGTTTATAAATTTCTTCTGAAATTGCGTAGAAAGCTTGAGTTAATTCTTCAGTCTTAGACTTAATAGCTTCAAGATCTTCACCATCTTTTACATCTTTAAGTCCCTTGATTGCTTCTTCAATCTTAGTCTTATCTGCATCAGAAATCTTTCCTTCAACATCCTTAAGTGTGTTTTCAGATTGGTAAATCATTGAGTCAGCGTTGTTTCTAGCTTCAATTAAATCTTTCTTCTTAGCATCTTCTTGAGCATACATTTCTGCTTCCTTAACTTTCTTTTCAATTTCTTCTTCGTTTAAGTTAGTTGAAGATGTAATTGTGATGTGTTGTTCTTTACCAGTACCCATGTCCTTAGCACTTACATTTACAATACCATTTGCATCAATATCAAATGTTACTTCAATTTGTGGCACGCCTCTTCTTGCTGGTGCAATACCGTCAAGTGTAAATCTACCAAGAGTTACGTTGTCTTTTGCCATTTGTCTTTCACCTTGAAGTACGTGAATTTCTACAGAAGTTTGATTGTCTGCTGCAGTTGTAAATATTTGTGACTTCTTAGTTGGGATAGTTGTATTTCTTTCAATAAGTCTTGTTGTAATGTTACCCATTGTTTCAATTCCTAGAGAAAGTGGTGTTACGTCAAGAAGAAGTAAGTCCTTAACATCTCCAGAAAGAACTCCACCTTGGATAGCTGCACCAAGAGCTACACATTCGTCTGGGTTAATATCCTTTTGAGGATTTTTTCCAGTTAACTTCTTAATACATTCTTGAACAGCTGGAATTCTTGTAGAACCACCAACTAGAAGAACTTTGTCTATTTCGTTTGCAGAAAGTCCTGCATCCTTTAAAGCATCCTTAACAGGTCCTTCAGTCATCTTAACAAGGTCTGCTGTAAGTTCGTCGAACTTAGCACGAGTGATGTCCATATTTAAGTGAAGTGGACCAGCTTGTGAAGCTGTGATAAATGGAAGGTTGACATTTGTTGACATAGTAGAAGAAAGTTCCTTCTTAGCCTTTTCAGCTGCTTCTTTTAGTCTTTGTAGACTCATGTTGTCAGCCTTAAGATCAATTCCATTTTCTTTTTTAAATTCTTCAGCAATATAATCAATTAGTCTATTGTCGAAGTCATCTCCACCAAGTTTGTTGTTACCACGAGTTGCGTGTACTTCAAATACACCATCAGAAAGTTCAAGGATAGATACGTCAAATGTACCACCACCAAGGTCATAAACCATAACAGTTTGTGCATCCTTGTCCTTGTCTTCTCCATAAGCAAGTGCTGCTGCAGTTGGTTCGTTTACAATTCTCTTTACATCAAGTCCTGCAATTCTTCCTGCATCCTTAGTTGCTTGTCTTTGAGCATCTGTAAAGTATGCTGGAACTGTGATAACAGCTTCTGTAATTTTTTCGCCAAGATAAGATTCAGCATCAGCCTTTAATTTTTGTAAAATCATAGCTGAAATATCTTGTGGAGTATAAGTTTTGTCATCAATCTTTACAGTAAAATCTGAACCCATATGTCTCTTAATAGAAGAGATTGTTCTATCAGAGTTTGTGATTGCTTGTCTCTTAGCAGTTTCACCTACTAATCTTTCGCCATCTTTTGTGAAAGCTACTACTGAAGGAGTAGTTCTGTTACCTTCAATGTTAGGAATTATTACAGATTCTCCACCTTCCATTACTGCTACTGCAGAGTTAGTTGTTCCTAAGTCAATACCAATTATTTTTCCCATATATATTTCCTCCTAAAATTCTTATTGTGAAACTTTGACCATTGCAGGTCTTAGTGTTTTATCGTTAATTAAATAACCCTTTTGCAATACTTCTATAACATAACCACTGTCGTATTCATCAGAATCTTCAGTGAGTACTGCGTGATGATATATTGGATCAAATTCTTTTCCCAATGCGTCCATTTCAACTATGCCGTCTTTAGCAAGTACGTCAGTAAGTTGATTTTTTATCATTAATATTCCTTCATAGGTTGAGTCCTTGTCCTTTATAGAGTCCAAAGCTCTCTCAAAGTTATCTATGACAGGAAGTAGGTCATTTGCAATTTTCTTAACTCCAAGCTCAACATACTCAGACTTTTGTGCCTCAGTCCTTCTCTTGTAGTTGGAGAAGTCTGCTTGAAGTCTCATAAATTTATCCATTAAATCTTGATACTTTTCATCATCAGAAGCATCTACTTCAGCTTCATCATTAAGATCAAGATTTTCATCTTTCATATCTATATCTTCATCATTTTGTAAATCATCTTTTTTTATATCTTCATTCGTCATGTACTCCCTCACATTTCTTTCAATCCACTTTTCACTGCGTCGCTAAAAATCTTAACGACTTTGACCAATTTCATGTAATCAATTCTAACTGGTCCAATGATTCCAATACTTCCATAGATTCCATGTTCCTTAGCGAAGGGAGCTCTTATAATAGTATTTTCCTTCATGAGACTTGCGCTATTTTCTGATCCAATAATAACTTCAACATCACTGGTGAAAGTGTCATTTTTTAGGATTTGAAATAAGCTGTCCCGATCTTCTACTAGGCCCATAAAATCTCTAGCCTTGTCTAGGTCCTTATATTCATCAAAGTTTAAAATATTTGTAAGACCGTCATAATAAATGTCAATGGAAGACACCTTTTTATTAAATTGACTAGCAATTTTTACAAGATCAGAAATAAATTTTCCATGTCTTATCATGTCCTCTGAAAGTGAAATCTTAAGTGACTCAATTTCATTAAAATCTATTCCCGACATTTTTTCATTTAAGACCTTCTCTATTATATGAAAATCTTCATCAGAAATATTTTCGATTTCTAAAAAATACTTCTCAATAACTCCCTTGTCCCCAATGAGAACTAACAGGGCTGTAAAATCATCAAGCTTTACTAGAGTAAGTCTTTTGATTTTTGTATCGGCCTTCTGTGGTGCTATGAGATAAGCCGTACAAGAACTTAAGTTAGCTAGGAGATTGACTGCATTTTTATAAAAATCTTCATGATTTCTAGAAGTCAATAAAAGTCTCTCCATGATTTTTCTTGAGGCATCTATGTCGTGGAAACTATTGAAGTTTTTAAAAAGTTCATCAACATAGAAGCGGTAAGCCTTGTCTGATGGAATTCTTCCCGCTGACTGATGTGGCTTATTCAAAAAACCTAGATCTTCAAGATCTGCCATTTCATTTCTTATAGTCGCTGAACTAACTCCAAGGTCGTAATCTTTGGAAAGAGTTCGTGAACCAACTGGAGTCGGCATATCTATATACGCCTCAATTATGGCATTTAAAATATTAATTTTTCTAGTATCCATAACTCCTCCTTTGTTAGCACTCATTAACATCGAGTGCTAATCTATCTATATAATACTTCACGCCTAATACTTTGTCAAGGAAATTTAAAAATATTTTTGACTTTTTTTGACTTTCTTATATTCCCTTATTTTATCTGGGAAATTTATAAGATTTTAAATTTTAAAATATCCTAAGTTTACAAATTTTTATTAGTTCTTGCACTTAATTTGTTTTGTTTTATTTTTTATTTCCCCTCTACAGAGTTTTAAAAATTATTTTCGAAAGTTTATTAAGTCATAAGAGGAAATAACTTTAAATTTTTATAAAGTCCTTCGCTTCCTCATAAACTTTTTTCTTTAACACAAAAATTAAAAGAAGTTTTTAAAACTTAAGAATTTCATTTTATCTTCTTGATACATAGAGACATGTTATAATTTAAATTATTCATAGTCTCTGTGTCTAAAGTTATCTCTCTTCACTAAGTTATAAAAAATTTTTTTCATAAACTTCTAATTTAAAAAAATTTAATTCAAACTTCTATTTAAAAATCAATTAATTTTAACCTAAGTAATTTTAATTTATTACAACATACTCATGCTGTATAAGATAAATAGTTATCCAATCTTTTCCTTATTTATGATAAAATTAGAAATTGGAGATGATCACATTGAAAAAAAACGAAACCCTATCTTTTATTCTTACAATTGTAGCTGCAGTTTTAATTGCACTTTTTGTGAGAACTTTTATTTTTAATATAGCTGTAGTTAATGGAGAGTCTATGCATCCAACTTTAAACGAAAGAGATAAATTGCTCTGCCTTTCTTACAAGAGATACACTGACCTGCCTCGTGGAGAAATCGTGGTAATAGATGCGCCTAATGACAACAGGAATTATATTAAGAGATTAATTGGAAAGCCTGGCGACACAATAGAATTTAAAGATGGACAAGTTATATTAAATGGAAAAGTTTTGGAAGAAACTTATACTTCAACAGATTATACAGAGTCTGATGTTGAAAGCTTTACATTAAAAGATGATGAATACTTTGTTATGGGAGACAACAGACTTCCTGGCATGAGCATTGACTCCAGATACTTTGGACCAATTGAAAAGAAAAGAATAAAATCAGCAGCAGTTTATAGGATTTTACCTCTAAGTAATAGAGGAAAAATTTAAAATATATAATCCCCATGAAATCGGAGGTAAAAATTTGAGAAATCAGAAAAATATTAGAAATTTTTCAATAATAGCACACATTGATCACGGAAAATCTACTCTTGCCGACAGACTAATCGAATCAACAGGCATGCTTACAAAGAGAGAAATGGAACAACAAGTTCTTGACTCCATGGACCTAGAGCGTGAGAGAGGAATTACAATTAAATTAAAGGCAGTAAGGTTAATCTATAAAGACGACAGAGACGGACAAGAATATATTTTAAACCTTATTGACACTCCAGGCCACGTAGACTTTAACTATGAAGTTTCTCGTTCTCTTGCAGCTTGCGAGGGAGCCATAGTTGTTGTTGATGCTGCCCAAGGTGTTGAAGCTCAAACTCTAGCCAATGTTTATCTTGCAGTTGACCAAGACCTTGAACTTGTACCAGTAATAAATAAGATTGACCTACCAAGTGCTAGACCTGATGAAATTAAAGAAGAAATTGAAGATATTATTGGCATTGATACAGAAGGAATTCCACTTATCTCTGCAAAGGAAGGCATTGGTATTGACGATGTTCTTCACGCAATTATTGATAAGGTGCCTGCACCAAGTGGAGACCATAATGCTCCTCTTAAGGCTTTAATCTTTGACTCCTTCTACGATTCTTACAAGGGAGTTATCTGTGACGTTAGAGTTGTTGATGGGTCAGTTAAACCTGGAGACGAAATAACCATGATGGCAACCGGCAAGTCCTTTGAGGTTGTTGAAGTTGGTGTTACATCTAATGGCCACATACCTCTTGACTCTTTAAGTGCTGGTGAAGTTGGCTACATAACTGCTTCTATTAAAAATGTTAAAGACGCAAGAGTTGGGGACACAATAACTCTTAAGAATAATAGGGCGCAAGATCCAATGCCTGGCTATAAAAAAGTTGTGCCTATGGTCTTCTGTGGTGTTTACCCTGGCGAAGGCGAAGAGTACAACAACGTTCGTGAAGCCCTAGAAAAACTTCAGGTAAATGATGCTGCTCTTGACTTTGAAGCTGAAACTTCGGTTGCTCTTGGCTTTGGTTTTAGGTGTGGCTTCTTAGGTCTACTTCACATGGAAATCATCCAAGAAAGACTTGAGAGAGAGTTTGACTTAAATATTGTCACTACTGCTCCATCAGTTATATACAATGTAATGAAAAAAAATGGTGAGATGATTTCAATTCAAAATCCATCAAACCTTCCTGACCCAACAGAGATAGAATACATGGAAGAACCTATTGTCAAGGCAGAGATTATGACTCCAACAGATTACGTTGGTCAAGTTATGGAACTTTGTCAAAACAGACGTGGTGTCTTTAAGAATATGGAATACCTAGAAGAAACTAGAGCCCTTATTACCTACCACATGCCACTTAACGAAGTTATTTATGACTTCTTTGATGCCTTAAAGTCAAAAACTCGTGGCTATGCATCTTATGACTACGAATTAATTGGATATGAAAAATCTGATCTTGTTAAGTTGGATATCCTTATTAATGAAGAGCTTGTGGACGCCTTCTCACTAATTGTTCATGAATCTTCTGCCTACACTCGCGCAAGAAATGTTTGTGAAAAATTAAAGGACGTAATCCCAAGACACCAATTTGCAGTGCCAATCCAAGCTGCAATTGGAAATAAAATCATTGCAAGAGAAACAATTCGTGCCCTTAGAAAGGACGTACTTGCAAAATGTTATGGTGGAGATATTTCGAGAAAGAGAAAACTTCTTGAAAAGCAAAAAGAAGGAAAGAAGAGAATGCGTACTGTGGGTAGCGTAGACATACCACAAGATGCCTTCTTATCTGTTTTAAAATATGATGAAGACAAATAAAATTTCAATTTATATTCATATACCCTTTTGTGAGAGTAGATGTCACTATTGTGACTTCTGCTCTTCTCTTTTAAGTGAACCTAAAGTAGAAAAATATTTTAAATATTTGAGAAAAGAAATTAAATTAAACGAAGACTTTTTAAAAGATAAGATAATTGACACTGTTTTTATTGGAGGTGGAACACCCTCTTCAGTTGACTCAAGATTTATAAAAGAAATTATGGATGACTTATCTGCCTATAATTTTTCCGATAACAGAGAAATAAGTATAGAGTCCAACCCAAACTCTCTAACTAGAGAAAAAGCTGAGGAATACTTTTCTTATGGGATAAATAGAATTTCTATAGGCGCCCAATCATTTAACGAAGAGATTTTAAAAAGAATTGGAAGAATTCACAAAAAAGATGATATTTATAGGGCTATAGAAAATGCCAGGTCAGCTGGTTTTGAAAATATAAATTTAGATTTAATGCTTGCCCTACCTGGTCAAAAGTTTTCTGACATCGAAGAGTCAATAAAGGAAGTAAGAGAATTAAATCTTCCACATATTTCTTATTACTCACTTATTTTAGAAGAAGGGACTAAACTTTTTAGAGATCATGAGAAGTCTCCTCTATCCTTTCCCACTGAAGACGAAGACAGAAAGATGTATCACTATGTAGTTGATGAGCTAGAAAAAATTGGTCTCAAGCAATATGAAATTTCCAACTTTGCCAAAGAAGGCCATGAGTGTCGTCACAACATGGCTTATTGGAAGCTAAGAGATTATAATTCCTTTGGACTTTCTGCTTCATCAAATATTGGAAATTTGAGATACACAAATTATTATAACTTTAAAGATTATTATGAGGCTCTTGATAAAAATGAAAAACCTATAGGCTTCTCAGAGAACTTAAGTAAAGCTGATAGGATGAATGAATTTATTATGATGGGACTGAGACTTAACTCTGGTGTAATCCTAGATGAGTTCGATAAAAAATTTAATGAAGACTTTGTAAAAATTTATGATAAAGAAATAGAAAAAAATTTAAAATCAAATTTAATTCTATTAGAAGATAATAATTTAAGGCTTACGAAAAAGGGACGTGACCTTTCCAACCAAGTTGAGTTAGATTTCTTTAAATAGATTTCCACACAAAAAGAGGTAGATAAAATTATCTACCTCTTTTTTCATTCTCTTTTTTATTCTCTTTTTTATTTTCATTCTTTGATTTATTAATTGCCCTCTTTGCTCTAATTGCATTTAATAAAAATGCCAATGAAAATATAAGGAAGACACTTCTCCCTCTTGAGTAAGATGAATACAAGGATAAAAATAAAAAAATTAAATTTGAAACAAATAATATTTTATTAGCTTTCATCTTTCACCTCAAAAATAAAAAAGAGAAACTTTCCCGGGAAAATTTCTCTTAGCCAGCGATCTTGCTGTTAAGTTCCTTAGCTAGTCGACTTAGCTTTCTGGAAGCTTGATTTTTGTGGATTATATTTTTATTTGCAGCCTTCTTTAACTTTTTATCTGCAACAATAAGAAGTTCTTTAGCATCGTCAATTCTATCTTCATTAAGAGCTGCTCTAAAATTTTTAACTGCATTTTTCATTTCAGTTCTAATTGGTTTGTTTTGTTCAGAATTTCTTCTAGCAACATCAATTCTCTTGATAGCTGATTTAATATTTGCCATTATTTCACCTCCAATATTTAACGCTTTTGCTATTTTACCACGAATTATAAATCATTGCAAGAGATTTTCAAGAAGTCTTGCAAATTCTAATTCTTATTACAATATTTTACAATTAAAGTTTCCATAATTAATTTTTCATCAATGGAGGAAGTTTTAAAAAGTTCATCAGTCTTAATTAGTTCCTCATAAAAATCAATTAAAAATTCTTTTGAGAAGTTTCTCTCAAAGCCTCTTATTTTTTTTAACTCGAAATTTTTTACTTCCATCTTATTCATAATATCATTTTGACTTATGTTTTTTGTAGATAAAATCTTATAGGATAATAAATTTTTAACCTGCCTAATTATCATGGTAAAAATCTTTAGAGATGGCTCTCCTAACTTGTAGAGATTGTGAAGTTCCTTTAATGATTCTTCTCTCTTCCTCCCCATCATGGCATCTAAAAACTTAAAGATATTTGTATCTATGTTTTCAGTTATTGTGCTGGATATATCTTCTCGTGAAATTTTTTTATTTTTGGCATGAGAGGCAATCTTATCCATTTCGGTCTTGAGGTCTAGGAGGCTTACATCTTCATTTTTTGAATTGTAACCACTCTCTCCTATAAAAAGAGAAACTTCACTTTGACTTATTTCCTTTCCCTTCCTAATGAAGTAGCCTTTAATAAAATTGTTTAGGTCCACAGGGTTTAACTTTGCAAAGTCCATGTCCCTATCTTTTTTCTTAAAGGCCTTATAAAATTTTGTAGTTTTTTTGATGTTTGCAGTATCCCAAAAAATTAAAACTACAAAGTCAGATAAGTTATCTAAAAATTCATAGAAGGAATCTTTTAATTCATTTTCCCCTAAGAAGTCCACTACATCCCGAACAAGAACAATTTTTTTGTCATTCATTACTGGATAGGTCTCGCAAGCTGAGATAATATCCTCTGGCTTAACTTCACTTCCCTTAAACTTGGTGTAGTTAAAGGCTTCAGTCCCCTTTACATATTTATTTATTAAGTAGCCCACTGCATTTTCCATTAAATATTTTTCTGGTCCCAAAAATAAGTAGGCTCCAGAGTGGTCGCTATCTCTGTAGATTTTTTTGTAGTTCATAATTTTTCCTCGCCACAATATATAATAAGCTTGTGTTTAAAATAATGAGAAGCAAATAAAATTTGTAATCCTCTTCCCTATTATTTCTTTCTATTTTAAACTGATTTCCCAAAATTTTAAAATCAACTTCCCCGTCTCTTAAGGTAACATAGTATATGATACCATGTTTTTCCAAATTCTCCAGACTCTCTTTATGGGGATGTCCATAGGAATTTTCATAGCCTGCCGAAATCACTGCAATTTTTGGCCTTGTCCTTTCTAAAAAATCATCACTTGTTGAAGTTCTGGATCCATGATGAGCAACTTTTAACAAATCAACCTTTGAATTAATTTCCCTCTCAACTTCAGCTGATATATCTCCTGTGAAAAGAGTCTTAAAGCCCTTGTGGTCTAAGAGCAAGACCATGGACTTGTCATTTTCTTCTTCCTTCCTTTCATTGTCTAGCAAGACTTCCATGCTTGTGTACTTAAAAAGTTTTATCTTATCTCCCTTAGAAAGCTTGATAATTTTTGAATATTTTTCTCCCTCTTCTAAGATACTTAAATCTTCTGGAAGATGATTTATAAAAATATTTTTTACCTTATAGTTTTCTAAGATTTTATTTAAGTTGCCAAAGTGATCCTCATCAAAGTGGGAAATAAAAATCCCATCTATTCTAGTAATACCCCTTAGCCTTAGGCTTGGAAATAAATACTTTTCTGCAATTTTATTATCAAACCTAGCCCCACCAGTATCAATGAGATAATTCCTTCCCTTATATGAAATTAAGGCACAGTCCCCCTGGTCTATATAGAGCTGACTTATCTCAAAGGTCATAAGGTCTCTGTATATGCCAAAGCCCATTAATAAAAATACAAGTGCCCCATAAATTTCTATTATTTTTAAGTTAGGCCTAATGATTTCATCTAGCTTTCTCCTATTCAAAATTACAAGAAGCAAGATGTAGTAGATAAAAATATATTCGAACTTAAAGGCTTTTAATGTTAAAAATATTGACCCCTTAGAAAGCAGGATACTTTCAAGTCCATAAGTAGCATTCATTAACAGATTTAGAAATCTTCCAAGCAAACCTGGAAAAATTCCAAGACCCATGAGAAAACCTAAGGATATGATAAGAGAATAAATTGGAACTATTATTAAGTTTGCAAGAAAAACTAAAATAGAAAAACCTGAAAAATAATAATTTATTAATGGGAAAACTGAAATTATTACTGACAAGGTCCCAACAAATGACTTACTAATTAGGCTCCTACTTGAAACTCTTTCAATGAGGTTTGGATAGACAAAAATTAAGCCAAAAATTGCACCATAGGAAAGTAAAAGTGAGATAGAATAAATTGCCATGGGATTTATTAAAAGTATAATTGATAGACTTAAAAAGAGAATATCTTTCGTGTCTATGTCCTCTTCTAAGTAAGTGTTGCCCTTGTACAAGATGTAAAACAAGAAGGCACGCAGACCTGAAATTGGAAATCCAATTGTCATTATGTAAAAAGATAAAATAACAAACAAGCTAAAGTCCGTAAACTTTTTATTCTTGCTCAGGTTTTTAATTATAAATTCTAAAAAGAGAGCTAGAACTCCAATGTGAAGACCTGACACAGCTAAGATGTGGCTCATGCCAAGAGAGTTAAACCTGTCTCTTTCCATAGAGTCAACTAAAGATTTATCAGCTAAGATAAGTGATCCCATTAAGCCAGAATTTCTTTCGTTTAAATATTTATTAAAAAAATATTTTGCCCTTTCAATAAATAAATTTGAAAACCTATAAATCCCTCTTGGTTCAGATATTTTTTCATAACTACTTATCTTTCCAAGAAGATAAATCCCCTGAGACTTATTGTTCTTCTCATAGTCAAAGGTCCCCTTGTTCATGGCAGGAAGAGGTGGATAAAATTTCCCCTGAACTTTATACCTTCCTCCCCTTTCTAGTTTTTCATAAACTAAGACCTTAGTCTTAAATTTTTTTCTATTAAGATATTCTGTCTTAATAATAGATTTGTTTTCATTAGACAAAACAACCTTACCTATAACTTGCCCATCAAAGGGCTTTAAGCTGTAGTCCCTGAAGTTAAAATTTATAAAAACAAATAAAATCACTAGAGGCAAGTATAAAAATTTATATCTATCTTTAAGAGATAAAATATAAGCGGTAGTAATAAGAAAAATTATTCCCACAAGAAGATAGGATTTTATGTAAATTGAAAGTATAAGACCAAAGATTACTCCTGCGAATAAGTACATAGGCACCCCTCTTCATTATATATCTTTTTGAGGTCATGGACCATGAAATATGTTAATATATTAGAGGAGGTAATTATGAATTTAGTTTACAAAAACCCTTACAAGACAAAGTACAAATTAGAAATAATTGATAAAATAAATCGCGACGGAATTACTTATGGGAAGCTTGAAAATCCTCCTTACTTCTTAGGAAGTGAAAGAGTTTCAGCTGATCAAATTAAAATAAATGGAGAAGAGCCTAAGTTTTTATCAGGCAACAAGTCTTATTTTAAAATTGATGAAGGCACAAAGAATGTAGAAATTGAAATTGGATGGAAAAACAGACTCCTTCTCATGCAAGAAAATCTTGGCAATGCCCTAGTGAGACATTTTTTAAAATCCAACACAAACATAGATATTATTGGCTACAAAGTCGAGAACTCTTCATCCTATATTGACGTATCTGCAAAAGATTTTAAGTTTATGACTGCAAAAAATATCGAGTCTCTTGCCAACTACGCAGTATTTTCCAACCTTGCCATTGAAAGTTTTGGCGACCACATTTCTATTGAAAGACTTGCCGACATCCCTTATGAAGGTCCAGCCCTATCAAGAACTGGTGAAATTGGAATGATTTTTATTTCTTCTGTTGAGAAGCTAAATTCACTAATTAGGCTTAGGGTCACATCAGGAGAAAATGCCTACAAGTTAGCCCGTAACTCTTTAAACATCTTAGACAATATGAAGATGTATCTAAATAGCGACAGCATTAACTCAGTCTTTTCTGATGTTAAAAAGTTAAGAGCTAATATGAATTCATCAAAAAATTCTCATAAAGATGCAGAATACGAAAAAGTTGGAGATTTTGATAAAGTCCTAAAAGAAGAAAAGGCTGTTAACCCTATTAAAGTGGCAGAAACTATTGATTATAAAAACATTGATGGAGTTAAAGATGATTTAGGTGATAGTGAAAGTTCTGCAAGCAAAATCGCAAATAAAAACTCAGAAGA
The DNA here is from genome assembly GCF_023614525.1 of Peptoniphilus genitalis. Lineage (GTDB taxonomy): Bacteria > Bacillota > Clostridia > Tissierellales > Peptoniphilaceae > Peptoniphilus_A > Peptoniphilus_A genitalis. The sequence goes on from NZ_CP097885.1 coordinate 177,581, forward strand.
AAAAGACTTGCTTGAAGAAAAAAAAGAAACTTCTAAAGAAATAGAAGACTTCAAACAAAAAGAAAAATATGATGCAAACTTCTTCCACGAAAAATATAAACTTGAATCCTTTAAGGACTTAAACAAATTCAAAACTTCAAGTGAAGATAAAGAATCCATAGAAACTAATAAAAAAGAAATTAACAATAAAGATGAAAAAATTAATCAAGTTAAAAGAGAAGAAAAATACGATGCAAAATTCTTTCACGAAAAATATAAACTTGAATCCTTTAAGGATTTAAACAAATTCAAAACTTCAAATGATGATAAAGAATCCATAGAAACTAATAAAAAAGAAATTAGCGATAAAGATAAAATAAACACTGAAGTTAAAAAGGCAGAAAAGTACGATGCAAAATTCTTCCATGAAAAATACAAACTCGAATCCTTTAAGGACCTAAATAAATTTAAAAGTACTAATGAAGATGAAAACTCTGGGAAAGAGTCATTGAAGGAAGAAGAGTCAAATAATAAAAATTCAAAAGAAAAAGATGCATCTTCTATAAAGCTTAACAAGAAAGAAGATGAAGAGAGGACTTCCCTCTTCTACCAAGCAGTAGATAGCTTTAAAAACTTTTCCACTGAATTTTCTGGTCTAAATTATATCTATAAGGTCCTTCAAGATATAAACTTAAAAGAACTTCGTGAAATTTCAAATTATATCTTAAAAGAAGATGACTTCATACAAATTTACGGACTTAAAAATGGATCCAAATCAAAAATTATAATCCTAAGATCACAAAATCTAAACTTTGATCTCAAGAAGATCTTTGAAAAATTAAAAGACCACTTCACTTTCACAGGGACAGGCAATATGTACACCCTAGACATCCAATGCAAGGAAGAAGACTTAACTAGAATTATGGAATCCTTCCTAATCGAAATAAGAAGAGAAGCAAAATAATTATAGCTCACATTAAATAATTTTATGTTTAATGTGAGCTATATTTTAATTCAAAAACATTATGTACAAAAGTAAATTACAATTAGATATTCTTATGAATAGTTAAGTATTTAGATATCATGATAAACAGTCCCACTTCCATCAAGATATGGTCCATTTCCATAATAATCTGGATTATCACCTGTAGAAATAGAAACTGTATAATACCTGTTTCCTTTTACTCTTCCATATTCAGTTTGTCCACCGTTTGTTTCAAATTGAAACTTTTCAATATCCCATAATTTAGAACTTATTTTAACCTCATATGGAAAACTAACTCCAGATATTTCATTTCCATATACATCTACAAGTCGAGCTTGTGAATAAACTCTTATTGAAGCTGATCCAATCCAGAATTTGTCTGAACTTACATAATTTCTAATATGAAAACTAAAATTTTTCGCTGGTTTAAAACTTCTCGTAGTATAATCTGTTTTCAACCAAGCAAAATATTCTCCCGTTTCAGGATTATAGTAATCAATTTTTTCAACTCTATCTTCTTTTATTAAATTCTCTAATTTTTGTGATGCGGAATAGTAACTTATGTCTTTAATATAATTAGAATTTTCTTCTTCTTCTTCTGCAAATGCACTTATTGGACAAATTAATGTAATTGCAAAAAGCAAAACAGCTAATATTTTAATTTTTTTAAACATTTTTACCTCCTTTTATTACTTTACTTCTGTACATAATTATTGTACAATAATATCATCTAAAAGTAAAGCGTTCAATTTATGGAGGTAAAATATGAAAAAGTTTTTAATTTTTATTTTCTCAATGATAATACTAACATCTTGTAACTCTCAAACAAGAAAATCTGACAATATGACTGTGAATTTAGATGAGTTTTATAAAACTAAACCTATATCTACATATATTCAATCTGTTGATTTTGTAACATCAAAAAATCTTACGGAAAAGGTATCAAAAACTTATAATTCTTTAGATGAACTAGAAAAAGATTTAAGATTAAATTTTCTTCATTCCAGTTTTTTTAATCAATCTGATTACGACACTATTTATTTTAATGATGATTATTTTTCTAAAATATATTTATTTAAAGAAGATATAAATCCTTATTATTTTGGTGTTAGAAATTTGGGAAATGATAGAAGTTTAATTTTAGAAATATCGTGGAAAAACAATCCAAATGAAGCACCATATTCAGTAGAATTAATGGGCGGAAGCGAAATTATCGAAAACTATGATATAAATTCGATAAATATCTCTATAATTAAAGAATCAAGAGGCAAAAATGTTTTTTATTCTGGTATTTTTAAATTTAATGATATGACCTACTTTATTAAAAATTCTAAGGATTTAGATGCTTTAAAAAACATAATCCAAGATCTTTTAAATATCAAAAAGGACTGAGGGAGCTTTATCCCACAGTCCTCTTTTAATTGGATCTATGAAAAAATCAATACTTATAGGCTAGTTAAACCGTAAAAACTATAATTAACTAAAAAACTTTAAAAATAAATATAGCTAACAAAACACCTTAGGTCTTTGTAAATTTTATTTGCAATTCATTATGTAAAAAATGACTCTATAATTTTTTATTAAGCGGAGTTGATAATCATTGTAATATGTACGCCGACAAGGGTTACCAAATGGTTAAGGCCCAATACACTCGTGCAGAAGAATTTGGTGGCATTTATGTAAATATAAATGAAACTTTATATCCTGGCGATGTATTGTTCTACAAAAATCCAAAATGGACTTATGGCTACAATCATGCTGCAATTTATCTAGGTCTTAATGGCGGAAGAAAAATTATAGTTCACGCAACTCTAGCAGACGGACTCGTAAGTGAGTCTGAGTCAAAGGTTTACTCATGGGGTTATCAACCCTTAAGGGCTGTGAGATATTTAAAATAACTTACTACTTCTTAATAAAAATTTTTAGAAATAAATACGCAAATAAAAAAAGACTGATTCAGAATTTTCTGTTTCAGTCTTTCTATTTAATAATATTTTTCATTGATATAGTGATCTATGATGGAAGTCTTAATTCCGTCGTCAAAAATTTTTTCTTCTTGAAGGACTTTCAAAAGCCAGTCAGCCTTTGAATGAAAGATTGCCTCTTTCTTATCCTCTAGAACTATTTCATAAAGCTCATTTCTCAAGGCCTTTGATTGGCACTTTATATAATAAGCCTTCATATTTCTAAAGTCTTGAATTTTTAAAATATTTAAGACAGCCTTGTCCTTAAGCTCGTAGTATTTATTTGTTAAATTCAGATAATAGTTGTAGTACTTTGAATGTTTTTTTGTATTTCTTACGTCCTTTGAAAGAGATTTATAATACTTTGCCATAACATTATAGTATTGGTAGTTGTACATCCCCTTTTCATAGGAGTCAACCTTTATATAGGGTCTTGCATTTCTCAAGGCAAAATAATCAAAATTCTTTTGCAAAAATTCCCTCTTGGTGAGTTCGCCATTTGTGTACTGGCTTATGAGAAAGGACCTGTGTTCAAAAAAATCTTCAAATACTCCTCTTTTTTTCTTTAAATCCACGCAACACCATTAATCACACTTAGAAATATTGGGATTACCATTGCTAAAACGAGGAGAATCGCAATAATTCTAACCATTGTTTTTCTATCCACTTATAACACCTTATTTGCTAGTAACTTCTAGACATTTATCCTTTAATGATTCAGGCATGTCTTCTTTTAAGTAATCAACGTTAATAAAAATTTCTTTGTTTGCAGCATCAGGAATTTTAGCAACCTTGTTGTAAAGGTGTTCTAGGTCTTCAACGTTAAGTTTAAGAACTTTATAAATTCCATCAACATAAATCTTGTGTAGGTCATAATCCATTGCAAGAAGTCCACAGATAAAACCGTAAAAACTGTCAATTGAGTTCAATCTGTATTCAGTAGCATTAATAAGTCTTACATTATAATCAAGACTAAAAATGTGATCGTCATCAACTTCTACAAAAGCAATATTTCCATCGCCTTGTTTCATATCTTCATTAGCGTTGTCGATTAACCATCTTGTTTTTCCAGAGCCTTTGCTTCCTAAAATATACTTTATCATAGTAATTCTCCTTTCATTAGATCACCTTGGGTGTATCCATTTTCTTGCATCTCATTAACAATGTCATCTCTAATTTTCCACCAGGAAGTATTCCAATTGCAGAAGAGAGAATCTTCATAAGGTGCTCTTCCAATTATTCTTTCAACTATTATATCATCTTTAAGATTTCTTAAAAAGAGTATAACTTTTTTCTTGTAGTCCTCTAAAGAAATAGGTTCTATCTCGCCCCTTTCATACATCTTGCCTAGGGCTGTGCCTTTTAAGATATAAAGGGCGTGAAGCTTAACTTCATCGACGCCAAGGGCATTTAATATCTTTGCTCCTTCCACAATGTCTAAGTCGTCATCCCAAGGGAGTCCAATAATCATGTGGGTACAAATATTTAAATTCCTATTTTTTAACTTAATAGCTGCATCGATAAATTCAGCGAGACCGTGGCCCCTATTTAATTTCTTCAAGCTGTGATAGTTTGAAGTTTGAAGACCAATCTCAAGGGTTACGAAGTATTTCTTGTTTAATTCTTCTAAGTAGTCTAGGTGTCTCTTGGGAAGGTAGTCAGGTCTAGTTGATATACTAAGTCCTACTACATCTTCAATAAGGGACTCCTCAATTACCCTCTTAAAATCTTCAAAGGGCATGTAGGTGTTTGTAAAATTTTGAAAATAGGCTATAAATTTTTTAGCCTTGTATTTCTTTTTTATGTGGTCCATATTTTTTAAAAGTTGCTCTCTTACAGATCCTTCACTGTTTTCGAAAGAGCCACCTTCTTCACCACAAAAAATACATCCACCTCTTCCACAAGTTCCATCCCTATTGGGACAAGTTAAGTCAAGTTTGACTGGAAGCTTATAAACTTTTTCGCCAAACTTGTCTCTTAAAAAGTCTGAGTATTTTCTATAAGCCATATAGAAAATTATTCTTCGTCTTCGTCGTCAAAAATTTCTTCGAAAGTCTTTGAAACTTTTTCAAATTCTTCTTCAGATTCAATAGTATCAAGTTCTACTTCTTCTTCGTTGATTTCCTTGTACTTGTAAATAAATACATCTTCGCCATCTTCTTCATCTTCAGGAAGTAGGGCAATGTATTCTTGATCTTCACATTCAAAAATTCCAAGAACTATACATACCATTTCACTGTCGTCTTCTAGCGTAAGAGTGATAGTTTGGTAGCCGTCTTCATGTTCGTGGTCGTGTCCACAACCACAGTCGCATCCACAATCTTCGTCGTGTTGGTGTAGGTTTTTTTCTTCGTTATTCATATTTCCTCCAAATTTATTTTAATTTTTCTAATATTTTTATTAAGAAATCAAATACTCTTTCAGTTGATGAAATAGAAAGGTGTTCGCCAGGTGCGTGTACTCCCTTCATATTTGGTCCAATAGAAAGCATATCTATATCTCCAATTGTTTCAACAAAAATACCACATTCTAGTCCAGCGTGAATTGCTTCAAGCTTAAATTCTTTTCCACTTACTTCCTTATAAGCTTCCTTAGCCACTTCTCTAAGAGGTGAAACTTCTTTATATTCCCATGCAGGGTATTTTGTTATAATTTCTACTTCTGCTCCAAGATTTTTTGCAGCAATTTTGTTTACACTTCCAATGTATTCCTTAGCAGATGATACAGAAGATCTTATATTTGAAATAATGTGAACTTCATCTTCATGATTTTCAATTACTCCAACATTTACAGAAGTTTCGACTAGACCTACAATGTTCTTACTCATTGCAATGACACCATTAGGTAATAGGTTGATAAGATCAACTATCCTATTCTTTAAATCATCTGTAAAGGCCTTGTCGCAAGTTTCCTTTGACTTTTCAAAGTTAAGTCTTACATCTGGGTCAACTTTTCCAAGTTCAGTAACAAATTCTGAATTTAATTCCACAATTACATCTTGAACTTTTTTTATGTCTTCATCTTTTACTGCTACAAGAGCTCTTGCATATCTTGGGATAGCATTTGGCTTTGCTCCACCTTCGATTTCAATTAAGTCTCCGTCAACCTTTTGGAATAAGCTATAAAGACTTCTTCCTAAAATTTTAACTGCGTTGCCAAGACCAACTTGAATTTCTTGTCCAGAGTGACCACCCTTTAATCCATTAACTATAACTTCATAAATAGTTTTGTCCCTATCTAAATCTTTAAATTCTTTTTTAAGTTTTAATAGGTCTCTTTCCGCACCTGCACAAGAGATACATCCAACCCCTTCAGTTTCAGAGTCAATGTTTAGTAGTCTCTTAGATGTAACCATTCCTTTTTCAAGATTTCCAGCACCTGTCATTCCACTTTCTTCATTAACAGTGAAGAGGGCTTCAATCTTAGGGTGTTTGTATTCATCAGATTCTAATAGAGCAAGTGTCATTGCCACGGCAATGCCATTGTCTGCACCAAGTGTTGTTTCACGCGCAATAATTAAGTCTCCATCTATCTCATACTTTATTGGATCTTTAGAAAAATCAATTGTACATTCTGGAGTCTTTTCACAAACCATGTCCATGTGACCTTGTAAGATAATACTGTCTACATCTTCATAGCCTTCTGTTGCTTCTTTAATTATTACAACGTTTCCAATTGTATCAGTTCTGTATTCCAAGTTGTGATCTTTTGCAAAAGAAATTAAGTAGTCTCTTATTTTTTCTTCTTCAAAGGAACATCTTGGAATTTTTGTCAATTTATCAAAATAATAAAATGTTCTGTTCTCTAATAAGGTATCTTTATTTTTCATTTAAACCTCCTAGGTCTATTATACATAAGAAGTGTTAATAATTACATATTAAAAAGTATAATTGTCTTTAAATATTTTAAGCATTCTGTCCCTTGATTTGGTATCAGACTTTTCTATTTCGCAAAGCACATTTCTAAACTTATTTAGAGATTTATCCATTAAAAATTCAAGAGAAGGTGTCTTTTTAAACTCTTCTAAAACAAGAGATAAAACTTCCTTTTCAAATTCTTGCGACTTCTCTTTTGAAAGTTCTTTGTCTTCACAGAGTTTTCTTAGGCTACAAGTATACTCATATCTCACAAAAATAATAAACTCAGTCAATATGTCGCTATAAGATTCTTGTAACAATCTCTGTAAGATTTTAAAGAAAATATTCCAATCTAGGTCACTGTTTAATACCTTGCTAAAAACTTCTATTAGTCCCTTAGAAAAGTTGTCATAATATTTTGGCGTGTTTTTAAAAACAATGTACTCTTCAAAGTCCATTTCATTTCCAGAAACAGAGTTCACCTTGTTAATTAAATTTATGAAATTTTCTCCATAACTTAAGTCCTTATTTCTCGAAGACTTCATAAATAGAAAATCTACAACTATGTCTGTTATAATTTTTATGTTTAAATATATTCCCAGCTCTTCATGAATTTTCGTAGTGAATACATCGTGAAGGATCTTTGACAAAAGTTTCTTTAATTGTAACTCTGCAGAAATTGTCTCTGAGGCATCCTGCTTCTTTACATGGTCGTAAAGTATCATAAGCTGCTTGTCAATCATCTTTAGGTTGTCATTAATGGAATTCATAATTTCCCTAAAGAAGCCTTCGGTAACAATGTAGTTGTAATTTTTGTAAAGTAGCTTGTGGTCAATTTCTCCCCAAAATACATTTACAAAGGACTTTATCTGAAGCTCAAAACAATAAATAAAAGACCCAGTATCATATTCACCATCAAGTTTAAACATTGTGAAACCATTTGCAAGAGTTTGAGGTTGGGGGTCATCTAGCTTAAGTCTAATCTTTCTATTTTTATTAGACCTATAATAACCCCTGTCGGACTTTATTGTGAAGTCCTTGATAATTTTTTTATAAAGGTCTTCTTCGTCCTTGATGAAACGGCATTCAACTCTAATTCCAACTAAATCTTGAATGTACTTAAATCCACTAACAGGATCAGGAAACCTCATGAAAAAATTTCGCCTAATGAGTTTTTCTCGTAAGGATTCCTGAGTTTTTATTCTTGTAGTGATATTTGTAAGCCTATCATCATCTAAAAATAAATCTGTAAAATACTTTTTAAGCTCTTTATTAACTCCCGCAAGTTCAATTTTATGGTAATCAAAAAGATCCATTACATCATCGATGTAATTAAAAAGCTCAAGTTTCATAATCCACCTAGATGTTCATTTTCACTTCGTATTTGTCTTTTAATTCTGTGATTTTTTTGTTGTAAATTTCTTGTTCCTTTTGTCTTCTAACTTGTTCCACAATTCTATCTTTAACTTCATCAAAAGAAAGTTCCCTTGCATCATTCTTTTGGTTGATTTTTATAATGTGGTAACCAAATTGAGTTTTAACTGGTTCAGTAATAGTTCCAACTTCGTTTTCAAAAACTGCATCTTCAAATTCTTTTACCATTTGTCCCCTAGTGAAAGTTCCAAGATTTCCACCCTTTTCCTTTGATGGACAAGTTGAATATTCCTTTGCAAGTTCTTCAAAGTCTCCGCCATTTTTAATTTTTTCATAGATTTCTCTCGCCTTGTCTTCTTCTTCAACTAAGATGTGAGAAGCATCAGCAGATTCTCCTTGCTTAAAGGCATCTTTGTTTTCTTCATAGAACTTTTTGATGTCTTCATCTTTAACTTCAGCAGTAGCAAGAAGCTTTCCAAGTGCATATGTCTTTAGCATGCTTTCCTTTGTCTTTTCAACAACTTGGATGAATTCATCTTCCTTGTCCATGCCCTTTTCCATTGCATCTTCATATAAAAGAGCTTGGTAAACTAATTCATTTACCACGTCCTTATTTAATTCTTCTCCGCCAAAATATTGTTTTAATTGTGGGTTAAGTGAATCAATAAATAAATTGTAATCCACTCCTGTGATCTTTTTACCATTTACTTCTGCTAAAACTTTATCTTTATCCATTATTACCTCCGTAATTTTCTTTCTAATTTATTAACTTTTCTATGAATATGTTAACATTTGAAAAATATTTTTTCAACTTATTGGGGTCTCAGAGACGCCACAAATCCTTGCATAAATTTGACTTTGATCTTTGCTCTTGAAGAAGAAATAAAACCTATCCTCTTCTCTATAAAAATCAATTACAATCTCATCGCCTAACTTCAATTCATTAATATAGTTGACATTGATGTCTTTAAACTTTACATGAGTGTACTCATCAGTTACAACTTCATAAATAAGTTCAAGATAAACAGAATTGTTGACGTGATTATTAAAATCCAAGTCTCTCCTTAAAATTTTATAAGAAAATCTATTTGTTATCTCTTGATCACTTGGCTCATTAACTCTTTCAATGCTTTTGAAAATTCTACTTCCATTATTTCCATAAATTTCTGCGATTTCTTCAGGAATTTTTATCGCTTTTCTCTTCTCAACATCAATTAACAAAAATATAGCTGAAGCTTCAATAACTTTTTCTCCTTTGCAATAAACTTCAAACTCGCGAAAGGCATTTATGTTTTTAAATCCACTTGCCCAAGTTTTAATTTTTATTTTCTCATGACTTCTTGGGTACCTATTAATTTTTATTTTCCACTTATAAATCATCCAAGTGTAACCCATGTCTAATAATTTTTCATTGCTAAGACCAAGATCTATTGACTGATAGTTTGACGTTTCTATTAAGTAACTTACAAGATGATTGAGCTTTAGGTCTCCATCACTTGATAAAAAATTCATCACTTCATATTCTTTACAAAAAATTTTCATAAGAACCTCCAAATTTATTTTAACATAACTTTACTAATTCATAGGTATAAGAGAGCTTGCAAGCTTATTAAGTTTACTTTAAATATACCTTATGGTAAAATTTACAGAAAGAGACAAAAATTTATGAAGCGCCTGAGCCCTAGTGGCTGACGAGGTATGAGGTTATCGAAAATCGGCGGATGCCTCAAAGGTTTCACAGCCTAAACATTTTACAAAAAATAAAAGTAATTTTATAACAAAATAAATGTAGTGAGTCTCTAACAAATTGGAGGTAGAAATATGTGCGGAATAGTTGGATATATTGGAAAAAATATTGCAACGAAATTAGTACTAGAAGGTCTTAAAAAATTAGAATACAGGGGTTATGACTCTGCAGGACTTTCTTTTATAAAAGATGATAAATTAGTAACATTTAAGAAAAAAGGTCGTATAAAGGCTCTTGAAGAATCCTTTGACATTGATAAGTACCCTTCTAATGTTTGTATTGGTCACACAAGATGGGCAACTCACGGCGAGCCAAATGAAATTAACGCTCACCCCCACCTAAGTTCTGACAAAAAAGTTTCTGTAGTCCACAATGGAATCGTAGAGAACTACTTAGAACTTAGAAATATGTTAGTAGACAAGGGACACACTTTCCTTTCACAAACAGATACAGAAGTTATACCTAACTTGATATCAGAAGAATATGATGGCGACATCTTGGAAGCTGTCTTTAAATCAACTAACATCTTAAAGGGAGCCTACAGTCTTGGAATCATTGATGAGAATGAACCTAATAGACTAATAGCTGTTAGAAACTCTTCACCTCTTCTCTTTGCTATCTGTGATGATGGATACTTTGTAGCAAGTGATATTACATCTGTTATTGAACACACTAATAAGATTATTTATCTTGAAGATGGCGACGTAGTTGACATGAGAGAAGACTCTTATACAATCTATGACAAGGACCATAAGAAAGTAGAAAGAGAAATTACTGAAGTTGAGATTTCTGCATCAGATGCATCAAAGGAAGGTTACGACCACTTCCTTATTAAGGAAATTCATGAGCAACCTTCTATCCTAAAAGAAGTTATCTCAATTAAACACAAGGACTACAAGATTAATCTTCCAGCTGAAGGAAGCTTATCTCTTGAAGAACTAGAGAATATTGACAAAATATATGTAACTGCTTGTGGTACTGCCTTCCACGCAGGAGAAGCTGGCAAGTATGCAATAGAAAATCTTTGTGGCATACCAGTGATTTCAGAAATCGCATCTGAGTTTAGATACAAGAATATGTTCTTAGACGACAGGTCTCTTGTAATCTTTGTATCTCAATCTGGAGAAACAGCAGACACCCTAGCAGCTCTTAGAGAAGCTAAAAAAATCGGAGCAAAAACTCTTGCTGTTACAAATGTTGTTGGCTCATCAATTTCTAGAGAAGCAGACAAGGTTATCTATTGTTATGCAGGACCAGAAATTTCTGTTGCCTCAACAAAGGCCTACACAACACAAGTTATTTCACTTTACTTCTTGGCTATGGACATTGCTCTTAAGTTAAATAAAATTTCTCAAGATGAAGTTAAAAATATAATTGAAAATATGGAAAAACTTCCATCACAAATTGAAGAAATCTTAAAGCACAAAGAAGAATTTAAAGAAATTGCAGACTCAATTAAAAATGCTAAATCAATTTTCTACACTGGTAGATCTCTTGACTATATAACAGCAAAAGAGGGAGCCTTAAAGTTAAAAGAAATTTCTTACATTCACACAGAAGCCTTCCCTTCTGGAGAACTTAAACACGGCTCAATTGCCCTTATAGAAGAAGGCACACCTGTTATCTCAGTTGCACTTTATAGCAAGATTCTTGATAAAACTGTTTCAAATAACCAAGAGCTTATTGCAAGAGGAGCTAAAGTTATCTCTATTGCAGAAGAAGGAAATGAATTCGTCAAAGATTCTTCAGATGAAATAATAGAAATTCCAAAAACTATTGATCTCTTGACACCCCTTCTTGCAGTAATACCTGAACAACTAATTGCTTATTACACTTCAGTATTACTTGGCAACGACGTAGACAAACCTAGAAACTTAGCAAAATCAGTAACTGTTGAATAATCAAAAGGCTGCCTGAGGGCAGCTTTTTTAGATTAAATTTATTTGGGTATAAAAAACTAAATGGAGTTGAATTTTATGACTTATTACATATACCTAATCTTAGCCCTTGTGGCAATATATTTTTCCTATTTATTTACCCTAATCGAGAATGCCTACTTGGCTCTTGGGTCTGTAAAATTATCTAGGCTTGAAGACTTAGAAGTAAAAAATATCTCAGTGATAAAAAAACTTGTGAAGAAAGAAAATATTTATTCCACAACTTTGATCTTGGATTATTTTTCTAATTCACTTTCAATTATCTTTACCTCTATATTCTTCTACGAAGTCTTCGACATCCTTGGGCTTGTTATAGGAATAATACTCTCTACGATTATAATAATAATTTTTGGAGAAAGCCTACCAAGGAACTTAGGCAAAAATAACTACGAAAAAATTGTGCCAAAGTATGCAAAATTTTTAAATTTTTTAATTACAATTTTGAGACCTTTTTCAATGTTCATAAACTTCTTGTCCCAATCTATAATAAAAATTGTGATCAAGGACAAGGACTACAAGGCACCAATAATAACAGAAGAAGACCTAATTGATGCCATGGACCTTGGTATGGAAGAAGGAATTATAAATAAAAATGAGTCAAGGATGATTCAAAATGTAATTGACTTTAAGGACAACTACGCCAAAGACATTATGACACCAAGAACTGACATAATTGCAATAGATATCGAAGAAAGCTTTGATGAAATAATAGAAAAAATTTCTGAATATTCTTATTCAAGAATGCCAGTCTATGAAGACAATCTTGACAATATTGTTGGCATCTTAAATGTTAAGGACATCTTCCACATGGATAGGACTAAGTCCCTTGCTGATAACAAAGAATTTTTCAAAAAGGCCTTCTTCACTTTTGAGTACAAACCAACAGGAACTCTCTTCTCTGAAATGAGGCAAAAAAAATTATCCGTTGCCATAGTTACAGACGAGTATGGTGGAACCGAGGGAATGATTACCTTTGAAGACATCTTTGAGAAAATCGTTGGACAAATTTCTGACGAGTACGACAAAGAAGAAGATGAAGAAATCCTACAAGTTGGTCCAAACAAATATATTATTGAAGCTTCAATAAATATTGACGAGATAAATCAAATTTTTGGAACAGAACTTGAGTGTCAAGAGTTTGACTCCCTTGGTGGTTATATAATCGAAAATATTGACAGGTTCCCTAAACTCAATGAAGTCATAAAAATTGACGACCTTAAATTTACAATTGTAAAAAAGACAAAGAATAGGATTGAAAAAATTCTTGTGGACTTCCCAGCAGACATAAAAAATAAAAATTTGTAAAAAAATAAGAGATTCGCAATTGAATCTCTTTTTCTTTGCCATTAATTTTTAAACTTCAACAACCTGTATCTTAGAATTTTTCCAGCTTGCTTTCTCTCCCAATCTCTCTACAATACCAATTAAAATTTCATCTTCTTCTTGCTCTTCATCTAGGGGCAAGACTCTTGTGTCTAAGTCGTGAGGAATCATTTCAACAACAGGTCCCAAGTCTCTGTGAACAATGACCCTATTATTTAAATTCTTAAGCTCTTCCCTATCCTCTACCTTAATATACTTTCCATCTTTTCTAGTGTAGAAAAAAATATCTTTTCCATATTTTTCTCTATAATAAATTATGTAAGTCTCACAAGAAAATTGAAAACTTCCAAGTGGACTAATGTCAAAAATTACTTTTTTCATTATCTCACCTGGAAGTATTATATCATAGATTATTTAATTTTATAATTTAAATAAATTTTTTGTAAACTTTTCATTAAATATGACGTACTATAGAAGAAATAACTTCTTCCCTATTCATTTCCTTCTTTGGATTGAAGTTTTTCTTTTCATCCAAAGTCAAATACTTTGCATTAAGTGCCTTGTTAACAGATTCTCTTGCATAATTTGCAATCTTCTTCCTATCCTTTATACTTACGTTTTTGCTGTTATTTAGTTCAAAAATATTTGCAATAACAACTGCATAGTCTTCCCTAGTCATATGAGCCTTTGGAGCAAAAGTTTCATCGCCCTTTCCACTCATAATTCCAAGGTCACAAGCCATGTTAACATATTGGTTGTCTGTGTCCTTGAAGTGCTTAACAGAACCTTGAGAAGATCTCTTGTATTTTATCTTGTATGCCTTAACTGCAATTTCTGCAAATTCTTCCCTAGTAATTTTTGCTCTTGTATCAGTTGCAACTTCTTTAGAAAAAAGTTTTAAATCTTCTGCCTTCAATAAATCTTTATAGGCCCAGTTGCTGTAATTTCTAAAAACAGGAGCCTTGCCTAGGTGAAGTTCATTGGAAAATTCCGAAGACTTGTCCTTATTGGCAAATCTAAGTCTAAAGGCATAACCACTTGAAGGTCCAACAGCTGAATCTAATTCCTTTTGGCTAATAGAAACGAAATTTTTATTATCCTTGGAGATAATATTTTTCTTAAATAATCCCTTAGATTCATTTCCCTCGCTCTTAACTTCAATTTCTATTAGGTCCTTAGCCTTGGCATTTTTAATTTCAAAATTATAAACATCACTTTCCTTAATTGCACTTACATTTAAAGGCATGGCTGCTTCTTTAGATGCAAAAACACCGAGAGGTGCTGCAATTAAAATTATCATCAATATAAATATTCTTTTCATTCTTTCACCTCGAGGAATTATATTATCAAAAAGTCTGGTAAAAGTCTTGCTTATGAAGGCTTTGTAATCAATTTGTAATCTTTATACTAATAGATGAAAGTGAATTTATAAAAACTAAGGAAAATTTTAAATCAAATTCCCAAGGACTTCATTAAATTCTTTTTGTCTTCAAGATTTTTTTCTTCTTCCTTAACCCTATCTTCCATTTCCCTAGCAACTTCTTCTTTCACATCTTCTGGAAGGCTTTTATCTGCAAAGGGATAAACTGTTTTGTTTTCCTTTTCTGCATGATTTCTAAGTAGCTCAACATAGGACATGGCATTAGTTATTATGTGTAACTTAGCAAGATCATCTGAAGTTTCTTCAAATAAATTTAAATTATTTTCAAGTTCCATTACATAACCCCTCGCCATTTGATGTTCCACAAGCATGCCACCACGCACAACTTTTTCTGCAAGAGGTCCAAGATTATCAAGCATTGCCTTAAATAAAATGTCCTCTTCCTTCTTGTGGTGAAGTCCATCGGCATATAATCTTATAAAACTTATAGCCTTCCTAAAAAATTCAACATCTACTTGTCCCTTAAGAATTTCCAAACACTTTTCTTCCATTCTATTGCAAAAAGCTAAAATTTCTTCGTGCTCATCTTCCAAGTATTCAATCGTAAATTTTAAAGTATCCATTTATTCACTTCCTAATTACATAAGTTTCATTTATCTTTTCATATTTTAATCCAGAATTTTCTAAACTTCCACCTATAAAAGCATCTCTTAGGTCCCAATACAAATCTGGATTTACATAATTCGCCCAAATATCTCTGTGAAGGTCTCTTACAACCTCAAAAACAAATTCATCTTCATCATTTTTTACAATCATGAGGGAGTGGTCGCAAGGCATCCCATCTAAAAATTTTGTAGTAATAAAGTTGAAGGCTTCACCAGGAGTATCTCCAGCCTCATAAGATTTTCCAAAGTCGTAGAATTTGTTTTTTAAATCTTCTATGTCAAAGTCCTTTAACAAAACTCCCACTGTCTTTGCAAGTCGGTTTTCACTTCTTCTCACTCTTTCATCAAGCCAGCCGTGAATATTAGCTTCGTCAATAATATCCTTTAAGTCACCCTTCTCTATTGGAAATTCCTTATCAAGGTCCTTGCTTAAACTAATTTTTTCATCTTCATCAGCTAAGTCAAGTAAACTTGTTAACAATTCTTCTTGAAATAAAATCTTTTCGTACATCAAATGGTGAATGTATCCTAAAAATAAACTCATTGTATCCCTCTTTTCTATTTTGATTTTACCATTATTTTCAAAAAAATAACGTGATTTTTATCACATTTATTATAATTTAAATTTGATTTTTTTTGCTAAAGTAGTAAACTATAAATAAGAATAACTTTAGGAATCTAAAGGAGGAGCTTATGAGTCCACAAACAATAAAATTTTTAACGTTTTTACAACCCAACTACATAACAAGCATTGTAGAAATAGTTTTTCTTATTTTGATATTGAATAAGCTAAAAGAAATCAGTAATAAGAGGTGAGCTTATGGAAAAACATACAGAAGTTATAAGAGTTGGAATTCATTTGATCCTAAACCTAGGACTAGAATTTATAAAAATTTACCTACTTTCTAGGATCCTAGGTCTATTAAAAAAATTTGATAACTAAAACAAAAAGAGAGGTTACGAAACCTCTCTAATTTTTTGCAAATAAAATTTTAAAAATTCAAAGTCAATTAAGAGAAATAAAAAAAGCGAGACCTAAGTCTCACTTTATTATTCTGCTTCTGTAACAATTTCTTTGCCTGCATAGTGTCCACAAGAAGGACAAACTCTATGAGGTAATTTCATTTCATGGCAGTTAGGACATTCAACTACTGTTGCTTTATTTAATCTGTAAGAAGATGCTCTTCTCTTGTTCTTTCTTTGTTTTGAAGTTTTTCTCTTAGGTACGGCCATTTCTACACCTCCTCATCTTTAAATAAATCTAATAACTTCCCAAATCTTGGGTCCACAACTTCTTCTTCAATTTCTTCTTCCACACAATCACAAGGGCCATCATTCAAGTTCTTGCCACAATGTGGGCATAATCCCTTGCAATCTTGGCTACACAAATTCTTCCCATTAATGGAAGTAAGTATTTGTGAAAAAATAATTTCCGAAAGATCTATGGAATCATTCTTAATTTTAAAGTACTCGTCTACAGAATCTTCATCATATAAACTTGGGTCTTTAAAATTGTAAGCAATGTAACTTGTCTCCTTCTCATTTACAAATTCCTTGAGACATCGGTCACAGTTAGCCTTAAATTTGTAGGAAATATTGAGACAAAGTTCTAACTCCCCTGTCAAATCATGAATATATCCATTGTACTCTACGGGATAGATGAGATTGAGATCCTCTAAATTCAAATCCGTGTCATTTTCCTCTAGAATACCCTCAAAGTCTAATCTGACTTCATCAGATGACAAAAAAGTACTAAGATCTAATTTCATTTTCTCACCTCAAAAATACATACAAATAATTATAGCTTTTAAAATTTAGTCTGTCAATACTATATTGAAAATTAAACTTAAACAAGTTCCTTTGTATCTCTTGCAATCATAAGCTCTTCGTTAGTTGGGATAACAAAAACTTTGATTGAAGAATCGTCAGAAGAAATAAGTTTATCTTCTCCTCTTACATTGTTTCTTTCAGGGTCAAGTTTTATGCCTATAGATTTTAATCCAGCACAAATTGATTCTCTCATTTCAATAGAGTTTTCACCAACGCCAGCTGTAAATACAATAGCGTCAACATGATCAAGTTCAGTCATGTAAGAACCAACGTAGCCACGAACTCTCTTTTCAAAGATATCAAGGGCAAGTTTTGCTCTCTTGTTTCCTTGGTCTCTAGCTTCTTCAATATCTCTAAAGTCACTTGATACTCCAGAAATTCCTAGTACACCTGATTTTTTATTAATTAGAGTGTTGATTTCTTCAGTAGAAAGATTTTCCTTGTCCATGATGAATGGAAGAATAGCTGGATCTAGGTCACCACATCTTGTACCCATAGCAAGTCCTTCAAGTGGTGTGAAGCCCATTGATGTATCAATTGATTTACCATTTTTAACTGCACATATACTTGAACCATTACCAAGGTGACAAGTGATTAAGTTAACTTCATTTACATCCTTGCCAAGCATTTCTGCTGCCCTGTTAGTGATGTATCTGTGAGAAGTTCCGTGGAATCCAAATCTTCTAATTTTATATTTTTCGTAGTATTCATATGGAAGTGCATAGATGTAGCTTTCTTCTGGCATAGTTTGGTGGAAAGCTGTATCAAATACTGCAACTTGTTTAACATTAGGAAGAAGTCTTTGACAAGCCTTGATTCCCATAATGTTTGGTGGGTTGTGAAGAGGAGCTATTTCAACATTATCTTCAATTCCCTTTAGCACTTTTTCGTCGATTACAACAGATTGAGCGAAGTCTTCGCCACCGTGTACAACTCTGTGACCTACAGCATCAATTTCATCAAGTGATTTGATTGCACCGTATTCTTCATTTGTTAGGGATTCCATTACAAGTTCAAGAGCTCTCTTGTGGTCTTGCATTGGAGTTTCAATAGTTTTCTTTTCCTTACCAATTGTTTCGTGTTTAATTCTTGAACCTTCAATTCCGATTCTTTCAACTAAACCCTTTGCCATCACATCTTCAGTTTCCATGTTAATAAGTTGATATTTAAGGGAAGATGATCCGCAATTAATAACTAATATCTTCATATTTCCTCCTCAGTTTTTTAAATTTATTAAATATAGTATAATAACTAATAATTAGTTTATAACAGTTGTAGCCATTAGTCAATAATTGGAGATTTAAAAATATGAAAATTGCTTCTATAATAGCCGAGTACAATCCCTTCCACAAGGGACACGCCTATCAAATTAATAAAATAAAAGAGGACTACACAGATTTTATTGTAGTCATTATGTCTGGTAGCTTTGTCCAAAGGGGCGAGCCTGCAATTATTAATAAATACGAAAGAGCAAGGCAGGCTGTAAATAATGGAGCAAGTCTTGTCTTAGAGCTTCCCCTTCCCTATGCAACATCTAACGCAGAAATATTTGCACTTGGAGCTATAAATATTTTAAACTCCATGGGCATAGTCCATAGACTTTACTTTGGCAGCGAAGATGATGTGGAAGTCTTAAGAAGTCTTCAAGAAAAAATTGGCAAAAACTTTGATGAAGCTAAGTTAAAAAAACATTTATCAGAAGGCATGTCCTTTATAAGGTCTCGCCAACTTGCCATGGACTTCTTAGATGAAGAAGAAAAAGAAACTTTAAAAAGACCCAATAACATCTTGGGCCTCGAATATCTTAGGAGTCTTGCAAAATTAAATTCGAGTATAGAGGCTCACTCAATAAAAAGAAAAAATGTTAATCATGATGATGATTTTTCACTTGATGGATTTGCATCAGCATCACACATTAGGAGGCTAGCCTATGAAGGAGAAGATGTCTCTAACTTTTTGCCAGGCTATGACTTAGTAGCGGAAAACAAATTAGAAAATTACTTTGACATCTTCAAATACAAGATGCTTAGTGAAAAAATAAATTTTAATGACTACTTTGACTACGAAAAAGGACTTGAAAATAGGATTCTAGAAAATCTTGACTCAGAAAATTTTCACGACCTCATAGAGAAAGTCCACTCAAAAAGGCACAGCAGGTCTAGGATAAAGAGATTAATCATAGAAATCCTCTTAGACGTAAAAAAAGACCTAATAAAAAATTCTTTTAAGGACCCTTACACAAGAGTCCTTGCTTGCGACGAGAGAGGTCTAGAAATTTTTAAAAAATCAAAAAATATAAATAAAATATATTCCTTCAAATCCTTTTACGACACATCAAGTGGCATAACAAAAGAGATGCTTGATAAGGAAATTTTGGCAAGTGACCTTTACAACATTAAAAACGGAAAAATAAAAACAGACTTCACAAGAGAAGTTTATAAAAAATTATAGTTTTGATTAATTATTAATGAGAATACACTAAATAAATAATGGAGACAATTAAAATGGAAATAGAAGTTTTTAATGAAACTCTTGGAGAAAATCTTGTACCTATCTTAGGACAAGATAGATATTATAATTCCCTTTCAGATTCAGAATGTTTTTATGAAATACCTGAATGGATTAATGACACAGGTTACTACCAAGGGGCAGTTATTAGATTTTATGATTTATTAAATAAGAAAGTCTATACCCCTTTTGAAAAAGAAAAAAATGTAAGCTATTCCTATGCAAAATTTAAAAATAATTTTTTCTATTTTTTAAAATTGGATTTCAACAAAAATCTTGTAGAATTAATAAAATATTTTCCAGAACAAAGCTTAGAAAGTATACACAAAATACCAATAGAGGAAGTGGAATTATATAACTTATCTTTAGAAGATGGATATGAATTTCATATATGTAGCTCTTCCGATAGATTTATTTCCTACTACCCACGTAAATTTAGCATAGAAATGGAGCCAGACCAATCAGTTTTATATGTCGACAAAGATAGACTTTATATAAACCAATGGATCGAAGAAGGCCTAGAAGGAGATACAATAACCAATGACTATAAATACTATGAAAAATTACTTGTCATGGATTTGGATGGAAATCTAATCTCTGAAAGAACAGGAAGTTTATCCCTCTATCCTAATGGAAAATGGTACCTTTCTTAAGTAACTAAACAAATTACAAGTCTCACTAAATAAAAATTCGTATGTGTTCGAACTTTCGCAAGAAATTAATGTAAGTGATCTTTACGACATAAAAATAAAAACAGACTTCACAAGAGAAGTTTATAAAAAATTATAAACTTTTAAAAATCATTTTTTTAATTAAAGGCAAAAAGAAACTCTCATCCTAGAAAATCCTAAATGGAAATCCTAGAATGAGAGTTTTTATTAGTCTTTAGTTTCGCTTATTGACTTTTCATAAATATTTTTAAATTCTTTTATATCCTTATTTCTCAAGACTTCTTGAGGAACATCACTGACGCTAATAGAACCTGCCCAGGACTCAGCTTCCCCATCAGGCTTTTTATTTTCCTCTGGAACTAAAATAATAGAGTATTTAGTGACCTTTAAAGAAGTCTTATCCATAATTTTTTGCAAATCGCAAAGAGCATCAAAACAATCTTCAAGGCTTGGCTTTTTAACATAACCAAAAGCCTGAGCATTTAAATCTTCCTTAAAATTATTAAAATCAAATTTTTGGTCTAGAGTGAGTTTTTCTTCAATATCATCATTAAGAGTAGTTAAAGAAATTTCATATGGAAAGTTATAATTTTCTTGAAGCTTAGACCCATATTCTCTTAGCTCGTCTGATAATCTAATCTCTGTGTTAAATAAAATGTCATCGTAAGTATCTTGCTTTAACTTACCAAAAGAATCAAAACCTAAATAAAACTTAGTGTCCTCACTGTTTTTGTCACGGAGTCTTACGATATAGTAGCCGTTCTTAAAATTATAATAGGCTCTGTCACGAATGAGGTCCAAGTCCTTGTAGTGAGTCTCAATATATTTAGTGGCAGACTTTTCCGCCATAAGTCTTGAAATAGGATTTCCGAAAAAAGCAATATAGAAAAATAGTAAGATCAGAGTACAAAATACTCCAAGCCCAACAAAAAATTTTTTAAAATTAAAACCCTTCTTCATAGTCGCCACCTCCAACCTTTGATTTACTACATTATAGCACAAAAAAATAAATAAACTCGAGCCTAGCCCGAGCTTATAAATTAATTCTTATATCAACTATTAATTTTTAACAATTTCCATAAGTCTTTCATAGGAGTCTACAACATCATATTTTATCAATCCATTACTTATTGCCTTAAAATGTTGTTTTGCACAATCAATTTTTGCCTTTTCCACATTCCTTAATTCCATAGAATTAGCATTACCTTTTGTTTCTGCAACAAAATAAATATGTTTTATATTTTTATTATTAAATACAATAGCCCAATCTGGATTATATTTACCTACAGGAGTAGAAATATAAAATCCAGCAGGTAATTTTACATACATAAACACTTCTTCGCTAATATCCAAGGATTTTGCAAATTCTTTTTCATTTTTTGAATCATAAACTAAATAATCGTAAAGATTCTTCTTTACTTTAATAGCATTTTCATTTAAATTGCCTCTTATGGAATTCACTGTGAAAATATCTGTGTCAAAAGTATCGTCAAGTTTATTATAGGAAATATGTTGAATAATTTCGCTAGCTTTTTGATTATTAATTATTTGTGAAACTTTGGCTATGAATTTCTCAGGATTGTATTTGAACATTTCGAATTTATCTAATCTTATATTTTTTAAAATTTCAATAATTGCCCGTCTAGTCAATCCTGTTTCTTCAACAATCTTTCCAACTAGATCATATTTGACATTAAATTTTACAAAATTTTTTCCATCATTGATAGAAGAACTTTCTTCTCTAAATGCATGTCCTTGTATAAGTTCATCTTTTGAAGAAATATTTTCCATTGAACCTTTTTTAACTTCAAAGTAAATTTTATTAATCATAAGTTTGCTGTTAATTTCATCTACTGAATTTTTTATAATTTCTTTTGTATCAAAATTTACTGTATAAAAAGATTTGCTATTGATTTTTTCCCAAAGATTTTTAAACTCTTTAGAATTAAACTTTTCTTTGTCTACTTCTAAATTAATATTATTTTTTCTTGCATCAACAGGCTTAACTACATCTGGATTGAACAAATTATCAAGTATTTCTTCTATAGAGGAGGAAATATTTTCAATTTTTTCAGAAAATTTTATTTCTCCATTTTTCTTATCATCGTAATATTTATCAGTTATATTTGCATTATCATCTATATAACTTTCACGCAGCAAATTATTATAGATAATTCTTGAAACATCATCATCAATATAAAAAGAATTACCATCATTATCAGTTACTTTTCTTCCATCAAATAATTTTTGTGTAACCTTTTCAGGTCTATCAGCAGAAGCTTCTGCATATTCCTTTTGAATTTTATCAGCAAATTCTTCGTAAGACTCACTTGCTATAACAGTAAGAGTGTTAATTTCTTGGACTTCTTTTCCTAGTTTATCTTCATCCATTCTAATTCCAGAATCATTTACACAAAGCCTCATGCCACGACCAATTTCTTGACGTTTTCTATCCTTAGCATTTGATTGTTTTAATGTACATATTTGAAAAACATTAGGATTATCCCAACCTTCTCTCAAAGCTGAATGAGAGAAAATAAATCTTACTGGCGAAATACTTGGATCTCTATTCAATAAAAGTTCCTTGTTTTTCATAATAAGCTCATATGCAGACACATCACTGGAATTTTCCTTCTCAGTTTTATTATCTTTGATTGCATCTACAAATTTTCCCTTCTTATCTATAGAAAAGTATCCTGCATGGGTTTTTTCTGTTTTGATATTAGACAGATAATCAGCATATTCATCTTCTCCAAATTTGAATTGTAAGTTTTCTATAATATCCTTATATTCTTCCTCGAAAATTTTGGCGTAATCTCCATCAATAGGATTATTACTTTCATCATACTGTTTATATTTTTTAACTTGATCAATAAAGAATAGAGAAAGAACCTTTATACCTCTGTAGAACAATTCTCTTTCTTTATTAATGTGCGAAAGAATAGTTTCTCTTATTTGAATTCTTCTTACAATATCTTCTGAGAGATCTCCGATAACTTCACCACGATTAATTTTTATTCCATTTAAAAACTCAATCGTACCATCTCTTCCATCTATTGTTTTTACAGTAAATCCTTGTCTATACTCTTCAAGATAATTCGACTTTGCAAAAAGATTGTCTCCTTCATTTACTTTTATAACTTTCTTTTTTACTCCAGATTTATTTTTATAATCAATCTGAACAAAAGCATCTGGAGCCCTATTAGACAGTCTTATCTCCTGCAAATATAGATATGAATCAGAAGCCTCTTCTCCTACTTTTTTTACACCCTTAACTTCAATTTTTTTAACAAGTTTTTTGTTATAAGCATCAATAGCATCAAGTCTGTAAATTAAATTATACTTATCTTTATGTGTTGCAGAATACCTCAGAATAAACAAAGGGTTGAATTCTTTTATTCCTTCTTTAGTTTTTTTGCCTTCCACAGACTGAGGTTCATCAATAATTAAAATTGGATTTGTCTTAGCTATAACCTCAAGAGGAACTCTAGAGTTAAAATATTCAGATTCAGATCTAATTTTTCTAACATCTTGACCAGTTGCACTGAAAGCTTGAGAGTTAATAATCATCACAGATATAAAGGTGCTCCTGGCATAATTTGCTATTTCTGATAAATTTTTAGAATTGTAAATAAAATAATTAATTTTCTTATTATACTCACTATAAAAATGGTCTTCAGTCATTTGAAAAGATTTATAAACACCTTCACGAATAGCAATGGATGGAACAACTATAATAAACTTGGTCCATCCATAAGCTTTATTTAGCTCATACATTGTCTTAATGTATGTATAAGTTTTACCAACTCCAGTTTCCATTTCAATATTTAAGTTATACTTGCCAATTAACTTATCTGATTCTTTTATATCATTTTCTCTTTGAACTCGCCTAATATTTTCTAATATCTTTTTGTTATCCATATAATGCTCAAGTTCATAATTTCTAAAAGCTATATAGGGATCTATTTTATCTGCAACTTCCTCTGGACTTACCTGCTTTTTATCTAAGTTGATATCTAGCAAAAATTGTAATCCATTTTTGTAAGGTTGACCATTGAAAACTTCAACTACAGATTTAGCTGCATCTTCTTGAAACTTTTGATTTTTAAACTGTATTTTCATGAAATCACCTACATTATTTTAATAGAAGTATCAGGTGACAACTCTTTAAATATTTCTTCAACATTTATCTTATCAGCAGAAGTCTTAAAAGATGAGTCCCTGAAAACAACAATTTCTGCTTCTTTTTTCGCTATTTCTTTCACTATTTCTTCATCAATATTATCTTCAAAACAAGCAACAAGGGCTCCCTTGTCGTAATTGTGAATCTTTTTACCATGAATTTCTTCTAACTCATAACTTTTAGTAAGTGGCAATCCCCACTCCAATAGGCAAGCAAATAGAAGGTCAAGATCACTTCTGTCTTCTTTTATATTAGATACCATTTCATCCAAAAATCCTTGATTATATTCATCTGGCTTATAATAAACATCCTTCATGTTTGTAGAATCTACCTTAAAAACCCTAAATCCTACATCAAGATTTTGAATACCATCTTTGTCTTTATTGTCTTCTAAGATTTTATCTCCAGCTCGCCTAATTCTTTCCTTTCCAATTTCACATATATTTTTGTATCCAGCCTTGTACGTTTCTGATTCTTCATCAGTTTCTTCAGGTAGTTGCACCATAATAAATTTCCTATCGCCACCGTCTTCGGCATTAAGTTGCATAACAGCATGAGCAGTCGTGCCAGAACCAGAGAAGAAATCTAACACTATTTCATCCCCTGTAGAAATAAATCCTACAAGATATTTCAATAAACTTGTTGGTTTTGGATAATCAAATACACCTGAAATACTAAATAACTCATCTAATGATGAACCTGCGTATTCTGTTGTTTGAACATTTTCTCTTTTATCTATGAGATTTGGTGGAACTTCAGGATCATATTCTTTTTTCTCATATGACGGTGAAAATGCTTTTGACTTTATTGATATTTTTGTTCCATTTTTTATTTGATCTAATAAATAATCTTGACTCCACTTAAATTTACCAATTAAGATTACATCCGTTATAAATTTATTATCTCTTACTATTGCATCTTCTAATAATGTAATATCATACTTTTTAGTTTTATATAATCCTTTTTTATATAATCCATCTTCTAAATTAGTCTCTATAACATTTTTTGGGAATGTTAATCTATTTATACTATTTGTTTGATTTAGTAATCCATTGTTACTTTTGCTAGATTTCTTTAATCCTTTATATTTAGAATTATTTTTATTCTTTTCATAACATAATATATATTCTATATTTTTCTTTATTTTTTTTGATAGGTTTGCTGGAGTTGCACTTTTAAACCAATTCCATGTCCCTATAAAATTACTAGCTCCAAAAATTTCATCGCAAACTTTTTTTAAGTTGGCTTGTTCATTATCATCAATAGAAATAAAAATAACCCCATCCTCAGACAATAAATTCCTCGCAAGCATTAATCTTGGGTAAATCATTGAACACCAATCAGAGTGAAATCTACCATTTGTTTCAGTATTTTTGAAAAACCTATTTCCATACTCATCTACTTGGTCAGTATCTTCTACATATTCGTCTCTATACTCTTTAAAATCGTCTTCATAAATAAAATCACTTCCTGTATTGTAAGGTGGATCTATGTAAATCATCTTAACCTTCCCAAGGTAAGATTCTTGAAGCAATTTTAGTGCATCTAGATTATCTCCTTCTATATATAAATTTTCTGTTATATCCCAATTCTTACTTTCTTCTTTACAAGGTCTTAGTGTCTTTTTTATGGGTCTATTGGCTTCAAGTATGGACTCATTTTTACCTGGCCAAGTAAATTCATACCTTTCTATTCCTTCAGCGAGATTACCAGACAAAATTTGCTTTAAAGCCTCAAAGTCGATAGCCTTACTTAAATTTCCATCTTTATCTTTAATTTCTGTAATACATGAAGGAAAAATTTCTTCAATTTTTTTTATATTTTCTGTCTTTATATCTTTTGATTCAAAATTCATTTTTTCCATTTTAGCTCCCTTATAACTTTTCTAATTCATCTTTTAATTTTAAAATCTGGTCTCTTATTTCAAACTTTTTATTTATTTGCTTTTCATTTCTCTTTCTACTATTTAATCTTTGAATTTCTTTTTCTAATTTTGCCCTTCTATCATCTATCTCTATTTGTTCTTCCAGGGTCTTTCCATCTTCTAGGTCTATGTCCCCAACCTTTATTATTAAATTTTCCCAGACGCTTAGTAGGTCTAGACCCTGTAGGCTTAAATCAATTTGGTCCTCTTTCTTCCATGGGCTTGTGATTAATTTGTCCTTGTAGACTGCCAACTTATATTCATCTTCAAAGTTTAGAATATAAAGTATATTTTGCCCAAAAAGTTTTGTTATTAGGACTATATTAGAGTCTGTGTAGTCCCTGGTTTTAAGTTCAATTTTTATTACAAAGATTGATGATATTTCTTGGGTCTTGGGAAGCTTAATAGTTTTTTCCGAGATTTCATTTATGATAATTATTCTTCCAATCTCTCTATCAAATTTTTCCTTTTTCTTTCCTTTTAATTCATCCCTATACTTGTCAAATATTTTGTTTTTGAATATTATCTTTTTTATATTTGTGGTTTTTGGTAATTTAAACATTGTCTTAATCCTTTACGACTAGAAAACTTATTAATTCAAAGTCATCTAAGCCTTCAATCTTTTCGTCAAAGAAGCTCATTTCCTTGCCAGATAAAAAGCTGTCTATTTCATCTTCGTCTTTGACTTCTATTATTGACCCGATTGTTTCTTCTAAGAGGGCAGAATACTCTGACATATCCTTTCCATTTCTCGTTTCTTTGTTGAATTGTTTGCAGAGTTCTCTATCTGCTTCTGTTTTATCCTTACAAAGTAATCTAAAGGCATCAAGGATGGACTTTGCCTGCAAGTGATTTATTAGGACTTGCCCTTCATTAGATATATAGACCATATAGAAGGGGTGAAGTCTATTTTGGTTGTTTATATTTACACTTGACTTTATATTTTTAAGAACAAAGATTACTCCTGGATCAAGTCCTTCTCTTGATCCAACTACCGCATTCATTCCCCTAGGTGCTTCTTCTATCTCTGGATGGTTTTTTACATAGTTTAAGAGGTCTAGTCTAAATTCATTTAGTCCTAGGTCCATTATGTTTACTCCAGTATTCATGTCCTCTAAGTCCACTACTTCTTCTTGAAGTTTTTTCAGCTGCTTCTTTCTATATTCTAGCTCTACTTCTTCCTCTGGTGTAAGCACATTGTCATCGCCTGTAGAACTTAGATTGACAGCCTTCATCCTTCCCTCTACTCTTCCCTTTAGGTTGATGTATTCATCTAGGTCTACATCGGGCCAAAAATTAACTAATTGGATTTCACTGTTTTTGGAGCCAATTCTATCGATTCTTCCAAACCTTTGAATTATCCTAACTGGATTCCAGTGTATATCGTAATTTATTAAGTAGTCGCAGTCCTGAAGGTTTTGTCCTTCTGATATACAGTCTGTGGCTATTAAGATATCAATTTCTTCTTTTCGATTTGGGAATATAAGATCTTTTCCCTTTGATATTGGTGAAAATAGAGTGAGGACTGTATTTAAGTCTGTTTTAGTTGATTTTAATGTAGTCTTTCCATCTGTAGTTCCTGTAATAAGGGCTGTCTCTAGTTGATATTTATCCTTAACATATTTTGATACATTTTCATAAAGATAGTCTGCTGTATCTGCGAAGGCTGTGAAAATTAGTATCTTTTTATTACCAGGATTTATTAGATTTTTTTGTTTATGATCTATAAGTTCATAAAGAGTTTGTAACTTTATGTCGTGCTTTGGTCTTATATCGTCAACCAAGGATATTAAAAGGTCTAAGTATTCTTTGTCCCTAGCTAGAGCATATCTCCAGGATATATAGTCCATGTCTTCAATGTCTATTTGAACTTTTCGCCCTATTACAAATCTATCATCGTCCATGTCGTCTCCGTCAAGATCCATGTCTGAAAAATCTTCCAAGGCTAGAGTTGCATTCATCTTATTTTTCTCAAAGTTGTCAATTTTATTAATTGTCTCGGTTATTAGTTCGTTTATTCTTTTTAAGGTTAGGTTAAAGGAATGGACTGAGCTTTCTAACCTCTTCATTAGGTTTATAGCCATGAGCCTTCTAATTCCCTTTTCACGTCCTGATTGCGTTAGTCCTCCGCGAACGTGCTTTGCGTCGTACTTATCTGTGTACTTAAAAATCTTGCTATCTTGTATAAAGTCTGATGGAGTATAGATTGCAAGATTTAATGATCTTAATACCTCAGCAATATCTTTATAATTTACTGTTGTCTTTAAATCTGTTAGGCCTGGTCTTTTTGATATTGGTATTCTTCTCTTTGGAAAGCTTCCTATATCCTTGGTGTCATAGTATTTTTGAATATGCTTTCTTGATCTTGCTATTGTGACACTGTCAAGTAGTTCAAAAAAGTCATATTCCAGAGAGTTTAATAGTCTATCTGTTGTCCTCTCCTCTGGATTTAGTTTGCTCCAGTTATTGAAGGCTCTTTGTGACTGTCTAAATATGTCCTCTATATTCTTGCTTGTTTTTAATTTGTCATTTAATAGACTACTATCTCCTTCATAGGATAGGGCTAGTTGGTTTTTTAAGTCGTTAAACCTATTATTTACTGGTGTTGCAGATAGCATTAATACTTTTGTCTTAACTCCTCTTCTTATTACCTTATTGAGAAGTTTTGCATACCTGTTTTCTTTTTCATTGTCTTCAGATATATTTCCACCATTTCTAAAGTTGTGGGACTCGTCTATTACAACTAAGTCATAATTTCCCCAGTTTATCCTATCTAGGTCTATTCCGTTGGAATATCCTCCATCTCTATTTAAGTCTGTGTGGAATAATACATCATACCTCATCCTATCTTCAGCTATGGGATTGTTGATGTAGTTTCCCTTGTATGTATTCCAGTTTTCTGATAGTTTTTTTGGACATAGAACTAGGACTGTTTTATTTCTATTTTCATAATATTTCATTACAGCAAGGGCTGTAAAGGTTTTACCAAGTCCTACTGAGTCAGCCAAGATACATCCATTATATTTTTCCAACTTGTTTATAATTGCCAAGGCTGCATCTGCTTGAAAGTTAAACAACATATTCCAAATTTTGCTATCTTTAAATCCTGTAGCTTCATTTGGTAGTTCATCCTCTGATACATCTTCTAAAAATTCACTAAAAATATTGTACAAGGTCACAAAATATAAATATTCTGGTGAGTTCTCATTGTACACATTTGTTATACTTTCAATTATTTGATCTGTTACATCTTCCAATTTATCTTCATTGTTCCAAAATTCGTCAAATACTCTCAGGTATTCTTCGCTATAGGGCCTTGATGTTTTTTGGATTATAAAGTAAGCATTATTTCCCCTTTCACAACCTAGGTCTACTGTTGTAAAGTTTCGTATTGGAGCATAACTCTTATTGTTTACGTTTATAAATCCCATCATTTCTTCGTTTGATATATTTGATTTAAAGCAAACTTTTTCTCTTATCCATTGGGCACATTCCCTTGCGATGGCTTTTTGTTTCATTTCATTCCTAAGTTTTACTTCAAACTCTGTACCATATAAGCTTCTTTCTCTTTCTTTTCTAAAAATATCGAATTGTTTCTTTTCTTTTTTCTCTTTTGATTTTATAAAAGTTGGAGAAGTAAAGATAAATCTCAGCTCATCTATTTCTTTTAATTCTTTTTTTAATTCTTCAAAGGCATATATTGAAAAACTAGCTGCTGCTATTGAAATTTTTGTGGATTTTTTTATTTCTAATTGCAAATCATCTTTTAATCTATTGTTTACATTGTCAATTAGTTTTACTTGTTGTTCCAAAACATCCACCTCTCTAAAATATATAATTAATTTAAAAAGTTTTGAATTAATTATATCATAGCTTGAAAGCAAAATTTCCTTTTTATAACTTTTCTAATCTTTAAATGTTAATTAAACATTACTTTATATTTTATATTCTTTTGCATAGTATTTTTTAATTATATTTTCTTAGATACACTAACTCATTATTTTAATTTGTATTAGTCTTTTACATTTTAAGATTATTTCTTTGTAGTTAGTTTATACGACTTTGTTAACTTTCATAACTTAAGTAATTTTTATAAGCTCATAAATATCTACAAGCTTATGGATCTTTATAACTTTTTCAACTTCTACAAAATTATCAACTTTTATAACTTTTTAAATTTTTACAAACTCGTCAACCTTTATAACTTTTTGAATTTCTATAACTTCATAAATCTTTAGAACTTCATTAATCTTTATGACTTCACAATTTTTGGAACTTGTGTTTTTAGGTCAAATGTTCTAAAATATACTTAATAAAAACTATTGTTTAAATATGTATTCGTTGTTGTTTAATATATTTTACTAGTTTGCCCTAGAGGTGGCTTATGACTTTTATTGATTATTCTTTGGAACCTAAATCTGATATTGCTTTTGTGGACATCAAGTCTTTTTATGCCAGTGTTGAGTGCGTCAAGAGGAACTTGGACCCTCTCTCCACTTGTCTTTGTGTTATGAGTAGGTCTAGTAATTCTAATGGTCTCATCCTTGCGAGCTCTCCTACCTTTAAACGTGTCTATGGTAAGAGTAATGTTGGCAGGGCTGGCGAGCTTCCCTTTGATATTGACACTAGGAAGTTTAGTTTTGAGAAGGCGAGGAGACAAAATATTGAGATTACGAAGTCTTATATTGATTTTATTGAGAAATGGGCGGAGAAAACTTTTATTGTCCCTCCAAGGATGGCTCTCTACATTGAGGAGAACTTAAAGGTTCAAAAAGTTTTCCAAAATTATGCTCCCAGGGAGGACATCCTTCCCTACTCTATTGATGAGGGTTTTATTGATCTCACTAATTCTCTCAATTATTTTGTTCCTGACAAAAATGTTTCAAGGCGTGACAAGTTGGACCTTGTCTCTTCTATGATTCAGAGGGAGATTTGGGAGACTGCTGGTCTTTATTCTACTGTGGGCATGAGCAATGCCAACCCTCTTCTTGCTAAGCTTGCTCTTGATAATGAGGCCAAGAAGACTAGGACTATGCGCGCCAACTGGTCCTATGAGGATGTGGAGTCCAAGGTCTGGGCTATTGATGACTTAAAGGACTTTTGGGGGATTGGGTCTAGGCTCAAGAGGAGGCTCAATGCTATGTCAATTTATACTGTTCGTGATCTTGCAAATTATGACCCCGATGTCTTGAAAAAGATTTTTGGTGTAATTGGGCTTCAGCTTTGGTTTCACGCCAATGGTGTCGATGAATCTAAGGTATCTAGACCCTACAAGGCAAAATCCAAGGGTCTTGGCAACTCTCAAGTCCTCCCTCGTGATTACAAGTCCCAAGAGGAAATTGAAATTGTCTTATCTGAGATTGCCGAGCAGGTTGCTGTTAGGATTAGGCGTATTAGGAAGAAGGCTTCTGTTATCGCTGTTTACGTTGGCTTTTCTCACACAGAGAATAAGAGGTCTATTAATGCTAGACGAACTATTAGGCCTAGTCAATCTACTAGGGTCTTGCAGGAGGAAGTTCTAAAACTTTTTAGAGAAAAATATGAGGGTGGTGCTGTGAGAAATCTCGGTGTTACTTATGACAATTTGGTAGACCAGTCTTCTACTGTTTTCGATTTTTTTGATGATGTGAGGGCAATTGAGAAAGAAGAAAATCTCGACCACGCAATTGATGAAATCAGAGACAGGTTTGGCTTCACTTCTCTACAGAGGGCAACTTCTCTCATGGAAGGGTCCAGGGTTATTGAAAGAAGCAAGTTAATTGGTGGTCACTGCGGTGGCATGGATGGTTTAGAGTGATTTAGGAGGTGCCCTATGGTTGATAGGTCTTATTTGCCCTTTAAGTCTGCTAGAGAATACATAGACAGGGGGATGGCAAAGTGGATGGGGTTTTTTATCTCGGAACACACTTCTGCCCTCTCCCACATGGGTGACTTCATAGATTTTTCTTCTCAGATGTCTAATGAGGAGATTGTCCTTTTGATTAGTCAGGTTTATGTAAATAGTCTCGAGGTTTTGGTCTTTACAAGTTACAGGCAAAATCCTTACCTTGGGATAATCAAGGAAATTTTTGATGGAAGTATTTATTTAAGTGGAGAAGAACCCCTCAATATTGTTTTTGAGGATATTATTAAAATTGTTTTGGCGGAGGACCTATGAAGAACTTAGAAAAGAATTCTATTCAATTTGATTATTTTTCTATTAACTACAAAAATTTTGAGGAAACTTTTTATGAGTTTTCAAATATCAATGTTCCCTTGATTTTTTTGACTGAGGACCTTCTTCTCCACATGTTTGCTACAGGTCACTCTTACTTCCTTCTCAAGGCTATAAATTCTGCAGATGAAAGGGATCATTATTTTATTTTTAAAAAAGTTACAAGTTCAGAAAATAATTTTATCAGCCAGTTTGAATACTTGGGTCAAGTTTCTCCTCTTTGCTTTAAAGCTATCTTTTATAAGAGCAAGTGAGTATTCAGCCTAGGCTGATTTTTTATTTTTTTATTTCTATTTCTTATCTATTCTTTATCTTTCAAAAACTTCACTTCAAAAATTCCACAAAAAAAGAAGCTATATCAAGCGATATAGCCTCTCCTTTTATTTTTAAAACAAATATACTTTCAAGCTTATTATTTAGCTGATTTTTCTTTAATTTCTCTAATCTTTTCCATAGATTCGATAATAGAACCTGCAAGAGCTTCCATGTCGTTTTCGTTAGCTTCGTTTAGAGATGTATTGATTGTAACTCTTTCTGGAAGAACATCAAATAGTTTTAGATTTTCATCTATATAGTTTTCAATCTTATCGCCAACTGTACAAGCCCAAGTACCATTTTCAATGATACCAACTGTTCTGTTTTGAACGTTTAGTGCTTCTAGATCGTGTAGGAAGTTTTTCATCTTAGGATAGATTCCTAAATTGTAAGTTACAGATGCAATAACAAGGTGAGAGTATTGGAATGTTTTTGCTATTAGGTAGGATATATCTGTCTTAGAAACATCATATACTTCTACTTTTTTAACTCCTCTTTCAACTAGGCTGTTTGCAAAACCTTGTGCAGCTCTTTCTGTATTTCCATACATTGATGCATAAACTATTAGCACGCCTTCTTCTTCTGGTTCATATCTTGACCATTTGTCATACTTGTCTAGGATAAATCCAAAGTTATCTCTCCAAACAAGTCCGTGAAGTGGACAAATATATTTAACTTGTGGAAGAAGTGGTGCAGCTTTTTTAAGAACGTCTTGGATAAATGGTCCATATTTGCCTACGATGTTAGTAAGATATCTTCTAGCTTCATCAAGCCAATCTCTTTCCCAATCAACTTCATCTGCAAATAATTTACCATCCATAGACTTAAAGGAACCAAATCCGTCTGCTGAGAATAATACTCCATCTGTTACATCAAGAGACATAATAACTTCTGGCCAGTGAACCATTGGAGCTTCAATGAAAGCAAATGTATGCTTACCAAAGGAAATTGTATCTCCTTCTTCAACTATTATTAGTTGATTTTCTGGAATATGATATCCCATTTGTCTCATAAATTGGAAACCTTGTTCACTTGATATAATTCTAATATCAGGCCATCTTATACATATTTCTTCAATAGCTCCACAGTGGTCAGGTTCCATGTGGTGGATTAGCATATAATCAAGGCTACGTCCATCTAATATATTTTCAATGCTTTGTATATAATCTCTTGCAATTGACCAATCGACTGAATCTACAAGAACTGTCTTTTCGTCCATCAAAAGGTATGAATTGTAAGAAACTCCATCTGGAATAGGGAACATATTTTCAAAAAGTTCAAGTCTTTTATCATTTCCCCCTACAAAATATAAATCATCTGTTATTTTTCTATTATTTAACATTTAAAGAGCCTCCTTACTTTCTATCAGCAGTAAAATCTTCTTCAATGAAGTTTTGCTTTTCTTCTTGGCATTCTGGACAAGTCCAATCCTCTGGTAATTTTTCGAAATCTGTACCTGGATCGATTTCTCCTTCTGGATCTCCGTAGTTTGGATCATATTCATATCCACAACCTGGACATACCATAACTTTATAGTTTGGAGCTAACTTTCTAGGTTTAGATCTTCTAACTTTAACCATTGGAGGTGCTGGTTCTTTTTCACCAGTTCCTAATGCTTCAGCAAGAAGTGGCATGATTTCAAATATGTCTCCAACTATACCGTAGTCACAGTTCTTAAAGATTGGAGCACCTGCGTTCTTGTTGATAGCAACAATTGTTGATGCATTTTTAATACCCTTTAAGTGTTGGCTGGCTCCTGAAATACCACATGCGATATATAGGTTACCATTGAATTTTTGTCCTGACATACCAACGTATCTTTCAAGTGGAAGAAGTTTTAGAGTTTCTGCAACTGGTCTTGAAGAACCAAGTGCTGCACCTGCTGCGTGAGCAAGTTCTCTAGCCATATCCATGTTTTCTTCTCCACCGATTGCCTTACCTACTGAAACAACTCTTTCAGCTTCGTAAACAGGAGTATTAATGTCAATACCTACAGAGAAGTCGTATCCGTCTTTCTTAAGGTTTTTAACTAGTATATCAACAGCTTCTTTTGCTGTGTCTGCTTTTATAATTTCTCTTTTTCTTTCTCCAGTGATAGGGCCAGCTTTTTTATCTAATACAGCAGCTCTACCTTTTTTCTTTGGAGCTTTACCAATAAGGTGACTTGCAACTACAACTCTTTGGATTTCAGAAGTACCTTCATAGATTGTTGTAATCTTAGCATCTCTGAAGAATCTTTCTACGTCCATGCCCTTTAGGTATCCATTACCACCGTGGATTTGAAGAGCTTCGTTAACAACCCACATAGCAACTTCAGATGCAACTGTCTTAGCCATTGCAGCTTCCATTGAATAGTTTTCGTGATTTTGTTTCATTTCAGCAGCTGAATAAACCATAAGTCTTGCAGCTCTAATCTTTGTAGCCATATCTGCAATCTTAAAAGCAACTGCTTGTTGTTGAGCAA
The DNA here is from genome assembly GCF_023614525.1 of Peptoniphilus genitalis. Lineage (GTDB taxonomy): Bacteria > Bacillota > Clostridia > Tissierellales > Peptoniphilaceae > Peptoniphilus_A > Peptoniphilus_A genitalis. Next base: position 212,902 of record NZ_CP097885.1, read on the forward strand.
TTGGTCTACCAAATTGAACTCTTTCTTTTGCATAAGCAAGTGCAGCTTCAAATGCACCTTGTGCAATACCTAGTGCTTGAGATGCGATACCAATTCTACCACCGTCAAGTGTTTGCATTGCAATTCTAAATCCTTGACCTTCTTTACCAAGTAAGTTTTCCTTTGGAACCTTAACATTGTTAAATTGAAGTTCAGCAGTAGTTGAAGATCTAATACCTAATTTGTCATAGTGATCTCCAAATGTGAATCCTTCCCATCCCTTTTCTACTATGAAAGCAGAAATTCCGTGAGTACCGATTCCTGGTGTAGTTACTGCATATACAACATAAGTGTCAGCAGCTGGAGCATTTGTGATGAAGATCTTGTTACCATTTAAAATGTAGTAATCTCCATCAAGAACTGCAGTTGTTTCTGTACCACCTGCATCAGAACCAGCATTTGGTTCAGTTAATCCAAAGGCACCAAGTTTTTTACCTTGAGCAAGAGGTTTTAAATATTTTTCCTTTTGTTCTTTTGTACCGAAAGCTTGAATTGGATAAGATCCTAGTGAAGTGTGAGCTGATAATACAACACCAACACCTGCGTCTACTCTAGAAAGTTCTTCTACAGCGATAGCATAAGAGATAACATCCTTACCTGCTCCGCCTTCTTCTTCTGGATATGGAAGACCCATCCAACCGTTTTCGCCAATCTTCTTTACAATTTCTTCTGGAAATTCATTGTTTTGATCAAGACCAAAAGATAATGGCTTGATTTCTGCTTCTGCGAATTCTCTGATAGCCTTACGAAGGGCTTCATGTTCAGCAGTTGTCTTGTACATATTTGACATATTTTCCTCCTTTTAAGATTAAAGATAATTAAAGTATTTGATACTTTAAAAGTTAAAAACAAAAGATACACCAATACGGTATACAATAATTAAAGTATACATCATCTTTGATAAAGTGTCAAAACATTTTCACAATATTTTTAATAAATCTTTAAAAATATTTTTATGGTGAAATCTTTTCTTTTTTCGATTTTATTTATACCCCAATTTAAAAAAATTACAATCTATTAGTCTATTAATTGATTAATTCTTTTTTTGTTGTAAAATATAAAACTAACAAGAAGATATTTATTGAAAATGGAGGAATTATGGAATTAGAAAAGTTATTAGAGTGGAGAAGATCTTACAGAAAGTTTGATGAAGAAAGAGAGCTTTCTAAGGATGACATTGATGGAATTTTAAATTCCATTAAGTTTGCTTCCTGTGCAAACAACAGACAGTATCTCAGATTCATTTCTGTTGAGAGGAAGGAAAAAGTTTTAGAAATTTTTGACAAAACAAGATGGGCTGCCTCTCTCCCTAATGGTGCAGGTAGACCTAAAGAAGGCGAAAGACCAGTTTATTTTATTGCCATCTTAAGTGACAAGGAAAAGAAATTAAAGTTTGATGGAGTTGATCAGGGACTTGTGATTTCTAATTTAACTCTTGCTGCTGCTGAAAGAGGAATTGGGTCTTGCATCATTGGAAGTGTCACTGACGACAAGATGCGCGAAATTTTATCCTATGATGAAAGATACACTTGTAGCCTCGTCATTTCCTTTGGCTATCCAAAGATTGAGTCTTCTATAAAAGAAATTGTTTTAGGAGAAGATCAATCTTATTACCTAGATGATGATGGAAACTATGTGGTTCCAAAGTATAAGATTGATGATATTGTAAGGAGGATATGATGAGCGGAACCGAAAAAACTTTTTCTAGTTTTATAAAGAGAAAATCAAAATTATATTTTATTGACGCCCTTGGCGCCATGGCCTTTGGACTTTTTTCAACTCTATTAGTTGGAACAATCTTAAATACTCTTGGCAAGTCCTTTAATATTGTATTTTTGACAGATGTCCTTTGGCCCCTAGCACAAAAAGCAACGGGACCTGCCATTGCAGTTGCAATTGCCACAGCTATGGCTGCCCCAAGTCTTGTTGTTTATGCGGCAACTGTTGTTGGTATAGCTGGCAATGAACTTGGCGGTCCCATGGGAGTTTATATTGCCACTATAGTCGCAGTTGAGTTTGGAAAACTTGTTAGCAGGAAGACAAAAATCGACATAATAGTTACTCCTGCCATTACAGTATTAAGTGGTGTTTTTGTTGCAAACTTTGTGGGTCCTATTATAGGCGACTTTATGAACCTACTAGGGGCAATTATTATTAGCGCCACAGAAAAGGCTCCCTTCTTTATGGGGATAATTGTCTCAGTAGTTGTTGGAATCGTCTTAACACTTCCCATTTCATCAGCTGCCCTATCAATGATGCTTTCCCTTTCATCTCTTGCTGGTGGAGCTGCAACTATTGGCTGTTGTTGTCAAATGGTTGGCTTTGCAGTTATGTCCTATCGTGACAATAAGATTGAAGGTCTTGTTGCTCAAGGTCTTGGCACTTCCATGCTACAGATGCCCAACATTGTGAGAAAACCTCTTATAATTATCCCGCCAATACTTTCATCGGCAATCCTGGGACCAGTCTCTACAATGGTCTTTAAACTCGAGAACACTCCCCTAGGTTCTGGCATGGGAACTAGTGGACTTGTGGGACAAATATCTACCTTTGCTGCCATGCCCGATGTCCCTTTTACGAAACTTCTTGGAATAATCTTGCTTATGCACATAATCCTGCCTGGTCTTGTGACCTTTGCGATCTATGAAGTTCTCTACAGGAAGGGACTAATTCAAGATGGAGATATGAAATTATATTTTAAATAAATTAAGACGAGCACAAATTACATGCTCGTCTTTTTTAATCTTCTAATAATTTTAAATTAATTATATCAAGGCTTTTCATTTTGTCTTTCATTAATAAAGTTGGTAACTTCTGGCATAAGTTCACTGCTCATTATATTCATAATATTTTCAAGAGTTTCTATGTCTTTCCTATCCACTCTTTCTCTTAGTCTATCTAAGACTACTTTTACATAGGATGTCTTCATACTATAGTATTCATAAAACTTGTCTGTGCATTCAAGAAAGTACTCCCTTCGATCTTCTTGGGATTGAACTTTTCTGAGATAGCCCTTCTTTATCAAGGCTGTTAACTTATAGGCAATATTTGGATGTGACCATTCAAGAAAGTCTGTTACGTCACTTACTCTAGGTCTATTTAATGCGTGTATTACTTCCATTGTGAAAGTTTCTGTTGCAGTTAATGTTGCCTCCCTATCTTCTAGCTTAGCAAACATATTCTTATACAAGTTCAACTTAAACTTATCGTAGACTTCGTTAAATTTTTCTTCCAAATTATTGTCCATACTAGCCTCCTATTGTAGTGCAAAGGATACTTCACAAGTCATAATTTTTTCTCCCCCTCTTGTAATATAACCCTCTGCAATGCCAAGATTTTTTATTAATTTTATCATTTTACAACTTATTTCTAAATAGTCTCCAGGTCTCACAGGTTTATAAAAGCGTGCTCGTTTTACTCCTCCAAGTATGGCAAGCCTGCCTGGATTTTCTTTTAATAAGGCAACAGCACCAACTTGTGCAACAGCTTCTATCTGAAGAACTCCTGGCATAATAGCTTCCTGTGGAAAATGTCCTTGAAAATAATATTCACCACCGGATACTGCTTTTATTCCCTTTGCGTATTTATTATTATCTATTTCTACAATCTTGTCAACAAGTATAAAGGGGTAGGTATGAGGTAAAATTTTTCTTAATTCATCAAAGCTTATTTCCATAATCAATACCTCTTAAAAATTAGGCAGGCGTTATGACCACCAAAACCTAAAGAATTTTTTAAAAAATAATTTATTTTGTAGTCTTCAGCCTTAAGTGCAAAGTTAAGATCACATTCTTCATCTTTGTTTTTATAATTTATTAAGGGCGGCAAAAAGTTTTCATTCATTGCAAGTATAGATAGTATTGACTCAACAACTCCTGATCCACCTAAGAGGTGGCCCATTTGAGATTTAGATGAGGAAACCTTGACCATCTTGCTTCCAAAAACACTTTTTATTGCTAGGCTTTCAAGCTTATCATTTAAGTTTGTCGATGTGCCATGAGCATTGACATAATCAATTTCACTTGGACTTATACCTGCATCTTTAATTGCATAGCCCATGGCTTCTCTTGCAAACTTTGCACTTGGAGATGGAGATGTTATATGATATGCGTCACAATTAACTCCGTAACCAACAATTTCTCCTATTATATTTGCCCCTCTCTTTAGGGCAGACTCCAAACTTTCTAAAACTAAAATTCCTGCTCCTTCTCCCATTACAAAACCATTTCTATTCTTGTCAAAGGGGATTGAAGCTCTATTTTTGTCCTTGGAGATACTCAAGGCTTTCATGGAAGTAAATCCACCAATACCAAGGTAGGTTATTGATGCTTCGCTTCCGCCAGCAAAAATTATTTCCTCATAACCATTTTTTATTGCCCTATAGGCTTCTCCTATTGCATTAGTTGATGATGCACAGGCTGTCACCATTGAAAGGCAAGCTCCATGAGCTCCTATATCTATAGCAACATTAGCTCCAACAGAATTTATTATCGCCTTTGGAATAAAGTAAGGACTAAGCTTATCAAAACTTCTCTTCATACCCCTTTGATAGTCTTCTTCAATAGTCCCAAGGCCACCTATACCTGATGTTATATAAACACCAACTCTTCTATTTTCCATTTCTTCTCTTGAAATCTTCGCATCTTCCATTGCCCTCCTTGCTGCTAGTAGTGCATATTGATTTACCCTGTCTAGCCTATTTAATTCTTTTCTCGTAAACTCTTTCTCTTCATCATAATCCTTTAGTTCAGCTGCAAGAGTAACTTCCCTATCATCTATTGGGTACCTACTTATCTCATCAATGGCACATTTTTCTTCACGCATTGCCTTAATTAATTCTTCCCCTGTTGAACCAAGAGGTGTCAAGGCACCAAAACCTGTTACAACAACTCTCATATATTCATTCCTCCATCAACAGAGATTACCTGTCCTGTTATGTAAGAAGAGTCCTCTCCTGCAAGAAAACTAACCACATTAGCTACGTCCTTAGCAAGTCCATATCTCTTCATTGGTATGTCACTAAGAATTTGTTTTTTAACTTCATCTGATAAGGCCTCTGTCATTTCTGTTTCTATAAATCCCGGGGCAACTGCATTCACTAAAACATTTTTTGAAGCCACTTCCTTGGCAAGTGCTTTTGTAAAACCAATGACGCCTGCCTTTGATGCACTGTAATTTGTTTGACCTACATTTCCTCTTATTCCACTAATAGATGAAATATTAATTATCCTTCCAGCTTTCTTCTTCATCATCTGCCTTGCAAATAATTTTGATAGATAAAAAACAGAATAGAGATTAGTTTCTATAACTTGCTTGAAGTCTTCTTCCTTCATCCTGAAAATTAAATTGTCTTTCGTCATTCCTGCGTTATTAACAAGGACTTCAACCTCTATATTTTTTTCACGACAAAAGTTAAAAATCCTTTCGCAATCTTCTTGCTTTGATAGGTCACCCTTCACGCAAATAACTTCTGTCTTCAATTCATCTTTTAATTCATTTATTTTATCTTCTCGGCTTCTTGTGTGGAGGATTAAATTATAATTTCCTGTAAGCCTTCTTGCTATTTCCCTTCCAATTCCACCACTAGCACCTGTTACCAGTGCATATTTTTTATTACTCATTTCTCACCTCGTATAATTTCCTCTTCATTCTTCAGAGACCTAACTTCAAGGTCTTTAAAGTTTTTCTTAATTATTTTTGAAATAACATCTCCTGGTCCAATTTCTATAAACTCATTTACTCCCTGGTCTACCATGCCCTTTATATCACCAAAAAGTCTAACAGGACTATAAATGTGTTGAGACAAGACTAGGTTCAAGTCTTCTCCTTCATATTTTTTTCCACTTAAATTCAAATAATAGTCCAGGCTTGCTTGGGAGAACTCGACTTTCTTTAGGTCTTGATAAAATTTTTCTCCAGCAGTTTTCATAAACTTTGTGTGAAAGGCTCCGCTAACTTTCATCTCAATACTTCTTACTTTTTCATTCTTTAAAAAATCCTTAAAAATTTTTATCTTGCTAGATTCTCCTGCCACAAGAACTTGACTTGGACTATTTATATTGGAAATAAAAATTTCCTTATCTAGTGATGAATTTAAAATCAGGCCTTTAACTTCATCTTCATTTTTATTTAAAATTGCCAGCATTTTGCTTTCTAACTTTTGACTGTCTTCATCCATTAGCCTTCCCCTTGTTTTAACAAGTGAAAGAGCTTCTTTATAAGTTAGTACACCTGCTAGAACTAAGCTTCCATACTCTCCAAGACTAAGCCCACAAGTAGCAACAATATCTTCCCTATCTTTTAAAAACTCAAGGGCAGAAATTTGAAAGGCTAACATTATTGGTTGAAGGTTTTTTGTCATAGAAAGATCACTTAAACTTCCATCTAAAATAATATCTTTATACTCAGCAATTTCCTCATAAATATGTTTGGTCTTTGGGTGCCTTAAAAACTCCCTTCCCATTCCTTGGTATTGAGATCCTTGCCCTCCAAAAACTATTCCTATTTTTTTCATTCTTCCTCCAGTAACCAGTCTATGTATTCATCAAGAGGCCTAATTTTTTCAATCTTTTCAACATCTGTGCCTGCAAAGAAAAGTCCTGACTCAAGATTTCCTCTTACAGCATTGATAAGTGCTTCACTTATGCAGTACTTGGTGTCTTTTCTTTTACAAGTCCTTATGCAAGAAAGGCAGTGATTGGGAGGGATGTTTTCTGTTTCCATCTTCTTTACAAGCTTAGTTTCCATTCCCCTCGCTAAGAGACCAACTGGACTTTCTAAGATAAGATTTTTCATCTTTGATGACTTGACTCTCTTTAAGATTTCTTCTTTAGCTGACATTGGAAGTCCAGATTCTTTTGTAAATAAAAATCCCGTCCCAATTTGTACTCCACTTGCACCTCGATTTAAGGCTTCTTTTACTTTTTCAGGTCTACCAAATCCTCCACCAACAAAAACTGGTATCCCATCACTAATTTTTAAAATTTTTTCCAGTTCATCTAAAATATTTATTTCTAAATCTTCTCTTTTAAATCCAAGGTGACCTCCTGCTTTTGGGCCTTCTAAGATTACTAAATCAGGTCTTCTATTGTACTTGTCCCACCTTTTCATAATTAGCCTCAAGGCTCTCTCTGAAGATACGATGGGTCCAATTATCTTTTCCTTGGATATGTGCTTTGGCAGATCTAGGGGAAGGCCAGCACCTACAACTATGCCATCCACATCTGTTGTATTCAAAAAATCTAAATAATCTTCAAATCTTTCAACAACCTGCATTAGGTTAGTAAGTATAATTCCTCTCCCTTGAGACTTTTCTTTTGCATATTTTAAATCTTTTAAATAGGCTCTCTTATTTGCTTCAAAAGTATTTTTCAAAAAATCTTTTTCCTTATAACCCGGGTTGACCATAGAGAGGGTGCCTATGCCGCCACGTCTTGCCACTCCTCCAACAATGTCTGGACTTGACATACCAATTGCCATTGCCCCTTGGACAAGTGGGATGTCAATGGACTTATTTTTTATTCTTATAGACATCTTTAACCTCTTGGTATTCTCTCATCAGCTTTTCTATAAAATCCTTTACACTAAGTATCCTGTCAAAGGATCCAATTGATAAGCCAGTCATGACAGAGCCGTTTTCCACATCCCCATTGACCACTGCCCTTTTAAGTCTGCCAAGGGTAAAGCCTTCAAGTTCCATCAAGGAGTTTTCTCTCTCAAGCTTTTGATATCCTCGCGTCATCTTATTTTTAATTAGTCGCATTGGTATCCCCTTTAGGTTTCCAATTACAGTTACCTTTGAGGAGTTGGACTTCAATAAAATATTCTTATAATTTTCATGAAGGGGACATTCTTTTGTAAATAAGAACCCAGTCCCAATTTGTACTCCACTTGCACCTAAGACTTCAGCGGCAAAAATTTCCTTGCCTGAAGCAATCCCACCTGCTCCTATAATTTTTTTATTAGTTTCTTTTACAGCTTGTGGCAATAAGGTCATAGTTGTCATTTGACCAATATGACCACCTGCTTCCATACCTTCAGCTATATAGGCATCGGGTTCTAAGGCTTCGTACCTTTTTATTTGTAGCGGAGAAGATATAAGAGGAATAACTTTTATATTTTTTCTTTTAAAATCATCTGCAAACTTTCTATAAGTTCCTGCTCCTACAGTTATTACTCTTACATCCTCTTCTAAAATTACCTTGACCAAGTCATCAATGTCTGGCCTAAGCATCATTAAGTTAACACCAAAGGGCTTATCTGTTTCTCTTCTAAGGGCTTTAATATTTTCTCTTAGTTCTTCCTTGTCCATGCCACCAGAACCTATTATGCCTAGGGCGCCAGCTTTTGATACAGCTGCAGCAAATTCACCCTTAGCTATATGTGCCATTCCGCCCTGTATAATTGGATAGTCTATATTAAGTAAATCTTTTAAATCCATCTCACCACTCCATTAAAATACTTGCAAGTGAAAGCCCTGCACCAAATCCAGATAAAATGACTTTCTCCTTATCCTTAAATAAATCAATATTTTCTGCAATCACAAGCGGAATTGATGCAGCAGAAGTATTTCCATATTTTTCTAAATTCTGTAGAGAATTATTTTTGTTTATTCCCAGTCTACCTATAAGCTGATTAATAATTCTTTCATTGGCTTGATGTAAAATTAATTTATCTACATCTTCTCCCCTTAAATTATTTTTATTTAAAAGTCTTCTTATAGAATTTGAAACCTCTTCCACTGCAAACCTATAAACCTTTTTGCCATCCATGGTAATAAAAGAATTTTCATCCAAGTTCAAGCTGTCTTCATGGGGAAATGAAGCAATATCAGTTTCCCAAAGTTTATCGTTCTTCTCTACCAAGACTCCACCAGCTCCATCTCCAAAAAGTATGGCTGTCCTCCTGTCTGTCATATCCATGTAGTCAGAAATTTTTTCGCTTGCAAAAATATAAGCCCTTCTCCCCTTATCAAGATAGGACTCTGCAATAATTAAGCCAGCAGCAAAACCAGTGCAGGCTAGGTTTATGTCAAGACATAGGCAATGTTGGTTTCCTCCAAGTTCATCTCTTACTAAGCTTGATATAGATGGCATCCTCTTTTTAGATGTGAAGGAGGCACAAATAATTAAATCTAAGTCTTGCATTGAATTTTTAAATTTTTTGGCTAAGTCCAATGCCATAAGATCATTTCCACAATTAGAAAATTGTCTCGTAAATATGCCCGTCCTCTTTTCAATCCACTCTGAACTTGTATCAAGAAATTTTTCAAAGTAAGAATTATCTAAGAAGTCATTAATATCAAACTTGTGAGCTTCTATAAACTTTAAACCCATTAAACACCTATCCTTCTAAATTTTTCATGTCTATCTTTAAGGATCTTATCCGAAGAAAGTTTTGAATAGTATTTCAAGTCTTCAAGAATTATCTTTTTAAGATCAGAAATTTTAATTTTGTTGTCAACTTCTCCTACTATTCCATCAATAATTTTATCTTCGTATAAATCCTTAGCAGTTAATCTCATTAAATCAGCAGCCTCTCTCGCCCTAGACTTGTTTTTGTATAAAATCGAAGAAAAACCTTCTGGAGAAAGAATTGAAAACACAGCTCCCTCTCCCATATAAATTTTATTGGCAAGGGCAAGTGCCAAGGCACCGCCAGACCCTCCTTCTCCTATAATAAAGGCGAGGCTTGGAACCCTTAGGCCTGCCATTGTCATCAAACAATCAGCTATTAGTTGGTGCTGACCTCTTTCTTCTGCTTCAACTCCAGGGTAGGCTCCAGGTGTGTCAATAAAAGTTACAAGAGGTCTTTTAAATTTTTCTGCAGCCTTCATAAGTCTAATTGCCTTCCTATATCCATGAGGTTCTGGCATTCCAAAATTTGTTTTTATGGCTTCTTCTATCTCGTGACCCTTTTGAATACCAATAAAGGTCAAAGTATATTTATCAAGTTCACCTAGGCCACCTATTATTGCTTGTGAATCTCCAAAGGCCCTATCGCCCTTTACATAAAAATAATCCTCAAATAAATTTTCAATTATTTCTTTCGAAATACTTCTTTCCTTTGACCTGGCATTTACAACTTTTTCATAAGCGTCCATACTTCCTCCTATGCATCCTCAAAATTTTTCCAAGGGCTTCTCTTTGATCCTTTCTTTCAAGAATCATGTCAAGAAAACCAAACTCTTCCAAATTTTCTGCCCTTTGAAAATTTTCAGGCAAGCTTTCATGAAGGGTTTCCTTTATTACTCTCGGTCCAGCAAAACCAATTAAGGCACCAGGCTCGCCAATATTATAATCGCCTTGAGCTGCAAAGCTTGCACTTACACCACCCATTGTTGGGTTTGTTAAAAGACTTATGTAGAGTCCACCCTTTTCTTTAAAAGAGCCCAAGGCTGAACTTATTTTTGCCATTTGCATAAGAGAAAACATTCCTTCTTGCATCCTTGCCCCACCACTAAGGGAAATTATAATAATTGGCAGCTTACATTTTTCAGCCTCTTCAATCATCTTTGTTATTTCTTCTCCAACATAGGTCCCAAGACTTCCCATCATATATTGGTCAATTAGAGAAGCAACAATGACAGAGTTTCCTAAGATTTTTCCCCTTGCAAGCTTTACTGCTTCAGACTTTTTGTCTTCATCCTTCTTCCTATAATTGGGAAAGTTTATAGGATTTGATTTTTTTGTACCAAAATCAATAAGCCTATAACCCTTATCTAGGAGTAGGTCAAATCTATTTTCGCCTGTTAGGGGTAAGTAGAAAGAGCAGCGAGGACAAATAAATAAATTATTTTTTAAGTCATCTAAATAAATAAATTTCCCACAAGCCTTGCATAAAATTCTCTCCTGACTATTTCTTTTAAAGGATGAATTTTTTGTGAGCTTGCTTAAATTTTTTATTGTATTTAACAAGCTCTTCCTTTTCTTAAAATCTTTAAGTGACATTATCCCTCACCTCTTTCATTCTTTTTAGAAGATCAGTTTCTTTTTCTCTTATAAAGTTAGTGCTTATATTGCCCCTTATAAAATCTAAGTCAAATAAAATGGAATACATAAAACCTAGATTAGTCTCAATCCCATCAATCATAGTTTCTTCTATAGCTCTTCTTAGTTTTTTAATTGCAGAGAGTCTCCTCTGGTCCTTTACAATAATTTTTCCAATCATTGAATCATAATAAATGGGAATTTCCAATCCCTTGTAGATTGCAGACTCAAATCTTGTGTCCACTCCTCCAGGTGTAAATAAAAAATTTATCTTACCACTTGATGGAGTAAAGTCTTTCATTGGATCAAGTGCATTTATCCTAACTTCTATTGCATGGCCTGAAACTTTTACATCTTCTTGATTAATTGATAGGCCTAGACCAGAAGCAATCCTAAATTGTTCCTTTATTATGTCAAGTCCTGTTATCATTTCTGTTACAGCATGCTCTACTTGAAGTCTAGTGTTCATTTCACAAAAATAAAAATTTTCATCCTTATCAACTAAGAACTCAACAGTACCTGCACCAAGGTAGCCAGTAGCTCTGACACAATCCAGGCTAGCCTTATAAAGTTTTTCCTTTAATTCATCTGAAATGAAATTGCATGGGGCTTCTTCAAGAATTTTTTGATTATTTCTTTGTAAACTACACTCTCTTTCATATAAGTGAAGGAACTTATTTCCATCAGACAAAACTTGGACTTCAATGTGCCTTGGATTTTCAATAAATTTTTCTATAAATATTCTTTCATCCCCAAAGGAAGCCTTGGCTTCAGCCTTGGACAAGTCGATGTAGTGAAAAAGATTTTCAGGAGAATCAACCCTTCTCATTCCCTTGCCTCCACCACCAGACCTGGCTTTTAAAATTATTGGGTATCCTATTTTGTCACAAATTTCTAAAATTTCTTCCTTTGATTCACCATCAAGAGAGTGTGCCTTCGCCACAGGAACTTTTATATCCTCCATAAGATTTTTTGCCCCAATCTTATCTCCCATAAGTTTTATAAGATTGGGACTGGGACCAATAAAAATAAGTCCAGCATCGCAAACTTTTTTTGCAAATTCGTAAGACTCGGACAAGAAACCATAACCAGGATGAATTGCATCGCAACCCTTCTCTATAGCACAAGTAATTATGGCATCCATGTTCAAGTAAGTGTCCTTTGAAAACTTATCGCCTATGCAAACTGCTTCATCAGCTATATAAATATAGGATTGGTAAGCATCTGCTTTCGAATAAATAACCAGGGTCTCAATGCCAAGTTCCTTTGCACTCCTCAAAATCGAAAGAGCACATTCGCCACGATTGGCAATTAAAACTTTCTTAATCATATTTGCTCCAACTTAAATATTTCTTGATCATATTCAACAAAGTCTTCATTATTCACAAGACAATCAATAACTTTGCAATCATAGGGTGCCTTTAACTCATTCATCATCTTCATTGCCTCAATTATACAAAGGGTGTCTCCCTTCTTTACTTGGTCTCCCACTTTTACAAAGGGTTCAGAGTCAGGACTTTTTGAAGAGTAAAAGACTCCTAAAATTGGAGTCCTTAAAGTTTTTATATTTTTATTAGCTTCAACTTCTTCTTTCTTATCAAATCCAGAAACTTTTACTGAAGCTTTATCGAGTTCTCTAGTAACTTCTCTTTCAGATATAAGATTCTTCTCTATAGGTTTATTTTTTTTTAGCATCAAAGAAAAATTTTCCATCTTAAATTCTAATATTTCTAAAGAAGAATTTTCTAAAGAACTAATAAGCTTGTTTGTAAGATCTAAATATTTTTCCATTTTATTTATTTAAAAAATTTATCAAATCTTCAACTGTTATGAATTTTTGAAATTCTTCATCTGGTATCTCTTTGCCAGTCTCTTCTTCAATTGCCATGGAAAGTTCCACTGCATCAAGAGAGTCAAGACCAAGATCATCTTGTAAGTTTGACTCCATTTTGATTTCCTCTTTCTTTACACCAAAGTTATTTGCAATAATATTTTTTAAATTTTCTAAATTCATTTTTATCCTCCATTAGTTAAGTTTTTTTATGTAATAAATTTTATAGTAATAACTTCACTTTGTCAATTACTTAATTTTTTTTATATAAATATTTTTTTAGATTTCGCTTTGTTAAATTTTAAAATTTTTAGAAGGAAAAAAAAATTTATTGCACTAAAAAAGATGGGTCGCCCCATCTTCTTTTTTTACTCTTAAATTGTCATTTTTACGATCTAGGTTTTTTATTAAATATAGAGGTAAAAGGCAATAAAGTGAATTATTGATGCCGCTAGGACAAAGAAGTGCCAAATTACGTGACTATATTTGAACCTTTTTGATTTGTAAAAATATGTCCCTCCAGTGTAGACAAGTCCACCTAAAACTAAAAGAAACATAAATTTCCAAGTTGTGTTTGTTACAATTGGCTTAATTAAAAATACAGAAAGCCAACCCATGGCAATATAAATAATCACTGAAATAGTTTTTAATTTGTCATAGTTTTTGTATGTAGTGATCTTAAAAACTGTTCCAAAGAGAGCTATTGCCCAAATTAATATTATAAAAAATAATCTAAATCTTCCTCTTGTTAGTAAAAGTATAACTGGGGTAAAACTTCCAGCTATAAAATAATAAATGGATACATGATCAAAAATTCTAAGAATTTTCTTGATCTTTTCCCCTTGTACTGCATGGTAAATTGTGCTCATCAAAAATAAAAAGATGAAACACCCGCCATAAATAGAAAAGGCAACAACTTTTAATACATTACCACTTTTTACACTTGGAATAATTAGCATTAAAAGAAAAATAATTCCAAGGAAAACTCCTAGGCCGTGACTAATTGCATTAGCCATTTCTATTTTAAAATATTCTCTAGAATTTCCTTTTGATATCATATCTTCCCTCCTTTTACTAATTATACAGCTTATAAAATTTTTTGCAAATTATATTTTATTACTTTAAACTAAAAAAGATGGGCTGCCCCACCTTCTTTTATAATCTCACATCATGTCACTTGATTTATTTTTTTAAGCTCTTACATCATCAAAGTCACTTGACTCAAGTTTCTTTTCTACGTAAGAACAAGTTCCTTTTATTTTTTTCTTTTCTTTTCTTGCGTCTGCAACAAGTTTTTTCACAAGCTGGCCTGCAAGACCTTGTCCACCAAATTCTGGCTTAACAATTGTGTGCTGAGCATCTATTACATCGCCCTCTTCAAAATATTGTAAAATTCCCTTGTAATTATTTTCGTCTTCGCCTATATAATAACAGTTTCTTCCTTTTTTAACTTCCATAGTAACCTCCTATTTTAAATGTTCTTATAAGTTACTTACCCATTTAAAATAAAAGTTCACCCTTATTTTATTTTTTCAATGATTCTGTATTTTGTATCAAAGCCTTCATTAGTTCCTGTGAAGGAGTTGTCGCCTTTTGAAAGTTCTAACATAGCGTCTACAGTTTCTTTGAATTCTGGAAGTTCTTCTGTCTTTCTGTCAAGCTCGTCAATTCCTTTTTGTTTAAATTCTTGAAGTTTTTCTGCGAAGATTCTCATATTGTCGTCAATTAAGTTACTTCCATCTTTTAGTTTAAAGGCACCAGCACTTAAGTCAATAATACCATCGTCAAGTTTTTTAATTCCATCTCTCATTGGTACAATTCCCTCAGTCTTAAGTCTTGGGAATTCTTTGAAGTCTTTAGATTTATCTCTAAATTCTAAAAGTCCACTTGTTAGATCATTTGCACCATTTTTTAACTTGCTAGAGTTAGAATCAAGTTCTGTGATTGCATCTGTAAATTTATTTACAGCATCTTCACTTTGTTCTGTTCCTTCTCTTAGTTTTGATGAACCATCCTTTAATTTTGTTGTTGCATCATCAAGTTTAATAAGGGAGTCAGAAAGCTTCATAAGTTGAGATGTGTCAAGTTTTGAAGCTGCTTCAGTCATCGCCTTTGCAAGTTCTCCATCAATTTGTCTTGCTCCACTAGCAAGTTCTGATGTTCCAGCTTGAAGCTGTTCAAGTCCTCCAGGAAGTTGACTCGTTCCTGAATTTAATCTTTCTGAAGCTACAGCTAGTTGATTCATTCCTACTTTTAATTGTTCTAGGCCTTGTAGTTGCCCTGCCATTCCACTTAAACCCTTTAAAGCATGAAGTTGTGCTCCCACATTTTGGGCTGATCCACCAATTGTTTGTGCGTTTTTACCAATATTTCGTGCTGCTCCACCAAGTTTAGTAATTGCTTGGAAAGCTATAGCTTGTGATTCTGGATCTTGAATTTGACTAAGCATTCCTATTACTTGTTCAATCTCTTGGGCTGAACCTCCAATACTTTGAACGGATGCGACAATCTTTTGAAGGTCTCCCTCAACATTTATATTTCCAAGATCAGGAAGTTTTGGAGCTTCCATTCCTTGAACTTTATCATTTAATTGTTGGAAGTTGCTATTAAACTTATCTTGACCTCCTGCAAGCTGATTTGCACTTTCTAGAGCCTTACTTGCACCAGCGTCAAGCTTATCTGCACCTGCTGAAAGCCTATCTATCCCAGATTTTAATTCTGATAATTTTTTTAGGGCCTCTTCCTTCATCTCATCAACCTTGCTGAGCTTGCTTGAACCCTCTCTTAGCTTAATTGTTGCGTCCTTTAATTTTCCTATTCCATTGTCAAGTTCTACTGAACCGTCGTGAAGCTTTCTTGCTCCATCTTTCATTTCTCCAGTTTTTTCATTCATCTTGCCAACTGCAGAAGTGTAATCAGTGATACCTGAAGTTAATTTGCTTCCGCCTTCATACATTTCTTGTGCTGCGCCTGGAATTGGTTCAACCTTATCAATAACTTCATCAATTTTGTCTTCAAATTCTCCAGACTTGTCGTATAATTTCTTAGAACCGTCTTTTAATTTTACAGTTCCGTCACCCATTTCTGAGATACCATCATTTAATTCATGTTGGGCATCAGATAATTTTGAAGAAGCATCTACTAGTTTTTCTGAATTGTCTTCTAGCTCTTTAATTCCATCTCTTAACTTGTCAATAGACTTTAAGTCCGCTTCATTTTGGAAAAGTTCATTGGAAATGACAATATAGGCTTCTACAGGTTCATAGCTCTTGATGTCCATTTCTATTGTAGCTTGACTCTTGAATTCTTCCATTTGTCTTTCTTCTAAAATATTTTCAAAGTTCTCCCTAAGGCCTGGTGTTAAAATTGTTGTAACCATTTCATTTTTACCATCTTTTGCCACTTTTGCATCCTTAGTTTCAATGTTTGATGCAACTTCTTGTGGGAAAGACATTGCTGCCATTAGGGTGTAAGGTGCATATACTCTTTGCTTTTTACCGCCAATTCTCTTTATAGCATAGTTTTTATTTTCTGCTGAAATAACTACTTTTAAATGACCAGACTTGCCTTTAAGATCAGAGTTTTCGATTTTTTCTCCTTCAAGATAATAGTCGATTTTTACATCTACTGGAAGGTCTTTTTCACTCTTACCTTGGTAGTAGATGTCCTTAACATCTTCGTCCCAATAAATATATCCTGAATCATTTTTTATTATTTCATCTGTCTTTAAGTTCTTTACGTTTTTTAGGTTTGACTTGTCCTTACCCTTGATATTATCTTCAGAGTTTAGCCAAACAGAAACAGTCTTGTCTGTTATTTTGTCGTCTTTTTTTAGGACATAAACTGTTTCACTTTTATTTATAATTTCTGATGCTGCAAAAGCAGTATTAGTTAATATCATAGAAGATAAGACTAGGGAAACTACTCCCTTTTGAAAATTCTTATTCATTTTTCTCTCCTTATTTAATAAATTAATTTAAGTTTTTTGTAGTCTTCTTAATAAATGGAAAACTAACTGAGATAATAGCAGGTAGGAAAAGTATGATTACAAACATACTTATAATTGCTCCCCTTGCTAAGAAGGTACAAATTGTAGATACAATTTCCATCTTGGAATAAATACCTACACCAATTGTTGCAGCCATAAAGGATAAGGCTGAAGTTACAATGGATTTTGAAGTTTCTTTAACAGCAATTTTTAAAGAACCATCTAAGTCCATGGATTTTTTGTACTCTGCCAAAAATCTATCTGTCAAAAGTATTGAATAGTCTATAGTTGATCCCAACTGGATAACTCCTATTATTATTGATGTAATAAAGGGAATTGTGTGTTTAAAATAGAAGGGAATTCCCATATTTATTTGAATAGCAAGCTCTATTGCTCCGATTAATACTACTGGAATCCCAATAGACTTAAAGACAAGGGCAATAATTAGAAATACTACTGAAATAGAAATAATATTTACTATTTTAAAGTCCCTGTCAGAAATAACTGTTAAGTCATCAGTTAATACTGCTTCTCCAGTTAGGTAGCCTTCCTCGTCATGGTCATATATTACCTTCTTCATTTCGGAAACTTGGTTTTTTACCTCTGGCGATGCTGTTTGATACTTGGAGTTCGCCATAATCATTTGGTAACCATTTTTGCTAAAGTTATCTTGAAGTTTATCTGGCAAAAATTCGCTAGGAATAGTAACTCCTGTTACAGAACTCACACTTAGAACAGAATTTATACCGTCAATTCCCTTTAAGTCGCTAATTAATCCCTCTAGGTTAGAATTAGAAAGGTCGTCTTTAACAACTATAAAGTGAGTACTTGCCATGTCGTAATCCTTTTTCATCTTGTTAAGAGCAACGATGGAATCAAGGTCCTGTGGTAGTGACCTATCTAAGTTGTAGTAAAGCTTTGTGTTTACTGATCCATAAATTGCTGGGATAAATAAGAGGATGGCTACTAAGAATAGTGCCTTCTTATGCCTAATATTAAATTCCGACAATTTATCAAAACTTGGCAACATAACCTTGTGGTTGTATTTATTTACTAGGTTTTCAACCATAAGAAGCATTGCTGGAAGGACTGTTACAGTTGAAATTAGACCTATTAGGACCCCTTTACTCATTACTAAGCCAATATCCTTACCTAAGCCCAGTCTCATTGCTATTAGGACAATAAATCCTGCAAAAGTTGTAAGTGATGATGCAAAAAGAGATGAAATTGTTTCTTGAATTGCAACATTCATGGCGTCATATTTTGTATCGTAATATTTTTTTTCTTCAACATACCTGTGGTAGAGAAAGATTGAATAGTCCATGGTAACAGCAAGCTGCAAAACAGCTGCTATGGCCTTGGTTATATAAGAAATCTCTCCCAGGAATATATTTGTCCCAAAGTTATACAAGACTGCATAACCTATTGTGAGCATGAATACAAAAGGGACTATAGTTGATTCATTTGTTAAGGACAAAATTATTAGTCCCAGGGCAACTGCAAGTCCAACATAAATTGGCGTTTCCTTGTCAATTAAGTCCTTAGTATCCTTAACAAGTGAAGAAATCCCACTTAGGTATTTTTGATTTGACTCAATCTTTCTAATTTCATCTATAGCTGACATTGTCTTAAGAGAAGATGATGACTCACTAAACTTTACTATCATAAGAGTTGATCCATCAGCATAAAAAATATCTTTTATCTCATCTGGTAAAAATTCGCTGGGAATCATATCCCCTACAGTAGAAGATTTTGAAATAACATCTTCTATCCCATCTATCTCAAGTATTTTCTCCCTCAAGACTTCTGCATCGTGGTCACTTCCCTCTAATATCAGCATACCTGTTGCAGCATTCTTGAAATCTTCATCAAGAATTTTTTGACCTTGAGTTGACTTTAAATCTTGGGGCAAGTAAGACAAGATGTCATAGTTTACTCCCGTCAGCTTGTAGCCTAAGAATGAGGGAAACAAAAGCAATGTCATAACTAAGAGGACAAATTTTGGTCTGTGTGAAATAAATTTTGTAAATTTTTTCATTCTACTCCTCTATCTAAATATTCTGTCTACTATTTTGTATAAAGCTGGCTTCATTTCTTCTATACCAAGAACTGAATCTGGCCTTAGGGCTGATTCACAAGTTGAAAGAACTATGTGAATTGTAAGTGACAAGACAAATAACCTCTCGGAATCAGAAAGCTCATCATTAAACAAACTTGAATACTTATTTAAAATAAATTGAAGACTGTTTTCTGCTTCCTTGTATCTGTCGTCATTTTCTACCTTGGCATAAAGGGCCCAGTTTAAATTGCTTGAAATGAGTTGCAACTCAAGGGGATCCTTGACCAAGTAATCGATTATATAATTAATGAAAGAAATATATCTCTTCTTAGGGTCGTCTCCCTGGCAAGTTGACTCAGCCTCATAAAAAAGTTCTGTCAATATATCTAAAACTATTTTTTGTTCCAAGTCCTTTTTGTCTTTAAAGTAGTTGTAAAAAGTTCCCAGTCCTAAGCCAGTCCTATTCATAATATCTCTAATAGACGTGGGCTCAATTCCCTTCTCTCTAAAGGAAGACATTGCGGCTTCTGATATTTTATTTTCTTTTTCTTTTTTTCTATTTTGAAATTTCATTTTTACCTCCTCCTAATATTTAAATTTTCTTGTGAACATTGTTCATTTTTAGCAAAGAATATAATACTACTTTTCTGAACAAAGTTCAAGCTATTTTTATTTTGTTGAGATTAATTTTTTGACAATGTATAATAAAATTTTAAAATAATTATTTACGGAGGAAAAATGAAGAAAAAATCTATAATTTTTATCACTTGCCTTAGTCTTTTGACTTCTGCTTGTGGTAATAAAAATAAGAACAATCAAATAGAAGATAATAGTATTCAGACTGAAAAAGCTGAAGTCCACGAAAATAAAAGTGGAGATTATCTTGTTTCAAATATGAATGATGATGAGACACTTAATAAAATAAAGAAAATTATAGAAAAGAATTTAAATAAGAAGAATGGAGAAGTCTTTGCAAGTCTTGTAAGTGACTATAACAAATCAATTCCAAAAAATTTATTAAGTGGTGACTTTACAGATCCATCTAAAGAGGATAAGCTTGATAAAATTTTGGATATGAGGTCATCTATTAAACATGAGTACCCTGATACCAATTGCAGGATTAATTCCTTCTTGCTCTTAAAAGACAACTTATCAATAAAAGAAGACCTTCCCATTGATGATGAAATTCTTTTTATGGACAAGGAAGCCCTAAGGTCTTCTAATTTATTTAATGAAGAAGACTTAGAAAAATTTTATAAATTATTTTCAAGAGTTAAGACAAGTCCATCTAAGGACCCAAAGGTTCATGCTAAGGTCATGGAAAAGTTTTTGTCGAAAGTCGACTTCCCAAAAGATGTCCGTATGCTTTCAGTAGTTCTTAATGACAATTTAGATGGAGATTACCTCTTTATAGGTCACGTTGGAGTCCTTCTTCCCCTTAATGATGGATATTTGTTCTTAGAAAAAATTTCCTTTGAAGAGCCTTATCAAGCTATAGAGTTTTCCAAGAAGGAAGATGCTTACAGATATTTAAAAAATAAGTACAAGGACTATGTAGATCCAGAAGTGGCTCCACCCTTCATAATGGACAATGATAAATATGTTGACCTTTAATTAATTTAAAATATTTGAGTTTGAGAATTTCAAAAATTCAATTCCCATAATTTATAATGCAAACTTTAAAATTAAAAATGCAAAAAAATTGCCCCATTTTTACATGGAGCAATTTTTATTTTGCTTAAATTTATTTTTATTCAGCTACTTTGTTTCCATCTTTTATCTTATCTTCTCTTAACTTCAACCTATTTGCATCAAGCTCTCTCTTTCTTTCGAAAGCGTGAAGGATAAGTGCAAGAGTTACAACTCCGTAGGAGATAAATGTTCTGAAGTACTCACCCATCATAGCATCGCCTGTTAAAACTCTTCCCGCTTGTGGAAGAACTATAAACATTAAGTGGAAAAGGGCTGTACCTAAGATAACATTTGGTATTGAAGCCTTTGATACTGATGCACCACCAACAAGGATTGATGCTGCTGCATAAAGAGCTGCTTGGTCTTGTCCTGCATAAGTTGCAAGAGTACCAATGTTTTGTAGATAAATGATTTGTCCGTAGCAAGCAAGAACTGTTGACATAACAATTGATGCAATTCTTATTTTATCTGAGTTCATTCCTGCGTTTTGTGCAACAAATTGATCTTGACCTACTGCCTTCATGTCGTGACCTAGTTTTGTGTTTCTAAACCATACAATGAATAGGCAAAGTAGTGCAATTATTGCAAGAGTAACTACTGGAACATCAAAAAGAATTTGATGCTTAGCAGTAATAGGAATGTTAATTCTAAACTTTAGAATGTTATCAAATCCTTGAGCAGATGTTAGGGTAATAGAGTTTTTAATACCGTAACCTGCTGAAAGGACCATAGCCTTAGTTCTCATAGGAATTAAAGTTCCGCAGAAGTAAAGTAGGAATAACATATACCAACCTAGGATAAAGAAGGCAAGCATCATTGATGTGATCATTTCTCTACCCCTTGCCCTATTAAGAACTCTACCTGAAAATTGTCCAAGTAAAATTGCAATTGGAGTACCAATTAGAGCAGCAATAAGAAGTCCTGTCGCTCCAGTGAATCCCCAGTCTTGAGCAAAGATTATTCCAATTTGTCCTGCCATAGCTCCTAGAGGAATACCAAAGTTGATTCCCATACCTGCTATGATTGGAATTATAAGAGAAAGTACTAAGAAGGTATTTCTTACCATTCTCTTTGAAAGTTCATTTGTAATATAAGATAGTGGTGGTTTGGCAATAAGAAGTCCCGCCACAACTATAATTATAAACAAAATTGGAACCATAAATCTGTATAAAAATTCTTTGAAATTAAATTTTTTATTCATCTTTACTCCTCCTTGTAAGTGCGTAAATTATCATTCCATTTGTGATTATCATTCTTAGTATTTCTGAAATATCTATATTTAGTGCACCATTTATAACTGTAGGAGTAAGTGTAATTACACCTTGGAATAAAAATGTACCAATTATAACATTTGGAATAGATGCCTTGTTAATACTTGCACCACCAATTAGTAGGGCTGCTACTGTTTGGAAGGTAAAGGCAAGTGGAGCTTGGTAAAGTTGGATAAAACCATAGGATTGTTGGTAAATAATAATTCCAACTGCTGCAAGTACTGTAGAGAATATTACAGAAACTAGCCTTACCCTGTTAATATTAATTCCAGATGCTCTCGCATACTCTGGGTTAGATCCAACAGCTGTCATAGCTGTACCAGTTTTTGTCTTGAAGAATGCCCAAACAATAAATGCCATAAGAGCAAAGATTAAGAACATTCCAACTGGAATCCTAACTCCAAGTATATTAATAGATAAGAAGTTGTTTAAAAGACCATCTGTAATTCTAGTTCCATTTTCTAGGACCTTGGACTTCATCCAATAGTCTGCAACTGGAACTTGTTGTGAAAGTCCCTTACCACTATAACTTAATACGGAAACTGGATTCTTGTATGGAAGAATTAAGTATGCAATACACATAAAGGCTGTGAATGAATATCCTACATAAGTAGCTATAAGCATTTCATCGCCCTTAATCCTATTTAATAAAATTCCGTAGAAAAATCCAAAAACTACTGCTATTAGAGCAGCAAATATCATTGCAATAAATATACCTGTGAAACCTTTGAAGCCAAATTCAATAGATGTAACTCCACCAAGTATTCCTGCTACAACACCAATTGGAATACCAAAGTTTAGTCCACAACCAGATTGTACCATAGGCACAAGAGATAGAACTAAAACTGAAAACATTCCAAATCTTGAAAGTACGTTTTGGACTGAGTCAGTAAGAGAAACACCAGCCATTGGAGCAGCTATAAAAAGCATTAAGAGGAAAATTCCAATGATAAGTCTTGGTATTCCTATTTGTTGTATTAAACTTTTCTTTTTAGTCATTTCCAAGCTCTCCTTCCCCACTCATTAGAAGTCCAAACTTTGTTGGATCAGCACTAGCTGGAAGTATTCCTGCGATTTTACCTTCACAAATAACAGCAATTCTATCACAAATACTTCTTAGTTCTTCAAGTTCTGATGAAACCATTACAATAGTTGTGTTGTCTTTTTCATTAGATTCCTTTAGGGCATCAAGAACAAGTTCCTTAGCACCTATGTCAATACCTCTTGTAGGTTCTGATACAAATAGTAGGTCTGGATCCATGGCAAAGGCCTTGGCAAGACAAACTTTTTGTTGGTTACCACCAGATAAGTTCCCAGCCTTTTGATCAGAACCTGTAGTCCTGATAGCAAGAGACTTAATATATTCGTCAGATAATTCTCTCATTTTAACTTCATCTCTAAATTTGAAGCCAAATCTCTTTTTAATAAACTTTTCTTGGACCTGCATTGCGTTAAAGGCAATATTCCAAAAG
The DNA here is from genome assembly GCF_023614525.1 of Peptoniphilus genitalis. Lineage (GTDB taxonomy): Bacteria > Bacillota > Clostridia > Tissierellales > Peptoniphilaceae > Peptoniphilus_A > Peptoniphilus_A genitalis. The sequence continues at coordinate 236,242 of NZ_CP097885.1, forward strand.
ATTGGTTCTTCTAGTAAAAGTCCAACTCCCCTTCTATCTTCAGATACAAAGGCAATTTTATTTTTTAAGATATCTAGAGTATCACCAAGTTTTAATTCTTTTCCATTGTAAGTGATCTTACCACCTACAGGATAAGTTCCAAGGATTCCATTAGGTATGCCAAGTTTTCCTTGACCAGCAAGACCAGCAATACCTAGGATTTCACCCCTAATAACTGAAAGATTAACATCATATACAGCTTCACCTGGCATATCAACCCAGAGATGTTCAATTTCCATTATATGGTCATTGGATTCAAGGTTCTTTTCAAGTCTTTCCTTGGCAACCTTCTTTTCTCCATCTCTTCCAACCATCCATTGAGCTATTTGTTCAATAGATAGGTCTTCATTTTTTCGATCTTCAATTATTTCACCATCTCTTAGAACAACAACTTGATCACAAACACTTGTGATTTCACGAAGTCTGTGAGTAATGAAAATTATGGAAATTCCAAGATTTGCAAGAGTCCTCAAAGATTCTGTAAGGTTATTTGCCTCACTTTCTGTAAGAACTGCTGTTGGCTCATCCATAATAATTAATTTTACATCTTTCCTTGTCATTTCCCTTGCAATTTCAATAAATTGCTTGTGACCTACAGGCATTTCTGAAACAAGTGCATTAGTGTCAATGTTTACTTCAAGAGTATCTAGTGATTTGCCTGCAATTTTTATATTTTCCTTTGCATCAATACTTTCTAATTTTTTTCCAAAAATTTTAGATATTACAGAAGGATTAGTTTCTTCCATATCTAGAGTAATATTTTCTGCAACAGTAAATCCAGGGATCAAACTAAATTCTTGATGCACCATTCCTATGCCCGCATTTAAGGCGTCAATTGGATTTTTAAAGTCAATTAATTTTCCGTCAAAATAAATTTCACCGTTGTAACCGCCTGTGTCTCTAATTACTTCCATTCCAAAAATTATATTCATTAGAGTTGACTTACCGGCACCATTTTCTCCAACAAGCCCTAGGATTTCTCCCTTATTGAGAGAGAAATTTACATCCTTTAAGACGGCATTTTCGCCAAAACTCTTGCTGACATTCTTGACTTCAAGTAAACTATTTGTCAACAAAACCCCTCCATCTTCATAATCATAAAATTAAAATCAACGGTAGCCCGTTGACTTTAATTTTTTTAATAAGATATTTACTTATTTGTTAATGTTTTAGAATAATTTAATTATTCAGCTTTTCCTTCTGCATTTTCTTGAGCTTCCTTAATAGCATCTAAGTCTACGTTTAGGTTTAGATATTTTTCAGGAACTTTAATCTTATCCATGCCTAGGTATCCTCTACCATATACATAAGTGTCTTGAGCTAGTAAGAAGTGGTTGTCCTTAGTTTCTCCAGTAGCTCTGTCTATATAGTTTTCAGCCATCCATTTTGCACCTTCAGTGTATTTTTGAATAGAAGCAAGGATTTGTTCTTGGTTAAGAAGTTCGCCTTGACCCTTAAGAACTTCCATAACGTGGTCAACAGCACCAAGAGTTAATGAATAACCTAGAGAGTATGCCCAAGTACCCATTCTCTTGTCTCCACCTTTTTCGATAACTGCTTTTTCAACAGCAGCGTTAATTGCCTTCCAGTCTCCAGCCATGTTTTGGATGTCTACTGAGAATGCCTTAGGGTAACCCATAATTGGAGATGGTAAGTCTTGTTCTACAAAGATTGCTCCACCAGCTGCAACACCTCTAAGAAGTGGTTCAGTGTGGGCGTCATTTGTACAGAAGAAAGCAGTGTCTTTACCATACTTGTCGATCCAAGGTTGGATATTTTCTGCGATATATTGTTGCGCTCCTGGAACACCAATATCAGTTGTAGGATCTGGTGCGTTTAATGAAATAAATTCAAGTCCTAGGTCCTTACAAGCTTCTTCCATGATTGCACGTCTAAGAGCAAGAAGTTCAATAGACATGTGTCTTGGGAAAGTAATGTGAGCAAATTTAGTAGCTCCCATTTCTTTAGCAGCAGCTATAATTCTATATCCTCTTGATACGTTGTCAGCATCCATTACAAGGTCAGACGCATTTTCTACCATTACTGTATCTTCTTGAGCAACTAAGTTTACAAGAAGGATATCAGGTCTTTTTTCTCTAATTTGGTTAAATGCTGCAACAGTTCCTGGAACTGATTGGTTAACAATAACAGCCTTCATTAGAGGATCGTCTGCCATAGCAACGATTTTAGAAATTGTAGTTTCTTGTTCAGCTTCAAATCTGTCTGGATAAGTATCGTGTTTAATAATTCCACCATTATCAGCAGAGCCGTAAAGTTCAATTGCTTTTTCAGCAGCACGAAACTCATCTTCAGCTTGAGATACTGTACCAGTAACAATTCCGATGTGATATTCTTCGCCGTCTTTTAGAGTTTCAAACTTTGCTTTTTGTCCTGCTTCTGCAGTTGTGGAAGCTTCTTTGCCTTCCTTTGCAGCTCCGTTATCAACTTTTTGACATCCAGCGAATGCCATTGCCATAATCATTAAAAGCATGATTCCCATAAACCCTTTAAATTTTTTCATTTTTTACACCTCTTCTAATTTATTTAATATTGGTTTATAAATTATAGAGATTTTATCACATTAAATGGCAAAATACAATGGAAATATGATTTAATTTTCATATTTTCTAAAAAATAAATACAATAATTTTACATGTCTAAATATGGAATTGTTAATTTAGTAATTTAAATATACTTCAGATAAGTTTGAAATTAACATATTCTATGAATTTATAGTTTTTTGTTTTTAGCTTTTATTTGTAAAAATCTAGTTTTTATAAGCTTGTAAAAGTATAAAACTTTTGCCATTTTAACTCCTATCAGTCTAAAGTGTTTTGAATTTAAAAAAACCTGACTTAAGTCAGGCTGAAAATTTATTTTTATAAAATTTTAAAAAATCTAATATTTTTTTATTAATATTTTTAAATTTATGAAGTAAACTTAAAACTCTAGTCCTATCAAGTGTACTTAAATATCCCCTCGGTCTTCTAAGAATAAAATAAAGAAGGAAATTGTTAAAAGGCCTGCTGCTATTAAGATGGACTTAAAGCCCAATCTATTTGATGTTAAGTAGCCAAGGGCTGCTCCCATTCCAAAGACAAATATAACTGCGTAATACTTCTTAGCATTTTCCAAATATACATCTTGTCTTGTGATGTGATACTTGGAAAGATTTTCTGTCGCTGATCTTAAGTTTCCAATGCACATTGTTGTTGCAAAGCTAAGTCCGTAAATTTTTTTAAAGGAATAGACTTGCATGGCACAAGAAAAAGATAGTAATGCGTTAGCTAAATTATTTAAGTTCTCTGGGATCATAGCAACCACAATCATAATTATAATTTCAAAACCAATTATATATTGTCGCCAGTGGAGGACTCTTTTTTCTATTGCATCTTCAAAACGAACTGCAACGTAAACACCAAGCACAAAGGATAAAACTGGGATTAAGTAAGCTATGGATTCTTTAAAATTTAAGTCCACTATGTTTTTAAAGAGGAGAACTATATTCCCTGTCTGTGCGTTGGCGAAGACCTTACCTCTCATTAGATAGGAATATGCATCTTGAAAGCCTCCTGCCAAAGTTATAAATATTAATACTAAAAAAGTTTCGTGCAAGTTTTCATAAGATTTTAATTTCATATTAACCACCAACATATAGTCTAATACAAAAATAAATTTCTGCAATAAAAAAAAGAAGTCAGTTCCCTGACTCCTAATTTAAAAAAGTTTTTTACTTTTATCTTATAAGTTTTTCTTCACCTAACAAGTCCAAGGCTATCTCCACGTTTCTCTTTGATTCTTGTTTCATCTCTTCTGTCCTTTGACTTAAAACTTTTCTTCTTTCTTCTAAGTTTTCAAGAGCTAATTTTGTTTTGTCAAAAAGTTCTTCTGGAGTGAAGTTCTCTACGTCAACTGCTTCTTCGATGCCAAGTTCTTTTACCATGGCTTCTACTTTTGGGTCGTAAATTATTCCCACCATTGGAAGGTCAACACTTGCTGCATAAACAAGTGAGTGAAGTCTCATGGCTGCAAGGAGTTTTAATTTTTTAAAAATCCCCATTAAGTCTCCTGCTGAGTAGGTATTTTCTATTAGCATGACACTGCCCTTATGACGGCATCTTTCAGCAACTTCACTTGAGTAGATGTTGTCTCTTGGATTGTGGAAGGGAACAAGTAGGATGTCGTAGCCAGCTTCTATGAGTTTATCAATTGTTACTGCAAACTTGTCTTTTATCTCGTCAATATTTTTCTGATCCCTTATACAAAAACCTATAGTCTTGTCTGTAATCTTAATCTTTTCACTTTTTAAGATTTCTTCAACCCTATCTTCTCCTGCTGCTTCAAGGGTAAAGACTGGGTCAGCTGTTACTTCTATATTTTCGTTTGTAACTCCCAAGTCTCTCACAAACTTATAGGACAAGTCGTCTCTTAGGGTAATGTAGTTTACCTTGTTGAGGACCCACCTTGTCAATATCCTATTTGATTTCTTATCTATTGGCCCTATACCATTGGCATAGATGTAAACTTTCTTTCTTAGGAATTTCGCCAAGATAATAACAGAAAGGTAGTAGATAATAGACCTCGTGGAAGTGATGTCTTGTAAAAGAGATCCACCACCTGACAAGAGCAAGTCAGCATCTTTTAAAGCTCTGCGAACTTCACTAAAAGAAAATCTATTTACTGCTCCTATTTCATAAACCTGTCTCGTCTTCTCAGGATTGTTTGAGAGTGCTGTCATCTCTAAATCAATATTTAATTTTTTAAAATCATCCACCATAGCTTTTAAGATGGCATCATCGCCAGAATTATCAAAGCCAAAGTATCCTGATACTACAATTTTTTTCATAAGATCACTCTGTTTTATTATTTTCTTGGGGATTTGTCTTCTTTAAAATATCCTTGTAAATCTCAAATTGTTTTTCTCCCATGGCATTGTGTGAATAGTCTGATTTCACAAAATTATTTAGGTTTTCACCAAGATCTTCTAAAAGTTTTCTATCATTATAGATTTTTAAAATGCTTTCAGATAGTTTTTTTGAATCTCCAACTTCAAATAAAAATCCTGTCTTTTCATCGATGACAATTTTTGGTATTCCCCCAACTCTTGTTGCAATGGTTGGAACTTTTAAAAGAGCTGCCTCTAAGATTACATAAGGGAAGGATTCTGAAATACTTGTAAGGACATTTACGTCCATGGCATTGAAGAGGCTATACTTATCCTTTACAAAGCCAAGCATGTGGACCTTGTCCTCTATTCCATATTCCCTTAAGAGTTCTTCAATCCTTGTTTTTTCTGGTCCACCACCAGCTATTAAGAAGATTATGTCTGTATTCTTATCTAGGATTTCCTTGCAGGCTCTTACAAAAGTTTCATGATCTTTAACCTTGTCAAGTCTAGCAACTATTCCTACAACTAGCTCGCCATTGTAATTTATTTTGTATTTTTCAAAAAAGCTTGCCTTTGGAAGGTAGTCGATTTTTTCTTCAGTGTCAATCCCGTTGTAGAGAACATAAATATTTCTTCTTTTAAATCCTCTCTTTATAAGCATCCTCTTAAAGGTATCACTTACACAGATGTAGTAATCAAACTTTTTTAAGGCAAGCTTGTTAAGGCTTGTAAAAATTAAGTTTTTATAAAAGCTGTCCTTGAAGTCCAACTTGTAGTCTGAATGGATAGTAGTTAACATTGGTATGTCAATTTTATTTTTGAGAAACATACAAATAAAATTGGCACGAGCACCATGAGCATGGACTAAATCATAATTTTCATTTATGATTAGGTCTCTTATTTTTGAAACAACAGAAAGGTCTGATCTTTTTTCTTGGTAAAAGACTTCTATGTCAATTCCTCTTTCCACTGCCTCATCATAAAATTCAGTTTTTGTAAAGCAGATGATTTTGGCATCTACCTTGCCCTCAAGTCCCTTCATCAAGTTAAAGATATGGGTCTTGGCACCACCATTATCTCCACCAGATATTAAATGGAGAACCTTAATCATTGTTCTTCCCCCTTTTTATAAAGAGTTCTATCTTACTTTTATTATTGTTCAAATTATTTCCTTTCTTCATCCTGCATTTTATATAAATATGATATAAGGTTAAATAGCTGGCTTACAACTACTTAACCCTACAAAAAATTAATTTTCTATATTTAATGAAGCTTTTAAAATTGCAAGATTTATAAAGAATAAGCTCACAATTCTAAGGTAAAACCATGTATAATCTGCGAAACTCATTACCATAAATCCACATATTGCCGCTATGCCTCCATATTGAACAAGGCTAATAGCAGGATTTTTTTCTCTAAATTCTTTAAAACTAATTAAGATTTTTGAAAATAACTTAATAATATGTCCTATTAGGAAGAAGAGTCCAAAGGCTCCAATTTCTATCAAGAGTTGAAGATAGAGGTTATGACAGTGAGCAACCTTAGTTAGTTGTGGTGCCTTGTAGTTCTCAAAGGCAGCCTGGAAGACTTCATTGCCCAGTCCTACCCCGCCTAGCTTTGCAAAATTCTTCTTCATAATATTTGCACTTTCATAAATATACTTTCTATAGTTAATGGAAGAGTCACTCTTATTAAAGATTGACATAAGCCTTATTTGTATATTTCCTGGCAAGAAGAAAAATAAAATCAAGCCAAGCATAAAAAATACAGGCAATAGCCTTGGATTGTAAAGCAAGGTGAATACAAAAACACAAATGGCAAAGGATGCCCAAGCAGACCTTGATCCAGTTGTCAAAAGGACAAACATGGAAATTAAAATTGTAAGGGCTGAAAGAATTTTTATATACTTGTTTTCATTTTTTAAAAAGTTAGCAACTATTAGAGGCACTGTCAAAAGATAGTATTCTCCTAAGACATTTGGGTTTCCCATAGTTGAATAAATTCTTCCACTTAGTTCTTGGCTTATGGAGGTATCTGTTTGTGAAAGGTCGACAGAAACTCCAATTACAAATTTTTGTAGGAGTCCAAAAAAGCTTACAAGTAGAGTGGCCACAGTTAGGGCAGTCAATATTTGAAATAAATCCTTGCGAGTCCTAATGTTATTAATAAAAATTGCATAAAATAAAAATATTGAAAAATAATTTACTGTATACTTAAGACTTAATCTTGGATAAATTGAAAAGACTGTAGAAAGACCTATTGTAAGTATAAATAAAACTAAGAAGTCATCAAAGGCAAGTCTTTTTTTATCATCCTTTCTATATAAATTTAAGATCCACAAGATAAAAACTATTAGGTATAAGTAAAGGTTGGACCACAAGTTAAAGGGAACTATACTTATAAATATAAGACTAAGGGCAATTATTATATTTATGTGCCCTGATAGGCTCTCTAAAAGTCCAAATAAAAAACTTTTTTCCTTTAAAAAATCTAAGATTTTAACAAAAATATTTTCAAAGAATAAGCGAATTCTAAGTAGAAGCTTTCTTATTAGAGACTCGTCCCAGGCATTGTAATCTAAATTAAATCTAAGCAAGTCAAAAAATTTTGTCATTTTACTCACCAAGATACTTTATGCCAGATATCCTTACGTTAAAAAGCTTTACTAATCCAGCTCCAAAGGTATTAGTTTGTCCTGTAAAATAATTTGTTTGTCCTATTAGGATTCCCTTATCAGTTTTCTTGCCATTGGCTTCAATAGTTATAATGGCTCTCTTGTAAAGATGATCGTCAAATTTAAGAACCTTCCCTTCAAAGCTAAAGTCCCTAGAATCAATTTCACTTACTTCAATATTTTTTACCTTTCCAATAGGATTATTTGCCATAACATCCTTAACTGGGTCCCCAACCTTTAAGTGGTCAATTATTTCACTTTCAATAAAGGGAACCGCCATAGTTATCTCTGCCTTTTCATCATTTTGTAGGACTTGGCTACGTCCATCTGCTAGGTTCATCCTATTAACAAAAAGAATTCCAGCCCCAATGCAGGCAAGTATTATAAATAAATCTATAAATTTAAATTTTAATTTCATTTATTCACCTCAAGGTTCTTAATCTTTGCATAAATTTGTAAATCGCCAATAGTAAGTGTTAATTCATCACCAAGAAGATAGTTAAATCCATCTATATAAATACCATCATCCTTGATATTAGCCTTAGAATTTACTAAAAATCTCATTGAAATAAAGGCAGAATCCTTTTCTCTACCATTTTCTATTCCAGTGTATTCAGACATGGGGTTGTCTATTGCTTCTTTTACTTGAATATCTTTTACAACTCCAATTTCAGTGTTTCTTCTCTTGTCAATAACCTTGTCACCAATCTTTGGCACGTCCTTGTTAAAGACCTCAGTTTCATCTGCTTCTATGGCCAAGACTACTTTTGTGTCAGCCACATCTATATCTTTAGAAGATTTTTGTTTGAATACAATTACTAAAAAAATTGCTAACAAAATTACAAAAATAATATCTAAAATTTTAATTTTTCCTGCTTTCACTTATTACTCCTTCATATAAACTTTCTATGTTTTTAATAACTTGTCTTTGATTTAGGTCTTTATCCAAAATTTTTTTGGCATTGACCTTAAGACTATTTGCAAGATCATCCTTTGTTAAAATCTCAAGGGCTTTTTCTTTAAATTCTTCAAGATTACCATATTGAAAAGTCTTGGCAGATCCATTTTCTTCATTAAAATAATCTCTTGCTCCACAATTACTTGTTATAAGTAGAGGAGCCCCACAATATCCTGCCTCAACAATAGATAGACCAAAAGCCTCTTCCTTAGAGTGATTGACATATAGGTCAGCTGCAGCTAAATAATCAAAGGGTCTCGACCTGTAACCAACAATCTCAATTTTATCCTGGAGCTTGTAGTTATGAATTTTCTTTTTCATCTGATCTTCAAGGTCTCCATAACCAATTATCAATGCCCTTACATTATCAATTTCTTTAAATAATTCATTGAGTCCATCAATAAAAAAAAGAATTCCCTTTTCTTCAGAAAATCTTCCAAGAGAAAGTATCCACTTTTCATCTTTTTCCTTCTTAAGAGGCTCAACTTGATTGATCAGTGGGATTGGTGGTGGAAGGACTAGGATTTTATCTTCCTTAGCACCTTCTTCTATTAGTCTTTCCTTTACGAGAGAAGAAACTCCAATAATTTTTTCATTCTTTGTGAAAAATATTTTATTTAAGAAGACAGATTTTTTTGAAATCTGTGATACCATGTGCCTTGTATTTATCACAGGGACCTTCATGCCAAGGATCTTGGATAGAAAAGCAATTCCATTTTCTCTCATAAAATGTGTGTGAACAAGGTCTATGTCATTTCTCTTCACATAATTTTTTAAAAATTTTGATGCCCTTAAATCCAAGGGAGACTTCATAGGGCATTGGATAGTTTTTACTCCCAAGTCTTGGAAGTCTTTGACTCCACCTCCATCAATATTGTAAAGAAGCTGGTGGTCAAAGTCTGACCCAGTATTTATTAAATTTTTAATGTAGCTTTCGCTACCTCCCCTACCAACATAATTTAATAGGTGTAAAATTTTCATAATCATCATCTTTCATTTGATAAAAACTTAATCATTGAATAAAATCTAAATAATTATATCAATAGGAGATTTGCTTGTCAATTTAATGGCTAGAGGCCATTTCTAACCCTATGGGACTTTACAAAGTCTTACTACTTTTTAACTTTTATTACTTCATAAAGTCCTACTACTTTTTCATCCTTTGCGACTTTATAAATTTTTGTTGCTTTGTAAACTTTTACGACTTTATAGATTTTTGAGACTTCATAAATTTTTACAAATCTATAAATATTGATTAGCTCATATTTTATTATGACCCTAAGGTCTTCTTCTCCTTTATAAGTTTTTGTAAGCTTATATTTCTTAATTAAATAATATAAATTCACAAATAAAATTTTATTACGTCCTCAAAGCTAGTTAATAAAAATATTTTTTAATTTATAAAAAGTTCTTGCAATTGAATCTAAAAAGTGATTTAATGTTAAAGATAAAAAAATAAAAAATCAGTCCAAGGACTGACGTTAATCATGTCCTTGTGCATGATTTTTTTTTGAGCAAATTTAATTACATAAATTTTTTTTGCCCATTTTTAAGAATGTTTGATCTTTTATTTGGAAAAAGGAGAAAAAAATGCCAAGAGATAATTCAATTAAGAAGACGCTAGTAATAGGATCTGGACCCATTGTCATAGGTCAGGCTGCTGAGTTTGACTACTCAGGTACACAAGCTTGCGAAACTCTAAAGAATAATGGAGTTGAAACTGTTCTTGTAAACTCAAATCCTGCTACTATTATGACAGACAAGGGTGTTGCCGATAAGATTTACATCGAACCAATTACCATTTCCTTTATTGAAAAAATTATAAAAAAGGAAAGACCTGACTCATTAATAGCTGGTATGGGTGGACAAACTGGTCTTAACATGACCCTTGAACTAGACAAACGTGGAATTCTTGACAAGTATGGAATAAAAATTATTGGTACTGATATTGATGCCATAAAGAAGGGCGAAGACAGAGATATTTTTAGAAAGACAATGCAAGAGATTGGAGAACCGATTATTGAATCTGAAATTGCAACAAGCCTTGAAGAAGGTAAAGCACTTGCAAAGAAAATTGGTTACCCGCTTGTTGTTAGACCTGCCTACACTCTAGGAGGAACTGGAGGCGGCTTTGCTTACGACGAAGAAGAACTTGTTGAAGTTTTATCTCACGGTCTTAGCCTTAGCCCAGTAAATGAATGTCTTCTTGAAAAATCTATTCGTGGCTGGATGGAAATTGAGTTTGAGGTAATAAGAGACTCTGCCGGCGAAAAAATTATTGTCTGCGATATGGAAAATGTAGACCCAGTTGGAGTTCACACAGGAGACTCCATAGTTGTTGCCCCTTGCCAAAGTCTTGATAAGGATGTTCTACAAAAGTTAAAGAATTCTGCCTTAAATATAGTAGAAAATGTAAATGTTGTTGGCGCTTGTAATGTCCAACTTGCTCTTAACCCTGAAACTCTTGATTATGCAGTCATAGAAATTAACCCAAGGGTTTCTCGTTCATCTGCTCTTGCATCAAAGGCAACAGGCTACCCAATAGCAAGAATTGCAACAAAGATTGCCCTTGGCTTAAATCTAAATGAAATCCAAAATGAAACTACTGGCGAAACAATAGAAACTTACGAACCTTCTTGTAACTATGTAGTTGTTAAAATTCCTAAATGGCCTTTCGACAAGTTCAAGTATGCCAATAGAAAGCTTGGCACAAAGATGATGGCAACTGGCGAAGTTATGTCAATTGGCTCATCCTTTGAAGAAGCCCTCTTAAAGGGTATAAGATCTCTTGAAATTTCCAAATTCTCTCTTGAATCAAAGTTTTCTGAAGAAAGGACTACTGAAGAATTAAAGAAGAGAATAAAATTCCCTGATGATGAAAGACTATTTGATGTTGCAGAAATCATTAGACGTGGTCTTTCTATTGAAATGATTCACGACATAACAGGCATTGACCTCTACTTCTTGGAAAAAATCGAAAATATTGTTCACGAAGAAGAAAATCTTAAGAAGTTAAGCCTTGACACAATGACTCCTGAAGAATTATCTAAGCTTAAGAAGCTAGGCTTCTCAGACAAGACTATTGCTTCTGCTCTTGGCGTAGATATTGATAAGGTAGTAGACCTTCGTATTAAGAACAAGATCCTTCCTAACTATAGAAGAGTAGACACATCTCCTTTTAGAAAAAACGGTGCCTACTATTACTCAACTTATGAAAAGACAGACGAAAATATAATTTCTGACAAGAAAAAAATAATTGTAATAGGATCTGGCCCAATAAGAATTGGTCAAGGTATTGAGTTCGACTACTGCAGTGTTCACGCAATCAAGGCCTTAATCAAAATGGGAATCGAAACAATTACAATAAACAACAACCCAGAAACTGTTTCAACTGACTTCGACACATCAGACAAGCTTTACTTTGAACCCCTTACAGAAGAAGAAGTTAAATCAATAATTGACACAGAAAAACCTATGGGAGTTATCCTAGCCTTTGGTGGTCAAACTGCAATTAAACTTGCAAAATATCTTCACGAACAAAAGGTAAATATCTTTGGAACAGACTTCGAAGACATTGACAGGGCTGAAGACAGAGAAAAGTTTGATGAAATGCTTGAAGAATTAAAGATCAACAGACCTAAGGGCCATGGAGTCTTTAATATAAAAGAGGGACTTGAAACTGCAAAGGAACTTGGCTACCCACTACTTGTTAGACCATCCTATGTACTTGGTGGTCAAGGTATGCAAATAACTTATGACGAAAACAGCCTTATGACTTACCTAAAGAGTGCCTTCGAAAGAGATGCAATTAACCCAGTCCTAATTGACAAGTACCTAGTAGGTCGTGAAATCGAAGTTGATGCAATTTCTGATGGCGAAGATGTATTAATACCAGGAATCATGGAACACCTTGAAAGAGCTGGAGTCCACTCTGGCGACTCAATAACAATTTATCCAAGCATTAACATCTCCAGTGAAATCAAAGACAAGATTCTTGACTACACAAAGAAAATTGCCAAAGCACTTCACGTTAAGGGCATGATTAACATCCAATTCATTGAATACAAAAATGACCTTTACATCATAGAAGTAAATCCTCGTGCATCAAGAACAGTTCCTTACATCTCAAAGGTTTCTGGAGTGCCAATAGTTGACCTTGCAACAAAGACAATGCTTGGCGAAAAGTTAAAAGACCTTGGTTATGGTACAGGAATTTACAAAGAACCAAAACTAATAGCTGTAAAGGTACCAGTATTCTCCATGTCAAAACTCAACAGGGTAGAAATTTCTCTTGGACCTGAAATGAAATCCACTGGCGAAGTTCTTGGAGTTGGAAAAGATATTGACGAAGCACTTTTCAAGGGCTTCTTGGCAGGAGGCTCTGCAATAGAGGACAAGGCCTCTCGTGTACTTGCAACTGTAAATGACAACGACAAGGAAGAATTCTTAGGAATCGCTAAGACAATGAATGAAATGGGCTACAAGATTGTGGCAACAAAGGGAACTTGCAAATTCTTAAAAGAAGCAGGAATTGATGCAAAAGAAGTTGGCAAGATTAACGATCCAAGACCAAACATCCTTGATGTAATAAGAAATGGCGAAATCGACTTAGTAGTTAACACTCCAACAAAGGGTGGCGACTCAACAAGAGACGGATTCAAAATTAGAAGAATGGCTACAGAATACGGCATCGACATAGTGACATCCCTTGACACCCTAGCAGCAAGAGTAGCAGTTAAAAACAAAAAATTCCATGAAGAAAACATGGACATCTACGACATAACAGAATTTTAAATTTAGATTATTATAAGACATAAAAATAAAAAACCTCGGTGTAATAAAAACATCGAGGTTTTCTTTTGATTTTTTCACTTTATAAACTCAATTTTAAAATAACCAGAAATCTCTGGGCCTAAGCTTATTTTATATTTAATTTTTCTCTTAAGTCCCTTATGTCCTTGTCGATTTTTTCTTCGTCAAGTTCTCTGTCTCTATTTTCCATAGCCCTATCAACAAGGTCCTTTAAGTCTTGGTCTATTCCTTTTTCGAGTTTTTCAAGGGCAAGTTTAACGAGTCCACCAAGTTCTCTAAATTTAGTTACCACCCTGTGCTCATCTGCAATGTGTCCCATTAAAAATCCAAAGGTCCATTCTGCATTAGTCTTTGTTAAGACACACTTGTGGTCCACCATAACTCCTCTGTCTTTAAGACTTAGTAAGAAGTCACGAAGCTCTTCCCTATCCATGTCTGGAAAAACCATAAGCTTTTCTTCTGCTTCAAGGCTTTCATTTTTGCTTAGGTCTTCCTGGAAAAGTTCTCCAACTTTTTCTTCTAGATTTTCCTTGTTTATTTTATTTAATTCAATTCCAAAGTCCCTTGCAACTTCTTCAGTGATTTTTGTCTTTTCAATATCTAACCCATATAATAAAATTTTCTTCATTTAAACACCTCTGTATTAGTTTACCCAATTTTAATTTATTTATTGCCTTTATTATCTTTGTAATTTTTATGAAATGAATTTAGAAACTCTTTTATTTTTCCACTTACATTAAATTTTCGACCACTTAGATAAGTTTTATTTACTTTTCTTCACAATGATTTATATTATAAGTAAAGGAGGTCGGAAATGGATTTTGAAATTAAAATAGATGAAAATTTTAAGTTGCCCAAGGCTGTGGTTTATACTGATAAACTTACGGAAGAAGTTTTAAGGCTTAAGTCCTTTGTCCTAGAAAATTCTGATAATATTTTGCTTGCCCATCTTGGCGAGAAGATTAAAATTTTAAATCCCAGCAAGATTTATAGGATTTATACAGAGGATTCAAAAGTTTTTGCTGAGTCTATAGATGAAAAATTTCAGATAAAGAAAAGAATTTATCAACTTGAAGATGACTTAAAGCTAAAAAAGTTTGTGCGAATATAAAATTCTGAACTAATTAACCTAAACTTAGTCGATAGCTTTGATTTATCTTATTCGGGAACTATTTCTGTCATTATGAAAAATAAGTCCAGAACCTTTGTCTCTCGAAGATATGTGAAAAAAATTAAGGAAACTCTTGGTATATGAGGTGATTTTATGAAAAAAATTGTTAGTCAAATTATAAATGGCATTTTAATTTGTGAATTTGTATTACTTGTCATTTCAATTTTTATGTCCTACATTTTTTTGGATGGGGGTTTTACCCTAGCTAACCCTGACTTAATAGAAAGTTCTGCTTCTGTATTCTCTGCAAGCCTTTCTTCCATCTGCCTTACGGGACTTCTTGGCATAGTTTTTAGCCTTGCATCTCTTGTTTGGAAAGAAGAAAAATTTTCTATTTTAAAAAGGACAATCATCCACTTCTTTTTAACTGCCTTTACAATAAGCTTTGTTGGTTATAAGTTATTTTGGTTTCAAAGATCCCTTCAATCCTTGTCAATCTTCTTTGCTACTTACTTTTTAATCTACCTTGCTATTTGGTTTATTGAATACACAATTTTCAAAAGGGACGTAGAAAAATTAAATTCAAAATTAAAAAATAATATGTAAAAAAAACCACCTTATAAATTTGAACTGACCCCAAAAGTTGAACTTAAAAACTAACTAGAGTAGATCACTTCAATTTTATTTCACAAGGTGGTTATTCTTTATTTATTTTTTTCTCCAATTACTTCAATTTTATATCCGTCTGGGTCTTTTACAAAGAAGTAGGAATCTGATTTGTCAGAAAGAGCCTTAAGCTCTGTTACATCATATCCCTTCTCCTTTAATTCTTCTCTAAAGGATTTGATATCTGGATGAGAAATTGCAATGTGACCGTATCCATCACCAATTGTGTAATCTCTTCCATCGTAGTTATAAGTTAACTCTAATTCAAAGGGTGAGTCCTCTAACTTTAAATACAAAAGTGTGAATTCATCTTCTGGAAAGTCCTTGCGTCTTGATTCAACAAAACCCAGTGCTTCTTTGTAAAATTTTTCTGATCTTTCTAGGTCTTTAACCCTAATCATCGTGTGTAAAAATTTCATATCTCCCTCCTTCTCCATTATCTCGTATTTCTTTTCTATAATTTATTTATAACCAAAAGTTAGCTTACTTACACATAAGTGCCCTTTCTTAATTAATGGATGAGTCTGTAATAATGTATAACAAATTAATAAGAAGTAGCTTTATGTTTTTCTTGGACCAACAAAAGAAAAAAGCCAGAGAATTTTCTCTAGCTTTATTATTCTTATGCGAGTTCTGCATTTACTTTTTCAGATTTTTCTTCCTTCATCTCTTCCTTTGAGATGATGTCCTTAACCTTCATTAGCCTTGTTATATTTGCTCTTTCACTTTCATCAAGCTTTGAGCGAATATATTTTATAGTTTCTTCTAGGTCTGGAATTGTTTTGTACTCAAGGGCGTTTACCCTTCTCCTTGTTTTTTCAATTTCGTTGGCAAGAAGTTGGGACGCCTTTTCTTTTTGAGTTAGAGTCAACAACTCTTCCATAACTTCTGTAAGATTATCTATTGCTGAGTCAAGGTCTGAAGTTGTCTGAGCATATCCATAGGGATATCTTGAAGCATCTTCTGATGTCTTCTTTGTGATAAACTCCATCTCGGGCACGTCAACAGACATTACATTTTTCTTTCTTATATCAACAAGAGTCTTTGTCGTTGGAAGGGCAATAGCTTCTTCTAACATCTCTGGACTCATGGCAGCTGATGCCATTAAGAAGGCCTTAAAGGAATCTTGAAGTTTGTCTTCAACTTCAAGTCTTAACTTTTTATTTTCTTTGATAAGAGTGATGAACTGTCTCATAAGTTCATCTTGCTTGTCCTTTAAAAGTTTGTGGCCTCTCTTTGAAGTTTCAAGTTTAGTCTTTAGAATGGATAAGTTCATCCTTGTGGGGTTTATATTTAGTCTTGCCATTATAATCCCTCATTTTCTAAATTTTTAGGATCCTTAGAATCCTCCTCTTCATTCTCCTTATCGCCCAAATATTTTTCAATTAATTTGTCGTCAATTCTCTTTAGCTCTGTCTTAGGAATTATAGATAGAAGTTCCCAACCTAGATTTAGGGTTTCATGTATAGACCTATTTGTTTCAAAACCTTGAGATACATATTGTTTTTCAAACATGTCTGCAAATTGTGCAAAGGCCTTGTCAGTTTCTGTAAGGGCAGTTTCCCCTAGAATTGCAGAAAGTTCCTTTGCTTCCTTACCTGCTGTGTAAGCAGCGTAAATTTGGTTCATTGTATCTGCGTGGTCTTCACGAGTCTTTCCTTCACCAATTCCCTTGTCCTTAAGTCTTGATAGGGATGGGATTGCGTTAATTGGTGGTTCAAGACCTTGTTTAAATAATTGAGTTGATAGGATTATTTGTCCCTCTGTGATATAACCTGTCAAGTCAGGGATTGGGTGAGTGATATCCCCTTCTGGCATTGTCAAGATAGGAATTTGTGTAATAGATCCTTCTCTACCCTTAATTCTTCCAGCTCTTTCGTAGATACCTGCAAGGTCTGTGTATAAATAACCTGGGTAACCACGTCTACCTGGAACTTCTTTTCTTGCTGCGGAAACTTCTCTTAGGGCTTCTGCATAGTTTGTCATATCTGTTAAGATAACAAGAACGTGCTTGCCTTGTTCAAATGCTAAATATTCTGCTGCAGTAAGGGCCATCTTTGGTGTTGCAAGTCTTTCAATGGCTGGGTCATTGGCAAGGTTCATAAATAGAACTGCTCTGTCAATGGCTCCTGTTTTTGTGAAGTCATCAATAAAGTATTGAGCTTCTTCAAAGGTAATACCCATAGCTGCAAAGACAACGGCGAAGTCTCCACCAGAAAGTACTGTCGCTTGTCTTGCTATTTGAGCTGCAAGTTCGTTGTGAGGAAGTCCTGCTTCAGAGAAAATAGGAAGCTTTTGTCCCCTAACAAGAGTGTTAAGTCCGTCAATTACAGATACTCCTGTTTGAATAAATTCTGAAGGGTAGTCTCTAGATACTGGGTTAATTGCAGTACCATTAATATCAATTTTTTCTTCTGGAATAATTTTTGGACCATCATCAATTGGTTCTCCAAGTCCATCAAAAACTCTACCAATCATATCAGGTGAAACTCCAAGTTCAAGAGGCTTACCTAGGAACCTAACACTTGTGTCCTTAAGGTTGATTCCACTGGAACCTTCAAAGATTTGCACCATGGCCTTGTCGCCTTCGATTTCTATTACACGACCACGTCTTTTTTCTCCATTTTGCAGCTCAATGTCAACTAATTCTTCATAGGCTGCACCTTCTACACCTTCTACAGTCATAAGAGGTCCAACAACTTCTGTTACTGATTTATATTCTTTAAGCATCTGTATCACCGACCTCTACTAAATTCTTAAGTTGACTATCAATTTTGTCCTTTATTTCATCAAGTTTTTCCAACTCATCATTTGGGACATACTTCATTCTTGCTATGTTTTCTTTAACTTCAAGCTCTTCAATTTCGCTAAAGTAAGCTCCCTTAACAAGGGCTTCTTGTCCCCTATCGTAGAAGTAAAGAATTGTGTCTAGCATCTTAAATTGTTTTTCTAGTGGACAGAAGGTATCGACATCATGGAAGGCATTTTGTTGTAAGAAGTCTTCACGAATTGACTTACTTGTGTGTAACTTCATTTGATCTTCATCAGAAAGTGAATCACGACCAACAAGCCTTACTACTTCAAGTAAAGAAGTTTCTTCTTGTAAAAGTGCCATGGATCTCTTTCTAAGTTTAGAAAATCTTCTGTCTATATTTTCATCTAGATAAGCATCAATCTTTGGTTGATACAAAGAATAAGAATCTATCCAGTTAATTGCTGGGAAGTGTCTTTGATATGACAAGTCATAGTCGAGCTTCCAGAATATTTTTACAATTCTAAGTGTGTTTTGTGTAACTGGTTCAGAAATATCTCCACCTGGAGGAGAAACTGCACCTATAACTGATAAGGCACCTTCTCTTTCTTCTTTACCATTTACAAGAACACGTCCTGCTCTTTCATAAAATTCTGCAATTCTTGATGCAAGATAAGCTGGGTAACCTTCGTCACCAGGCATTTCTTCAAGACGACCAGACATTTCACGAAGTGCCTCTGCCCAACGAGATGTTGAGTCAGCCATCATGGCAACAGAATATCCCATATCTCTAAAGTATTCAGAAATTGTTATTCCTGTATAAATTGATGCTTCACGAGCAGCAACTGGCATGTTAGAAGTGTTGGCAATGAGAACTGTCCTCTTCATAATAGATTCACCAGTAGTTGGGTCCATTAATTCTGGAAATTCCATAAGTACGTCTGTCATTTCGTTTCCACGTTCGCCACAACCAACATACACAACTATTTGCGCATCTGCCCACTTAGCAAGTTGATGTTGTACAACTGTCTTACCTGAACCAAAAGGTCCTGGTATAGCTGCAGTACCACCCTTAGTTATTGGGAAGAAGGTATCAATTACCCTTTGTCCTGTGATAAGTGGTTCCTTAGGGTCAATCTTTTTCTTGTAAGGTCTTCCCTTTCTTACAGGCCACTTTTGTATCATGTTAAGTTCCTTGTCGCCCTCTTCAGTTTCAATAACTGCAACTGTATCAGCAACTGTAAAGGAACCTTCTTTTATGTCCTTGACCCTTCCCTTTATTCCATTGGGAACCATAATCTTGTGAGTTACCACTGGAGTTTCTTCTACTGTACCAAGAACATCTCCTGGTTCAACTTCATCTCCAAGATTGGCAACTTTTTTAAATTCCCATTTTTTATCTCTATTTAAAGGATTTACTGTGACTCCTCTTTCTAGAAAGTCTCCGGCTTCGTCTCTAAGTCCAACTAGGGGTCTTTGGATTCCATCAAACATTTGCTCAATCATTCCAGGTCCTAGTTCTACAGATAAGGGTGCTCCTGTTGTATAAACTTCATCTCCAGGTCCTATGCCTGTAGTTTCTTCGTATACTTGAATAGAGGCCTTGTCCCCTCTCATTTCAATAACTTCACCAATTAGTTTGTCTTTAGAAACTTCTACCACGTCATAGACATTGGCATCTTCCATGCCAGAGGCTACGACAAGTGGTCCGGATACTTTAATTATCTTTCCTGATTTCAATAAAGCTCCTCCTTTATAAAAAGGTGACTAGTCACCTAATATATTCGCTCCAACTGCCTTTTCCACATTTTTATTTAAGTTCTTCATACCAATGCCAAGAGTTCCCTTATTAGACGGGATAACTATAATGGCTGGTATTAACTCATCATTATATCTTTCAATTGTCTTTGGAATTTTTGCTGCAAGATCTTCTGTGATATAAATTACACCATAATCTTCCTTTGCAAGACTATCTACTAGTCTTCTCGCTTCCTTATCTTCATAAGCAACAAAGACATCAATGCCTATTGCCTTAAAAGATAAAACCGAGTCCTTGTCTCCTACAACTGCAATTTTATACATAACTATCACGCAACTTTTCTCTTATAAATTCACCATCAAGCCCATTTAACTTAGAAACTAAAATAATTCTTAAGTTTTTAATTTCCATTTCCTTTGCCAAGACATTGGCAAAAATAACTTCTGGACCATAGGTAATGTATCTTACATCTTTAATAAGGTCTATAAAGTAATTGTCCATCTCCCTCTCAAAGTTTGATAGGGTTCCCTTTTCTTTAAAATCGTCAAGGCCATCCTTTATATACTTATAAATATCAAGCTTCTTGAAGGCTTCAGTATCTGAAGAATTTTCCCTATTTAATAAATCAAGATAGGCTTCTTCTCTTAGCTTGCCTCCAGGAACAATAATGTGTTTTAAAAATTCCACATCCTTTTCCTGTTTTTTTGCCCTGAGAAGTGTCCTAATATTTGTAAAATCAATTAGATTTTTTGCGTAATTTATAAATAGGTCAACTTCAGATTCTTCTGCAAGGTCAAGCAGGTCCTTAAAGTAGGCATTGTCAAGATATATATCAATAATTTGAGGGTCCTTCTTTTCTTCGTAGGCTTCCTCAATTTTTCCTATAAGTTCAAAATATTTATTTCTCTTGCTACTCTTTAAGATTCCATCTCTGTATTCCTTGATATCAAAGCCACCAATCGTCATAAAAAGTTCCTTTAAATCTTCTTCACCAATCTTTTCCTTAATTAGGACCTTTAGATTGTGGTAGAAGTATTTTAAAGTAACTAGGTCCACGGGAATCCTAGATGGAGAAATGTCATAGACCTCATCATAGAATCTCGTGAGTTCCTCTTTTAAGATGACTTCATATTCTGTGGGAGAAGATATTTTATTTATAAACTTGTTATAAACTGTATCAGATAGAGATCTAAGTGCGTCTTCCAAAGTATCTTGTTCAGATATCCTTATAAAGTTTTCACTTTTTAAAAGTTCCTTTTCCAAAACTCTCAGCCTTGTGGAACTTTGGATAAATTTATTTCTATCCATTAAATCACCTTTTCCTCTTAACTGAATAGTTTTTCAGCTAAAAATTTCTCTAAATCTTCTCTCTCAGATTTTACAAGAGACCTAAAATCTCCATTGTAAATTAAGTTGTCCTTGTTTAGGACAAATCCACTTTTCATATCCTTGTCAGATATTTTAAATCCAAGGTCTGCCTTTTCTACAGCATCCCTATATTTTTTTGGAATATCAATAGTGCCGCCCTTGAGGTTTTCGTCTCCTAAATTATTTTTTAGGAATTTAACAAAATCATCTTCCGATAAGTTTTCAAGTTCTTCAACAACTTTATCAAGGACTTCATCAATTATCCTATTCTTCTCAGATAAAATTTTGTCCCTTGCCTTAAGTTCTTCTGATGACTTACTTCTCTTGAAGATATCTTCTCTTTCTCTCTCGGCGATCATATCGATTTTATTGGCAAGAAATCTGCCATCTTCTTCTCTATTTTCTATAATACTTGTTTTTTTCTCTTCAGCTTCTTTTATTATAAGTTGGGATTTTTCCTCTGCATCCTTAATTATTTTATTTAAAATATTTTCAAGTCCTGCCATAGTATCACCTAGGCTCTAAATAGGATAAAGAATGAAATTGCAAAGGCAAGAATAGCGTAAAGCTCAACCATTACTGCAAAGATAATACCCTTTGCTTGTTGTTCTTCGTTTTTAGCAAGGATGTTGATACCTGCAACAGATACCTTACCTTGAGCAACTGCAGATACAAGTCCAGCAAGACCAATTACAGCACCACTTGCTAGGTACATAAAACCTGTGTTAACTGGTGTCTCAACAGAAAGTCTAAAAAGAATAAATAGTCCAATTACGAAACCGTAAAGACCTTGTGTACCTGGAAGCAATTGAAGTACTAGTGACTTACCAAACTTTTCTGGTTCATCAATTACAACTCCTGCAGCAGCTTCCCCTGCCATACCTACTCCCTTAGCAGACCCTGCACCAGCAAGTGCAACTGCTAAAAAGATTCCAATTGATCCTAAAATCAATCCGCCAAATTCTTCCATTAGTCCATTAAACATATAAATCCTCCTAGTCTATATTAAAGTAATCTGAGTTTTCTATCATTTTTTTGAAAGGTATGCCTCCACCTTCATAGAATTTATTAAACATTTCTACATAAGTAAGCCTTGCTGTGTGAACATAAGCTGACAAATAAGAAAGAAAGGCATTAAATAATTGGAATACCACAAAAATAACTATAGCAAATAACTTGCCAAGTATATTTGATTCAAAGAGCATTCCTGCAATCATATTTATGGCAAGTCCCAAGAAGGAACCTGATAAAACTAGCGCCATAAGTCTTAGGTAAGATACAAAGTCCCCAAGATAAGATGTGATTCCGTATAGAGAATAAACTCCCCAACCAATCTTAGCTCCAGTCGACTTTTCATCCCTGCCACCTGTTGCTACGATTCCAACCATACCAATGATCATTATAATCATGAGTAGCTTGCCATAAGGCGCAACTTGTGGAAGGAACTTCCCTAAAATAAATCCAATTGCTCCCAAGACTGCCATGTACCAAAAGC
Organism: Peptoniphilus genitalis; assembly: GCF_023614525.1. Taxonomy (GTDB): domain Bacteria; phylum Bacillota; class Clostridia; order Tissierellales; family Peptoniphilaceae; genus Peptoniphilus_A; species Peptoniphilus_A genitalis. The sequence goes on from NZ_CP097885.1 coordinate 258,764, forward strand.
CTACATCATATAGGGCATCCTTTGGCTTCCCGTCACGTATATTCATATAAGCCTTGATGCCAAGACCAAAGAATATGTGAATTCCACCTAGGATGACAGAAAGGATTACCAAAAGTGTAGAATCCTCTGCTGGGTCAATCAAGCTTGGAAATTCGATAATTCCTCCAAAGAAGGAACCAAATACTAGACCAAATATAATTGTTGAAATAGATAAGTAATTGAAAAACTTGAAAAACCTTCTCTTCTTATCTGTTAACTTGAACTTCTTTAGGGCAAAAAATGTTGCCAAAAATACTAAGATACCATATCCAAAGTCACCAACCATTATCCCTGCAAATATAAAATAAAAAGGTGCAAAGAAAGGTGTTGGGTCTATTTCGTTGTATCTCGGCATGGAGTACATTTCTGTCATAATCTCAAAGGGACTTACAAAGGCGTTATTCTTAAGTAAGATTGGAACCTCTTTTGAATCCCTTTCAGGATCTTCTGCCCTAAGATAGTAGTTGTCCTTGCAAACTTTTTGGATTTCCTTTTCTAAGTCACTAAGTTTATCTTCTGGAACATAACCCTCAATTAGGTTTACTTCTGTAGTTTTCAAAAACTTCCTCTCAGACATTATTTTTATCTTTTCATTTCTATAATGTTCATAAGAGTACTTAAAATCTTCTAGGTATTTTAAATAAGTCCTTAATTCGTCCTCAATCTTATTGTTTTTTTCAAAAAGTAAATCTTTATCTTTCTCATAGAATCCTATCGTATCTTTGACTTTTCCATCTGACTTGATATTTATAGGAGTGAATCCATAACTTGTCATGAGAGCCTTAATTTCTTCATCTATGGATTTTTCAACTATCATTAAATAGTAGTTAAAATTTTTGTCCTTAGATACTCTTTCAAGGTAAGCCAAGTCATTTTTTATAACTTCTCCCTCAAAGTCATCTGCATGATTTGATGATACTGTTCCTGTGTAAATGTTTACAGAACCCAGCTTACTTAGGTCTTTCAAGGAAGAAGATAAGTCCTCCCAAGGTTTTAATTCTGCAATTTTTGAATCAATGTTTTGAATCTTGCTCTTGTTTTTATCTTTTTTATCAACTAGATTCCTTATCTCTCCATCAATTTTTTCAAAGGGGAAAGTCATGGCTCTAGCCGTAAGTTCTTCAAGGCTTATGTTACTAACCCCATCCATCATGACCTTTATTGGGTTTTCCTTGTCCTTAAACTTAAGTAAAAGATCAATATCTTCCTTGGATCTCTTGATTTTGTCATCAATATCAATTAAATCTTCTGATGACCTAGGTCTTGTGAAATCATCTTCTGAAAAGTTGTCCTCATCAAAATCAGACTCGTCAATGTGAACATAGTTAAACTTTTGAAATTTATTTATCAAATTTTCCCTGTTCTCATCAAAGATAAAGAGTTTGAATTTTTTCATCTTAACTATTGCCATTATTCACAATCCTCTCTACCACTGACTTTACAACTTCAGCTTCTCTGCCTTTAGAATTTTTAGAAATTTCAGCAATTTTTTTATCTGCCTCAGCACCTATGGGTTTAATAGCTTCTCCAGCTTCAAGTCTTGCCTTTTCAACATAGGCATCCTTTCTATCTCTGGCTTCATCAACTATCTTTTGATAGGCTTCTTCGGCTTCCTCTCTTGCCTTATCCATGATTTCCTTGGCTTTAACTTCAGCATCGCCAATTATTTTTTTTGCCTCAGCTTCAGTGTCTTTAACTCTTTTTACTGCATCATCTGACACTAAATCACCTCCAGTGTAAAATCTTTCACAAATTAATTATATCACTTGTTAAAACTATATTTAACTAAATATTTTTAATATTTAATTTGTACATAATTACTATTACCCTAATTATGAGTATTTATTTAAAATTTATAAAAAAAGTAAATTTTAAATCCACTTTTGAGAATAAAAGTAACAAATTTCCTATTAATATTTTAACAAATTAAATCAATTTTTCCAAAATAAAAAACCACCTCTTGAGAAGTGGTTTAGTAATAAATTTAATTTTTTAAAATGTTTTGAAAAGCTGTCATGTTATAAATTTTTGAAACTAATAAAATTGAAATTAATTTGTCTGCATAGTCCGTAATAATTTGAATTATAAAAACTATTAAAAAGTCTGGCAGGTCCATCACTGCACGAAGGGCTTGAACTATATAGGATGAGCCAGCAGTTGTGACAGTTCCAAAGAGATAAGTTGCAATTAATGCAGATGAAATTGCTGCAGGAATTGACATAAAGGGAGTGAGATAAAATTTAGAAATATAATTATCTCTCTTTAAAAATTCAAAATAACCTGCAGTGAAGCCAACGATTAATTGAGTTGGCATAAAGTAAAAAGCAATTGGGTCTCCTATGGTGTTTACAAAGGCTGTTATAAGCCCAGCTAATACACCAAAAAAAGGTCCAAAGGCAAAGCCTGCCATAATAGTTCCTATGGAGTCAAGATAAATTGGAAGCTTAACAACAACTCCAATCCAAGACCCCACCATATTGATAGCTATACAAAGTGCTAAGAGAGTGATTTTTTTTGTTGAAAACTTCATAGCAAATCACCTAAAACGTCTATGTCTACTTCTTCCCCAGTTATAAGCTCTATAAAATCTCTCCAGACTTCAAAGACTTCTATCTCTTCATATATAATTACATTTTTTTCTTTCTTCATGAAGTCCATGGCATCCACCATGAGCATTCCTCTAGCAGGACCGTCGCAAACACAATCTGCATGATAGGTCCTTCCCAAAAACAAGTCTGGATTTCTTTCTAAAAGAATTGTAAGAGGATCATTTATAACAGACCCAATAATTTTTTCATATTCCCAGTGAAAATCCATGTAGAAATTTGTAATCTTTTCTAAGAAATTTCCAACTTCAAGATTAAGTCTCTTAATATAAGAAAGTATACTTGGCGTCAAAACAAATTCTCTTGTGACATCGAGTGGGACAATCTCAATTTTTCTAGGCGCATTTTTTATTACATAGTCTGCTGCCTCTGGATCAACGTAAAAATTAAATTCAGCTACAGGACTCATGTTTCCATAACTCCTAAAGTTACCACCCATCACAATAATCCTAGTGTCCTTAAAGGCCTCCCTATCTTTTTTAAGAGCTCTTGCAAGATTAGTTAGGGGTCCCAAGGCAAAAATTGTCAAGTCGCCCTTACTTGCTTCCTCAATTAAAAAGTCAATGGCATCTCCATCAACTTCTTTTTCATCATAGTCTAAATAAGTTTCACCAAGTCCATCTTGGCCATGGGTGTCCTCTGCATTAATAAATTCCTTGCAAAGTGGCTCTTCTGAGCCCATATAGATTTTAAAATCTTCATGCAAGAACTTCATAAGTCTTAGGACATTTTTTCTTCCCTTTTCAATATGAACATTTCCTGAAACTAAAGAAATCCCGAGGATTTTATATTCCTTTACCATGCTGGCTAGCATAATAGCAATGGAATCATCAATCCCGGGATCTGCGTCAATAATAATTTTCTTCATAATAACCTCCATTTCTTTGGAGAACAATTAGTTTTTTATACTTGGAGTTCCCGAACAAGTGAAATAAATTATACCTCATTTTTAAAAAATAGACAAGCTTTTGTCTATCAAGTATAATTGACTTAGGCAAAATTAAAAAATTTTACACTGGAGTGATTAAATGAAAAAACTATTTAAAATTATGATTTTATTTGCAGTGGCACTAAGCCTTTTCGCCTGCAATAAAAAAACAGAAGACAATTCAAAGGATGCAAATGCTAAAGAAGCTACAGAAAAAACTGCAGCGGCAATTAACTTAGAAGACATGCCAATTGAAAAGTTTGACTTTCAAACTCTTGAAATTGAAAAGGGAGATATAGTAAAGTCTGAAGATTTTTATAAGGAAAAACCTCTTACTCTTGTAAATATTTGGGGAACTTTCTGTGGACCTTGTAAAGAAGAGATGCCAGACCTCGCTGCCCTACACGAAGAATACAAGGACAAGGTTAATTTTCTTGGCGTAGTTGTCGACACTAATGCAAGCATGGATACTAATGTTGAAGAAGCTCACGAAATTATTAAAAATGCTGGAGTTACTTACACAAATATAATGCCAAATCCAACAACAGAAGATAGCCTTGTTCATATCACTGCAATGCCAACTACATTCTTTGTGAATTCTGAAGGAAAAGTCCTAGGTGGCTTTGTTGGTAAGAAAGACAAGGAATCTCTTGCAGCTACAATTGACAAATTGTTAGAAGAAAACAAATAAATTTGTGCTAATAAGAATTTATAATCTAATAGAAATTTACTAACTTGTAAAAAACTACTAAGTTGCAAGAACCTGCTAACTTATAAAAAATTACTAAATCGTAAAAAATTATTAGCTTATAAGAATTTACAAACTCATTAGAAATTACTAGCTTGTAAAAATTTATTAAGAGATGGGAAACCATCTCTTTTTTTGTTTTATCAACTGACTCTTTATCAGTGGACCCTATTAATTTTATTAAATTCTAAAAATGTTGTAAATTTTTCACCAATGGGTATCTAATAAAAAAATAGGAGGATTAAATATGATTTATGATTATAAAGTAGAAAAACAAGACGGGTCTTTTTTAGATTTAAAAGATTTAAAAGGAAAAGTTATCCTTATAGTTAACACTGCAACTAGATGTGGATTCACACCCCAATACAATGACTTGCAAGACCTTTATGAAAAATACCACGACAAGGGACTAGAAATAATAGACATACCTTGCAACCAATTTAAGGAACAAGCTCCAGAAAGTGATGAGGAAATTTCTAAATTTTGCCAATTAAATTTTAATATCGAGTTCCCACAAATGAAAAAGGCTGAAGTCAATGGCGATAATGAAATTGAACTCTACAAGTTTTTAAAATCTCAAAAGGGATTTGAAGGCTTTGGCCATGGTCCAAAGGCACTTGCCATGGCAACACTTTTAAATTCCAGGGACAAGGATTACAAGAACAAGCCCGACATAAAATGGAACTTCACAAAATTCTTAGTGGACAGAGATGGTAAGGTAGTTGAGAGATTTGAACCAACTGCTAAGATGGATCTTGTTGATAAAAAAATTTCCGAATTAATATAAGTATTAATATCTTTTTAACTTGTTGTGTAAAAAGCTTCTGTAATTGGTTTTACAGAAGCTTTTTTAGTTATAAACTACTTATGCTTAAGTAATTTTTATTTATAAGTTTGAACAAAAAAGAGCAGGTATAAACCTGCTCTAATTTTTTATTATTTTGTAAGCCAAAGATTAGTCAAGAATCTTTGATACTACTCCTGATGCTACTGTTCTTCCACCTTCACGAATTGCGAATCTTAGTCCTTCGTCCATTGCGATTGGTGTGATTAGTGTTACTGTGAATGTTGAGTTGTCTCCTGGCATTACCATTTCTACTCCGTCTGCTAGTTGGATGTCTCCTGTTACGTCTGTTGTTCTGAAGTAGAATTGTGGTCTGTATCCGTTAAAGAATGGTGTGTGTCTTCCACCTTCTTCTTTTGTTAGTACGTATACTTCTGCTTCAAATTTTGTGTGTGGTTTGATTGTTCCTGGTGCTGCTAGTACTTGTCCTCTTTGGATTTCTTCTCTTTGTACTCCTCTTAGTAGGGCTCCAATGTTGTCTCCTGCTTCTGCTAGGTCTAGTTGTTTTCTAAACATTTCTACACCTGTTACTACTACTTGTCTGCTTTCGTCTGTTAAGCCTACTAGTTCTACTGTGTCTCCTACTTTTACTACACCTTGTTCTACTCTTCCTGTTGCTACTGTTCCTCTTCCTGTGATTGAGAATACGTCTTCGATTGGCATTAGGAATGGGTGTTCTGTATCTCTTACTGGTGTTGGGATGTATTCGTCTACTGCTTCCATTAGTTTTACGATTTTGTCTCCCCATTCTCCGTCTGGATCTTCTAGGGCTTTTAATGCTGATCCTACTACGATTGGTGTGTTGTCTCCATCGAAGTCATATTCTGATAGTAGGTCTCTGATTTCCATTTCTACTAATTCAATTAGTTCTGGATCGTCTACTTGGTCTTCTTTGTTTAGGAATACTACTATCTTTGGTACACCAACTTGTCTTGCTAGTAGGATGTGTTCTCTTGTTTGTGGCATTGGACCGTCTGCTGCTGAACATACTAAGATTGCTCCGTCCATTTGTGCTGCTCCTGTAATCATGTTCTTTACATAGTCAGCGTGTCCTGGACAGTCTACGTGTGCGTAGTGTCTGTTTTCTGTTTCGTATTCTACGTGTGATGTTGAGATTGTGATTCCTCTTTCTCTTTCTTCTGGTGCCTTGTCAATGTGTGCGTAGTCTACGAATTCTCCTCCGCCGTATCTCTTGTTCATTACAAGTGTGATTGCAGCTGTTAGTGTTGTCTTACCGTGGTCAACGTGACCAATTGTTCCAATGTTTACGTGTGGTTTATTTCTTTCAAATTTTGCTTTTGCCATTATTAATCCTCCTATTTATTATTTTTTCTTTTTATCTCCAACTACTTCTTCAGCAATTGATGCAGGTACTTCTTCGTAATGATCAAATAGCATAGAGTAGTTTGCTCTTCCTTGTGTATTTGAACGAAGGCTAGTTGCGTAACCAAACATTTCTGCTAGTGGTACATAAGCTGTAACGATTTGTGCTCCAGCTACAAGTTCCATACCTTCCATTCTTCCACGTCTTGAGTTAATATCACCAATTACATCTCCCATGTATTCTTCTGGAGTTGTAACTTCAACCTTCATCATAGGTTCAAGAAGTACTGGATCAGCTTTTGCAAGAGCATCTCTTACTGCCATAGATCCGGCAATCTTAAATGCCATTTCTGAAGAGTCGACTTCGTGGTAAGAACCATCGTAAAGTGTAACCTTAACATCAAGAACTTCGTATCCACCTATGATACCAGATTGAAGTGCTTCTTCAATACCTTGTTGAGTTGGTCCAATAAATTCCTTAGGAATTGCACCACCAACGATGGCATTTTCAAATACAAAACCGCCACCTGGTTCATTAGGTTCGATTCTAATCTTAGCGTGACCATATTGTCCACGACCACCTGATTGACGAGCGTATTTAGCTTCGCCTTCAGCAGCTTTTTTAATACCTTCTCTATAAGATACTTGTGGATTACCAATATTAGCTTCTACCTTAAATTCTCTTAGTAGTCTATCAACGATGATATCAAGGTGAAGTTCACCCATACCAGCGATAATAGTTTGGCCAGTTTCTTCATCAGTATATGTTTTAAAAGTTGGATCTTCTTCTGCAAGTTTTGCAAGAGCAAGAGCCATCTTATCTTGAGAAGCCTTAGTCTTTGGTTCAATTGCTACAGAGATAACTGGTTCTGGGAATTCCATGTTTTCAAGTATAACATGACTCTTTTCATCGCAAAGAGTATCACCAGTACCTGTGTCTTTTAGACCAACAGCTGCCGCGATTTCTCCTGCATGGACTTCTTCGATTTCTTCTCTCTTATTAGCGTGCATTTGAAGAATTCTTCCAATTCTTTCTCTCTTGCCCTTAGTTGTATTGTATACATAAGAACCAGCTTGAAGAACTCCAGAGTAAACTCTAAAGTAAGCAAGCTTACCTACATATGGGTCAGTTACGATTTTAAATGCAAGAGCTGAGAATGGTTCATCATCAGATGCGTGTCTATCAACTTCATTTCCATCTTCATCAACACCAGTGATTGCAGGTATATCAAGTGGAGATGGAAGATAGTCGATAATTGCGTCTAATAGAAGTTGTACACCCTTGTTCTTGTAAGAAGAACCACAAGATACTGGAGTAATCTTAACATCAAGAGTACCTTTTCTTATAGCTTTCTTAAGAAGATCCTTGTCGATTTCTTCACCTTCAAGGTAAGCCATCATAAGATCTTCATCAAATTCAGATGCAACTTCAATTAAGTTTTCTCTATATTTATTTGCAACTTCCATGTACTCTTCAGGAACATCTGTAATTTCGATTTCCTTACCAAGTTCATCCTTGTAAATTTCTGCTTTCATTTCAACAAGGTCAATCATTCCTATGAAAGTATCTTCTGCTCCCATTGGAACTTGAATTGGAACAGGGTTACCCTTTAGTTTCTTGTCGATTGTATCAACAGATCTAAAGAAGTCTGCACCTGTAACGTCCATCTTGTTGATGTGTGCAATTCTTGGAACGTGATATTTATCTGCTTGTCTCCAAACAGTTTCAGATTGAGGTTCTACACCACTTTTTGCATCAAAAAGTGCAACAGCACCATCAAGTACTCTTAGAGATCTTTCAACTTCAACTGTGAAGTCAACGTGTCCTGGAGTATCGATGATGTTAAGTCTGTAACCCTTCCAGTGAGCTGTAGTAGCTGCAGAAGTAATTGTGATACCTCTTTCTTGTTCTTGTTCCATCCAGTCCATTTGTGCTCCACCGTCGTGAGTTTCACCGATTTTGTGAATCTTACCAGCGTAGAAAAGAATACGTTCTGTAGTAGTAGTCTTTCCAGCATCAATATGGGCCATAATACCTATATTTCTATATTTATCTAATGGTATTTCGCGAGCCATAAATTCCTCCCCTTATTACCATCTATAGTGAGCAAATGCCTTGTTAGCTTCTGCTGTTCTATGCATTTCATCTTTTCTCTTAACACTTCCGCCTAAACCGTTAGATGCGTCTAGAATTTCTTTTGCAAGTCTTTCGTGCATTGTCTTTTCGCCTCTAGCTCTTGCATATTTAACTAACCATCTAAGGCCTAGAGTTTGGCGTCTTTCCGGTCTTACTTCCATTGGTACTTGGTAAGTAGCACCGCCTATTCTTCTTCCCTTTACTTCAAGTACAGGCATTACATTATTAAGTGCCTTGTAAAATACTTCAAGTGCGTCCTCTCCAGTTTGTTCTGCGATTGTTTCAAGTGCTCCGTATACAATTCTTTGAGCAGTACCTTTTTTACCGTCAAGCATAACATTGTTTATAAGCTTAGTGATAACCACATCTGCGTATACTGGATCAGCCATAACTTCACGTTTTTGGATATGTCCTTTTCTTGGCATAACTTCCCTCCTTAACTATTTTTCAGTCGATTCATTGGTACTCAGGTTGAGCCCGTAAGCCAAAAATCTATAAAATCTCATGTAAAATTCTATCAATTTTTAGGTTTCTTAGTACCATATTTAGATCTAGATTGCTTTCTGTCTGTAACTCCAGCTGTATCAAGAGTACCTCTTATGATATGGTATCTAACACCTGGTAAATCCTTTACTCTTCCACCACGGATTAAAACAACACTGTGTTCTTGTAGGTTGTGTCCGATTCCTGGAATGTAAGCCATAACTTCGTATCCGTTTGTTAAACGAACTCTGGCAACTTTTCTAAGAGCTGAATTCGGTTTCTTAGGTGTTACTGTTCTTACTGCAACACAAACTCCTCTTTTTTGTGGAGAATTAACTTCAGTTTCGGCTTTTTTAAGTGTGTCATAGTTTACATCAAGAGCTGGTGATTTAGATTTACTGTGAATTTTCTTTCTACCATTTCTTACTAATTGGTTAATTGTAGGCATTAATTGCACCTCCTGTTTTATTAATAGTATTGGACATTTCAAAGACTACCTGCATTTAGGTAGTCTTTCCGTCTCAAATACTCATCAATTTTATCATTAGATAATCATTAAGTCAACAAAAAAATATGAGAAATTGGCGAAATTTCCATATTTTTTGAGAATTAATGATTTTATTTTAAATTTACATAAATTTATCTAGGTAAAAAACAAACCTATCTGCATTTATTAGATTATAAATTATAAAGAAAGCTTGGGATAGGATAAAAATTCCATCTATAATAGTAAAAACTTTTCTGTAATTGTCTTTCTTTGTAAAAATTGTCCTACGATTCTCTATTAAAAAATATATATTAACCACAAAAAATCCCATTAACAAATAAATCATAGTGCTGACATAAGCTGAACTGTCGAAGTTTTCTATTACAGTCCCATCTTTTAAAGTTAGGAAAAATATAATTTGATAAATTGTAAAAATTAGACAATTTATTATAACTATTAGCTTTAAATATTTTTCATTGTTATAAATTTTTGAGTCGAAGTTTAATATTTTCAATAAAATATATATAACAAGATAAACTCCAAAATAAAATAAGATTAACTTTGTTCTCGAATAAATGGAACTAAGCCAATAGCTTGTTAATATTGTGTAAGCTAAGTAAGAATCTAAAAGTTTCTCTTCTCTGCTAGAATTTTTACTTTTAACTTTCTTCTTAGATAATTTTCTAACAATAATAAAAAATAATATGGCTAAAAAAGTTCCAAAAAGGATTACTTGAACTTTGTCTGTCATTTCTTTCTCCTTTATCACTTAAATCTTTACATCCTATCGAGATAAAAGTCAAACCTATTAATATTTATGTAGTTATAAATAATAAATGCTACAAAAATTATTATAAATAAAATTTGTAGAGATATAAAAATCTTCCTGTAAGAGTCCTTTTCCACAAAAATTTTAGAAAGTGACTTTTTTGACAAATAGTAGCTAAGCCACAAAATGACTAATATAAAGCTTGGCAAAACAATTGAAAACTCTTTTTTCCCAAAGGAGTCAATCCTATGACCATCTTCAAGGGTTATAGAAAATATTAGTTGATAAATTATAAGTACAACTTGAACAATAATTGTCGTTATTTTATAAAGTCTAGGATCATCTTTGTACTTGTTTTTCATAATATCTTCTGTGTAAGTTCTATAAACAAAATATGCCACAAGACCAAAAACTACCAAATATATATATAACTTGTCTTGGCAAAAAACAATCAATGAAAGCCACATTTCAATAACTACAAAGGCATAAATATAGGTCTTCATTACATCTCTACTATCTGTTTCTATTCCTCTTCTTTTCTTATACCAATCTTCAATTAGAATTAATGAACAAAAAATAATTATGAGTATAAGAAAATAAATTAAAAATTTCATAATTCATCTCCTGATGTTTCTTGATAATCTTCCCTTTCTACATAAAAATCAAATCTATCAGAATTTTTTATGTTGTATGCGTTTCCTAAACCTAATACTAAAATCAAAATAATTTCTGAAATAATAAAAGCTCTTCTCCAAATATCTTTTTCAAATAAAATATTTTTTAAAACTCTCAAGTCTAAAATAATTCTAATGTAGCTAACAAAAATAATTGAATTTATTAAAATTTTTCGAAAGTCACTTTTGTTGTATGAAAAAATAGTAGCTCCATCTTCTAATTCTAAAAAACTAAGACTTGCTAATAATATAAAAGATATTGAAATAAATAAAACCCTCCACTTAGGCTCATTCTTATTTTCCAATAACTTACTTCCTCTTTTGCTATCTGTGTAAAGTTTATAAATAGCCCAAAACACAAAATAAACAAATATGCTAACCATAATTGCAAATCCAATATTTTGATAAATTGTAAAGTAAAATTGTAAGATTAAAAAATTGCTCACTAGGAAGGAATATATTATGTCATTCTTAGAATCTTTTTCTTCTTTCTTATCTTCTCTTATGTAAGTAAAAGTTTCTAAGGCTGATATAAAAACTGTTACTAAGAAATATATAGTTAAATCACTCATTAAATCACCTCTAAAATCTTTTATTTATAAAACTAGTTTAAGAGTATTTTATAAATAAAAATAATCCCTTTTAATTTATTGTAACACTCACACCCATAAATTTTAAAGAAGTTATAAAAATCAAAAATCAATTCCCAAATTTTCTAAATTTTCTTCAAGAGAAAATATTTTTTTACCATCCTTTGTTATTTCTGACTTTGAATAAATTAGAGATTTGATTACAGATTCTTCTACTGAGTCTGCGCAAGCCCTAAAGGCTTCCTCTAATAAATCTTCTTTTAAAACTTTAATTTCTTCGAAGTTATTCTCTCTTATCTTATTGGCAGTTGAAAAGGCAATTACAATGTCTCCTGACCCATGTCCCAAGTATGATCCTACATTTCCAATACCAATTGTCGCCCTCTTTGATAGTCTCTTTAATTGTCTTGAGCTTAGTGGCAAGTCTGTTGCAAGGACTATTATAATTGAACCCTTGTCTTTGTCTTCTCTTTTTTCCTTGGACTTTAAGTACATTTCACGACCTAGAGGTCTGCCTTCTATCTTTAAATCTTTTATCCCGCCAAAGTTTGACAATACAAGACTTCCTAGTGTGTAGTCCTCTCCTTCTATTTCAATAATTCTTGATGAAGATCCAATTCCACTTTTGAGGTTAAAGGAGATCATTCCAGTGCCTGCTCCCACTGACCCCTCTTCAAAATCTTCTTTTATATTTTCTATGGACTCTAAGACATTTTCTTCTTTTACATGAAGGCCCCTCATGTCATTTATAACTCCGTCGTTGCATTCTGTGACAATAATGTTTGGAGCTCCAGCCTTGTCGCCCACATTTTCGTACCTATCTATCATCCACTTCATTGATGAGTCAAGAACTCTTCCAAGGCTCATGGTGTTAGTCATAAAGATTGGCGACTCAAGAGTCCCTAGCTCTTCAAGTTGAACTAGGCCAAGACTTTTTCCGTAACCGTTAATTATGTAGGAGCTTGCCAAGAGTTTTTCCTTAAATACATCTCCATTATGGGGCATGATGCATGTCACTCCAGTTTTTATTTTTCCATCCCTAATAGTTGAGTGACCAACCCTCACTCCCTTGACGTCAGATATTTTATTAAGTCGTCCCTTCCTGCTATCTTTAAAAATTTCAAAAGTCATAAACACCCTCCTCTTAAAGAAATTATATCAGATAAATTTTATAATTTAATAAGATAAATCAGGGCATAAAAAAAGTCCCAGCCTAAGCTGAGACAAATTTTATTTTTAATTGTTTCTTTCGTATGGAAGTCCATCTGCTGATGGTGCTCTTGATCCCTTTACAAAAATTATTAAGACAATAAGAGTTATTGCGTAAGGAATCATTGAAAGTAAGTTTGTATCGATTTTTATTCCAATGGATCCAAGGAAGACTGAAAGTCCTTGTGCAAAACCAAAGAGTAGGCAAGCAAGCATAGCTCCTTGTGGTTTCCATCCACCAAAGATTACTGCAGCAAGGGCAATAAAGCCTTGACCTGAGATAAGTGTTTCCCTGTAGTTGGATACAACTGCAAGAGACATTGAAGCTCCACCAAGTCCTGCTAAGAAGCCTGATGCTAATACGCAAATGTATTTGATCTTGTAGGCGTCAACTCCAAGAGTTTCTGCTGCCTTAGGATATTCACCAACTGCTCTTATCCTTAGACCAAGTCTGGTCTTGTAAAGTATGAAGTAAACTACAAAGACAAGGACAAAGGCAAGGTAAACTGACGCGTATTGTGAAAACACTATATCAAGGAACCTCATTATTCCCTTTCCTCCACCAGACTTAAAAACTTTTCCAAATAAAACTGGAAGTTTGTTTTCATAATCAATTGATTTTGACATAGCTGCTCCATCAAAGAAGAGCCTACAAAGAAAAAGTGCAAGTCCAGGTCCAATTAAGTTAATTGCAATACCACTTACAACATGGTCTGCTGCAAAGTTAACTGTTGCTATAGCATGAAGAAGGGCAATTAGCATGCCACCAAGTCCTCCACACAAGAATGCCAACCAAGGATTGCCTAGGTAGTATCCAACAATGGATCCCACAACTGCTCCTATGGCCATCATTCCTTCAAGTCCAATATTTACAACTCCGGCATTTTCAGATAAGACGCCACCGAGGGCTGTATAAATAAGAGGAGCTGAATATAAAAGTGTTATTGATAAAATACTTGCTAAGCTTAAAAGTGAACTATTCATTTGCTCCTCCTTTTTCTAAATTTTTTCCATCCTTCTTTGACCACTTAGTAAAGAAGAACTTAATCATATCCAAAAGTTTTGGCATTGCAATAAATAGAATCATAATACCAATAATTATATTTACAACTTCTGAATAAGTTCCTATTGTAGTAAGTTTTCCTCCTCCATAAGTCAAACCTGCATAGAGAAGGGCTGCTGGGATTGTGCCCAGTGGATTGTTGCCAGCTATAAGGGCAACTGCCATACCATCAAAACCGTAGCCTTCTTGGGCTGCCATGATTCCAATGTCACCAGAGACACCAAGTACAGTTATGGCACCAGCAAGTCCTGCCAAGATACCTGCAATACCCATGGATTTTACAATAGATTTGTTAATGTCGATTCCACCGTATTCGGCTGCTTTTTCATTAAAACCAACAGCACGAAGCTCGTAACCAAGTGTAGTTTTCTTTAGGATGTACCAAACTACTAGGGCTGCAATAATAGCAATAATAATACCAAAGTTTAGAGGTGGATTTAAAATATCCTTTAAAAATTTGTGTTGAGCAAGATAAGCTCTACCAGACTCACTCATCTTCCAAGCTCCAGCAATTTTTATGCTAGCTGATTGCTTAATTGGATAAGAGTTATCTGATTCAATTGATCTTAAGATTGGAAAACTCAAAAGATAATTACTTAGATAAAAGGCAATCCAGTTCATCATAATAGAAGATATAACTTCATTAACTTGGAATTTTGCCTTTAAGATTCCAACTATAGCTCCCCAGAGATAACCACAAAGGGCTCCAACTAAAAGCGCTACAAGTCCATGGACTACTGGAGGAAGGTCCAACAAAAGTCCAACAACAAGGGCTCCAATGGAACCAACAATGTATTGACCTTCGGCGCCAATGTTAAATAGGCCTGTGTTAAAGGCAAAGGCAACTGAAAGTCCTGTTAGGATTAGGGGCACTGCCTTTACAATTGTCCAGGAAATATATTTAGGCTTTCCAAAGGCACCTAAGAATATTACCTTGTAGGCCTCAACTGGATTTGTTCCACTAATTAAGAGTATGATTGAGCCAATTATTATCCCAAGTACAATGGCAAGAATTGTGTATATAAACCTATTTCTCTTCATTTTTACCTCCTGCCATATATAGTCCTAGCTCTCTCTCATTAGTTTCCTTTGCATCAAAGGTCCTTAGGATTTTTCCATTATAAATAACAGAAATCCTATCAGATAGGGCCATAATTTCATCAAGTTCAAAGGATATGAGAAGAACTGCCTTCCCCTTGTCCCTTTGCTTTATCAAGAAGTTCCTAATATATTCAATGGCACCAACATCTAGCCCCCTAGTTGGTTGGGCAGCAATAAGAAGATCTGGGTCTCCAGAAATCTCCCTTGCAATAATAACCTTTTGTTGGTTACCACCTGAAAGGGCGCCTGCAAATTGTTTAATATTTCTTGGTCTTATATCGTAGTCCTCTGAAAGGTCACTGGCGTTTTTTTCGATATTTGGAAAATCTAAAATTCCCTTTTTGGAAAACTTATCCTTGTAGTATTCCTTTAAAATAATATTTTCTGCAACTGAAAAATCTAGAACAAGACCTCGAAGTTGTCTATCTTCAGGAATAGAGTTTAATCCTCTTTCAATAATATCCCTTGGGCTGTGGTTTAAAATTTCTTCTCCCTTAAAGATTACAGAACCAGCTTCTGCCTTTTTAAGACCTGTAAGAGTTTCAATAAGTTCAGATTGACCATTTCCATCAACACCTGCTATACCATGAATTTCTCCAGCCTTAATGTCAAGATTTAAGTCGTCTAACTTTTTGACATTTCTAATATCTCTAGCAGTTAGGCCCTTGATGTCAAGTATAGTGTCGCCAAAGTTAGCATCAGCCTTATTAACATCTAGGTGAACAGCTCTACCCACCATCATGTCTGCAAGTTCCGATTCACTTACATCAGAGACATTAACTGTGTCAATCTTTTTTCCACGTCTAATAATAGTACACCTATTTGCCACTTGCTTAATTTCTTTTAGCTTGTGGGTGATAATAATTATAGACTTGCCTTCCTTTGCAAGATTTTTTATTATTTCGATTAATTCAGTAATTTCTTGAGGAGTCAAAACAGCCGTTGGCTCATCAAAAATTAAGATGTCTGCACCCCTGTACAAAACCTTAAGTATTTCAACCTTTTGTTGAGTGCCCACAGTGATGTCTTGGATTCTTGCATCAGGATCAATTTTAAAACCATATTTTTCAGAAAGGGCAATTACATCTTCCCTTGCCTTCTTTATGTCCACCTTGATTCCCTTCATGGGCTCCATGCCAAGAACAATGTTTTCAACAACAGTGAAGGGTTCAATAAGCATAAAGTGTTGGTGAACCATACCTAGTCCAGCCTTAATGGCGTCGTTGGGATCCTTAAATTCTTTTTTTTCATTATTTATATAAATCTCACCTGATGTAGGAGAACTTAAACCGTAAAGCATATTCATAAGAGTAGTCTTACCAGCACCGTTTTCTCCAAGAAGAGAATGGATTTCGCCCCTCCTAATATCAAGATCAATTCCGTCGTTTGCAATGAAATCACCAAACTTTTTGGTAATATTCTCCATCCTTACGACTAAATCTTTGTTATTAGTTTCCAATACAAACGCTCCTTTGTTATATTAAGTAAATTATACCAAAGAATTAAGCAATTTTAAAATAATTTGCATTAAAAAAAGTCATCCCCTAGATGACTCCTAAGAGATGACTTTATAAACTTATTTGTATTGGTTGTAAGTTTCTTCGTTGTAAGGAACTTTGATTTCGCCAGAAATAATCTTTTTAGTGATTTCTTCAACTTTCTTTAAAATTTCAGGCTTAACATTCTTGTCAGAAGTTGGTGCAATACCTACTGCTCCATCGTCAGCTAGACCAAGTTCAATAGTTCTTCCACCTTGGAATTTGCCTTCTTGCATGTCTTTTACAACTTGGTAAACAGCAACATCGCCGTTCTTCATTGCAGAAGTTAATACATTTTCAGGAGCTCTGTCGCTTTGGTCTCTATCAACACCAATTACCCACTTGTCAGCTTCTTTAGCAGCTTCGATAACACCTTCGCCTGCTCCACCTGCTGCGTGGAATACTACGTCAGCACCGTTTTGGTACATTGTAGCAGTGATTGATTTACCCTTTTGAGCGTCGGAGAAGTCACCAACGTATTGGCTAAGAACTTCGATGTCAACGCCTCTTTCTTTAGCTGCGTAATCAACACCAGCCTTGTAACCATATTCGAATCCCCAAATAATGTTACCTTCTTGGCCACCAACGAAACCAACCTTGTTAGTTTCAGTAGTCATACCAGCAATATAACCAACTAGGAAAGAAGGTTCTTGAGCCCTAAACATAATTCCAAGTAGGTTTGAAGGAGCTTCAACCTTGTTACCATCTTTATCAACTGTAACGTCAACATCAACTATTGCATAGTTTGTTTCTGGATACATGCCTGCAGCTTCAGTTACTGCTCCACCCATTTTGAAACCAGCACCAACAATAAGGTTTTTGTTTTGGTCAGCAAAAGTTTCTAGGTTAGGAGTGTAATCCTTAGTGTCCTTAGATTCTACATAGTCCGCCTTGATTCCAAGTTCTTCTTTAGCCTTTTGAAGTCCTTCCCAAACTCCTTGGTTAAAGGATTGGTCGTTAACTCCTCCTTCGTCAGTTACAAAACCAACGTCAATGTCTGATTTAGCTTCAGTAGCTTCTTTAGTAGCGTTTGCAGCTTTTCCATCTGCTTCTTTTTTGTTGCCGCCACCACAAGCAACAAGTGTCATTGCAATCAATAACACTGAAAGTAGTGTAAGTTTCTTCTTCATTTAAAATCCTCCTATAATGATTTAATTAAATTATATATTAAATTTACTATTATTTCAATTTCAATAAAAAAGTTTTCCTATGTCTTTACAATTTTTATTTTACTTGGAAATATTCAATAATTCATAAAAGTTAAATTGTTCATAAAACTTTATAAACTCATAGCCTATTACAAAGCTCCTAAAATTAATTTTTTAATTCTCACAAAATCCTATTTATTTTATTTTCACATAGTCCTAAGCTTTTATTAAAAATTTGCAATAAAAAAAGCCCAATATAATATTGAGCTTTTGAAAAATATTTACTTATCCAATGAATACTCTTGGTATCATAAAGAATACAAGTGAAAAAACAAAGTACATTAATAAAAATGCCACTGATTGTTTCATTTCTTTGCCACTTAGTGTGAAGTCACCATCAGATGCAAGTAATCTTGCTACTATTGAGGCAATAAATCCTAAGATTGGATAGGCTATAAGAACACCAAGGTTGCTTGTTCCCTTGTCCATGAACCTGTAGAAAGTAGGAATCATTAAGAAGAGGGCGCCAAGATAAATTTTAAAGTTCCCCCTATCAAACCAAGTTAAAGCTATTATTCCTAGTGTTAATACTAAGAAGATAACAGTACTTGCTGTATTAATAAGAGAAATTTTATTTATTAGTCCTTGGTTAATTAATTCAATTTTATTTACATAATAACCTGAGTTTGTGTAAGCTTCCTTTACACTGTTGTTTGACTTAATTGATTCAGTCCAGTTTTCTACCTTTGCATTTGTTACAAATATTGAAGCATCTTCAACCTTTTGACCACCTGAAAAATAAAGTGGGTTTGCTGGATAGTAAACTGTGAATTCATATTCGCCAACTTTTTCCTTTAAAGCTAGTTTAACTTCACTCACTGCCTTAAAGTCCTTGTTGTCAGTCTTATTATAAAAATCTTTTACCTTTAATTTTAATTTTTCTTCGAAAAGAGATTTGTTAATTTTGTCAAAGTCTCCCTTTAGGTTGACCTTTGACTTGCTATAAGTAATTCCTTCGCCAAAGAAAATTTGTCTATTAGGAGTACCTAATATTCTTGCAGTTGAATCTTCGCCTGTGTAATTAAATTTTATGTCGTATTTTATTAGATTTTCTTGGCCTTCTTTTGCCATGGATCTTCTAACTTGTAGATTTTCTACTCCATCAGCATTGTTAAAAAGAATTCCGTCGAATTCCCTGTCTACGTCAGCGTTTGGCCACATAAGAGACTTACTGAAAAAAGCAGTTAGAGAAGCTAACATAAGTACTAGTATGAAAATTGCAAAAACCACAAGCTTTTTTATTCTCTCGTTCATTTTAAACCTCCATTATGAAAACATTTCGCTTAATATACATGATATCACATGGAGGCCTTAAAATAAACAAATTTATTAGCATATTAAAGATTAGAAGCATTTATTTCTGTCCAGATTCTATCGTAAACTTTTATAAAGTCTCCTAGGTCCCTAAAGGATTCTAGTGGTGGTAGTTTGTCAAAGTCTGGATAAGCAACCTTTGAGTTTTTAATTTCATCTGGTAGAAGGTCTTTCACTCCCTTTACTGGTGAAGTGTAACCTACACAGTGCTCAACATTTTTTGCTTGAACTTCTTTTTCAAGCATGTAATTTATAAATTTTTCTGCCCCTTCAACATTTTGTGCATTCTTAGGAATAACCATGGAGTCGTACCAAATGTTAGAGCCTTCCTTTGGCACTACATAGTCAAGGTCTTCGTTTTGTTGCATCATAAGAAGGGCATCTCCTGAGTACATTACAGATAGGTTTGCATCTCCTTGAACTACAACATCACGTCCATCATCATCAAGATAAGCATATACTAGAGGCTTTTGTTCTATTAGTGACTTCTTGGCTTCTTGTAGTTCCTTTTCATTTGTTGAGTTTAAAGAATATCCCAATCTCTTAAGAGCAACTCCAAGAGTATCTCTTTGTGAATTGTACATAATTATTTGGTTCTTATACTTTTCATTCCAAAGTATATCCCATGAATCAACCTTGTCCTTAACTTCTGCCTTGTTGTAGATAATTCCCACAGTTCCCCAGAAGTATGGAACAGAGTACTTGTTTTCAGGATCAAAGCTTGGATTCTTTAAAATATCTTCAACATTTGCAAAGTTAGGAATCTTACTAAAGTCAATTTCTCTTACAAGTCCTTCTTTGATTAGTCTTTCAATCATGTAGTCGCTAGGCACAACTACATCGTACTTGTCTTGTGATTGGGTCATCTTAATATAAAGGTCTTCATTTGATGCATAAGTATCATAATTTACCTTGATGCCGGTTTCCTTTTGGAAGTCCTTTAGGATTTGTGGGTCAATATACTCTCCCCAGTTGTAAACATAAATTTCTTCTTTTGCTGTTTCCTCTTTGCCACATCCTGTTAGGGAGATTACCATTAGGATAGCAAGAGCCAAAATAATTTTTTTCATGTGTTTCATTAGATTACCTCGATTTTTTTCATTTTTTCACTTCTCTTGTTGATTATCACAAGAAGGATTAAAAGTGCTACTAGCATCAATGTTGATACTGCATTTATTGATGGATTGATTCCCTTTCTCGCCATGGAGTAAATTGTTATTGAAAGATTTGATACTCCTTGGCCTGTGTTGAAGAAGGAAATTACAAAGTCATCAATGGAAAGTGTAAAGGACATTAGTGCCCCAGTTAATATTGCAGGTTTAATTTGTGGAATCACCACATTTAATATGGCATAAGTTGGAGTAGCACCTAGGTCAAGGGCTGCTTCAACTGTATTTTTTTGCAGTTGATTTAACTTTGGCAGGATGGAAAGAATAACATAGGGAATGCAGAAGACAATGTGTGAAATTATCATTGTTGTGTATCCCATTCTTATGTTAAAAAGTCCAAAGAGTCCCATAAGAGCAACTGCTGTTACAATGTCAGGGTTAATTACTGGTAGGTAATTTATATTTAGGATGGCATCCTTTTTAAAGCCCCTAAGTTCATTTATGGCAATGGCAGAAATAGTTCCAACAATAGTTGAAATCACTGTTGCAACCACTGCTACTATAAGTGTAGTCCAAAGGGAAGATAAAATTGCTGGATCAGCAAATAAATTTTTGTACCACTTTAGGGTAAAACCTGCCCAAGACCCTCTTAGCTTGGAGTTGTTAAAACTAAAGACAACTAAGATGATAATCGGTGCATATAAGAATAAAAATATTAAAAATAAGTAAATCCTATCTATTAATTTTTTCATTATAAGCCACCTCCTATTTCGCTAGTTTTTATTTTTCCATTAAACAACTTTGGAATAATTAAAATCAAAAGCATAATTACAATTAGAATCATGGAAATTGCAGATCCAAATCCCCAATCTCCTGTAAAGGTAAATTGTTTTTCAATTAAGTTACCAATTAAGTAGAAGTTATTTCCTCCTAACAAGTTTGGCACAACAAAAGTTGAAATTGCCGGTATAAATACCATGGTTATACCTGTGTAAATTCCTGGTAGGGAAAGTGGAAGTATAACCTTCATAAAAACTTTGAAGTCATTAGCTCCAAGGTCCTTTGCAGCTTCAATTAGTTTCTTATCCATTTTTAATAGGACAGTATAAATTGGCAAAACCATAAATGGCAAGAAGTTGTAAACCATGCCTATCATTATGGCCTTGGAATTGTACATAAGGTTCCAGGGTCCCCAGCCAAAAAGTCCAATAAATTTATTGATTAGGCCCTTGTTGCCAAGAAGGGTAAGCCAAGCATAAGTCCTCAAGAGGAAGTTCATCCACATTGGGATTATAAAAATTAAAATCATGTTGTTTCGAACTTTTTCACTCATTTGTGAAATTATATATGCCACTGGATAGCCAATAATAAGGCACAATATAGTAGATACCCCTGCCAATACAAGAGATGTAAGTAGAATTTTTACATAAAGGGGCTCAAAAAACCTTGAGAAGTTGTCAAGTGTAAAGGCAAAATCTGCCAAGTCTGTGTTAGAGCTCAAGGAGTGGGCAAGTATTAAAAATAGTGGGAAGACAATAAATACTAGGCCCCAAAATAAATAAATTAATGAAAATTTCTTCATCTTAACTTAACCTCATAACGTGAATTAGGTCTGGTTTAATTATTATGCCTGTCTTCTCTCCCACTTCTCTTTTTTCTGTTGATTGAACAAGCATAGAGTAGCCGCCAATATCCACTGTCATTTCATAGTGAACTCCCTTAAAGACAAGACTTGTTACAGTCCCTTCAACTTGGTAGTTTTCATCAACTAAAATCACATCTTCAGGTCTCACTACTACTTCAACATCTTCATTTACCTTAAAGCCCTTGTCAACGCAAGGGAAATCATAATCTAAAAATCTTACCTTGAAGTCCTCAAGCATCCTTCCCTTAATAATATTTGATTCGCCAATAAAGTCTGCGACGAAGGCATTCTTTGGCTCGTTGTAAATATTTATTGGGCTATCCATTTGTTGGATCTCGCCGTTGTTTAAAACAACAACAGTGTCACTCATGGAAAGGGCTTCTTCTTGGTCGTGGGTAACGTAAATGAAGGTTATACCAACACTTTTTTGAATCCTCTTAAGCTCAATCTGCATTGCCTGTCTTAGTTTCAAGTCAAGAGCTCCAAGGGGTTCGTCAAGTAAAAGTACGTCTGGCTCATTTACAAGAGCTCTTGCAATGGCAATTCTTTGTTGTTGACCACCTGATAGGGACTCTATCTCTCTGTTTTCGAAACCCACAAGGTTAACAAGCTTTAAAACTTCCTTTACCTTTTCCTTGATGACTTTCTTGTCCATCTTTTTAATCTTTAGGCCAAAGGCAATGTTATCGAAGACATTCATGTGAGGAAAGAGAGCATATTTTTGGAAAACTGTGTTGATTCTTCTCTCATAGGCTTCCTTGTTTGTTATGTCCTCTCCATTAAAAAGAATTTGTCCCTCATCTGGCTCCTCAAAACCACCAATTAATCTTAAAATTGTAGTTTTCCCACAGCCTGATGGTCCAAGAATTGTGAGGAACTCATCCTTTTTTACCTTAAAGTCAAAATTTTCTAAAATTACATTGTCGCCAAAGCTCTTGCTAATATTTTTTAATTCAATTACATAATTTTCCATATTTCACCGCCTAAAAATTTGGTGGAGATGATATCCACAAAATCTCAGTATCGCACTTTCCTTCATTTGTTAAATAATGTGACTTAGTCGCCTTAAAGTAAAAGCACTCGCCTTTCTTCACCTTGTACTCGTCACTTCCATAATAGAGTTTGACAGATCCCCTTAGGACAAAGCCAAACTCCTCGCCCTCATAGGGCTGTATCTCCTTGGACCTTCCAGCGGGTTTAATTAAAATCCTCATGGGCTCCATTTGGTTTTTTTGTGCATTGGGAACAACCCAGTCTAAGACATAGCTAAGTTCTTCATTTTCACTTTCAAAAAAGTCCTCTTCATTGAAGATTATTTTTTCATTTTCTTCCCTCTTAAAAAAAAGGCCGGGGTCAGTACCAAGGGCCTCAAGTATATCTAAAAGAGAGTCGACAGATGGCGATGTCAAATCTCTTTCGATTTGAGAAATGAAACCCTTAGTGAGTTCTGACCTGTCTGCCAGCTCCTCTTGAGTAAGTCCTTTTTCAATTCTCATTTCTCTTATTTTATTTCCAATATTCATTGCATCACCTATAATATTAAACAAATTACTTAAATTATTAAACTCATTAGAGTATAAATGTTAAGATATTTAAAGTCAATAGATTCTGGAATTTATTTTATTAAATTTTTTGTAAAATATAATTTACTAAATAATTTTATTTTATAATCATTTTCTTCTTGCTTCCCCTTTATGTTTAATATATTTTATTTATTAAGGAGGGACTTATGAAAAATTTTTTAATTTTTATTTTTGGAATCCTTGTAGGATTTATCTTAAAGGGATTTTACATCTATCTTATGACTAAATAATTTTAAATAAAAAACTAGAAGAACATAAAAATTTCTCAACAAGTATTCGTTTACAATTTTATAAGTTTTTATAACTTCATATCTTTTACAAATTCATAATTTTTTACCAAGTCAACAAGTCAGATCCCTTCCCTCACTCTTATTTATGTTATAATTTTTCTGAGGTGTAAGAATGGATACAATTAAGAAAAGATACAATGCCATAGATTTTTTGCGTGGCTTTACTATTATAAATATGATAATTTATCACGGTCTCTTTGACCTTGAAAATTTTTATGGCTTTGATTTCAACCACAACTTTTATTACTACCAACAATATATTTGCATTTCTTTTATATTGATTTCAGGTTACTCAAGTCACTTTTCCAATAATTTTAAAAAGAAATTTTTAATCTTAGCTGGACTTGCTCTCTTAATCACTCTTGGGTCCTACATCTACTCCAAGGAAGATGCAATTTATTTTGGCATCATTCACTTCTTTGCTCTTGCGACTTTGATCCACATACTTATAAAAAATTACATAAAAAAAATAAGCCCAAGGCTTGGACTTATTATAAGTACTATTTTATTTGTTAGCCTAAAAAGAATTTACTATGGAAGTATTTTCTTTGGAAAGATTACTCCTCCCAAGTTCCTTTATGATTTGAACTTATTTATACTTGGTCTACCAGGCGATAAGTTTTCATCAGGGGACTACTTCCCCATTATCCCCTGGATATTTTTATTTTACATGGGCTACTTCCTCTTTGACTTTATAAAATTTCCAAAAAAAGAAGCCTCCCACAATATTATCAATATCATGGGCAGGCATTCTCTTTTAATTTATTTTCTCCATCAAATTCTTTTGATTGGAATTTTTTCTCTTATCTTTGGCTCTTGATTAAAGTCTTCCGCTGGCACCTCCGCCACCAGAGGAACCTCCTCCGCCGAAGCCTCCAAAGCCTCCGCCGCCAAAGCCACCAGATGATCCGCCGAAACCACCTGATCCTCCGAAGCCACCATATCCTCCAAAGGAGCCTGGTCCCCAGAAGATTACTGGTCTTTGTCTTCTCCTACTTCCTGGTCCACTTCCGCCACCAGGTCCATCATCATTTTTATTTCTAAAAATTAAAGAAATGATAGCAATGATGACGATTAATTTAAAAATCGCCAAGAAGGGATCTTCTTCTCTATAATCATCGTCAGAATAATCAATGGCTTCTTGTGGCTCTCTTGCCACAATATCAATGCCATATTCTCCCTCATATAATTTTATTATTTGAGCGTATCCTTCAAGGACTGCCTTCTCAAAGGGTCTGTCATTTTCATTTTCAGCAACAACCCTTCCCATTGCCCTTATAATTCTCGCTGAATAAGCGTCAGGAATAAATCCCTCTGCCCCATAACCTGTCTCTATTTTTACCAGCTTATTTTCATCATCAAGAAGGGCAACTAATATTAGAACACCATTGTCCTTGTCTTTGTCGCCAATTTTTATGTCATTGAAAATATTTGTGGCATACTCCTCAAGAGTTTGACCTTCCAAACTTTTTACAAGAACAACTCCTATCTCCCCACCAGTTTTCTTTTTAAGATCATAAGTGGTTTTGTTGAGATAGTCTATAGTCTCTTGGCTTAGGGTGTTTGTCTCATCATAAACATTATAGGACATTTGGTCCTTGTCAAAGGCGTAGACATTAAAGACCAAAGTTAATACAAATAAAATTGTAGCTAACAATTTTTTCATAGCTATCACCTAAAACTTAACTTCTGGTACTTGATTGTCCTTTTCTGAAACTTCAAAATAATCTCTTGGTCCAAATCCTAGAATTTTTGCAATTATATTTGTTGGGAACCTTCTAACCTTTTGGTTGTAAGTCTTAACTGTTTCGTTGTATCTCATTCTTTCAGTAGCAATCCTATTTTCAGTTCCTTCAAGTTGGGCTTGTAGGTCTAAGAAGTTTTGGTTTGCCTTTAATTCAGGATAATTTTCTACAACAACATTAAGTCTACTAATAGCTTCTGTCAAGTTGTCGTTAGCTTCAGCAAGTTCCTTAGGTGTAGATGCTTCAGTAACACCTGCACGAGCCTTAGTTATTTCTGTGAAAGTTTCCTTTTCGTGACCTGCGTAACCCTTAACAGTTTCTACAATATTTGGAATCAAGTCAGCACGTCTTTTTACTTGGTTTTGGACTTGTGCCCAAGCACCATTAACATCTTCATCTAGCTTAACTAAATTGTTCCATTGGCCACCGAAGAAAATTGCAATTACAACAACTACAGCTATAATAGCAACAATTCCAGCACCGCCTTTGTTTTTATTCCTCATCGTTTCCTCCTATTTTTTCAATTTTCATTTTACCTATAGCTTCTTCCACTAGCTTATCACAGTCAAGTGGCTCTTCAGACTTTTCTATTCCCTCAATGGTCGGAGTCAAAAGTGGGTGTTTTGGCAAGAACACTGTACAACAATCTTCATAAGGAAGGATTGATGTCTCATAAGTATCAATGTCCTTGGCTATGTCAATTATATTTACCTTGTCCATCCCAATAAGTGGTCTAAAGACAATCTTGTCTGTAATAGCGTCAGTTACCTTGAGTCCGTCAATAGTTTGTGATGCAACTTGTCCCAAGTTTTCACCTGTGATTATGCAGTCATAACCATTGTCTCTTGCAATCTTATCTGCAACCCTCATCATAAACCTTCTAGATATAATAGTCATTTCGTCTTCAGGACAGTTTATATTTATTTCCTTTTGAATATCCAAGATATTTACTGAATAAAAAGTCAAATCTCCTGAGAAGTTTGAAATATCTTCTGCAAGTTTCTTAACCTTTTCTTCTGCTCTTTCAGATGTGAAAGGATAGGAATGGAAGTGAAGGCAATCCACTAGAACTCCTCTTTTTGCCATTAAAAATCCTGCAACTGGAGAGTCAATCCCACCTGATAGGAGAAGAAGTCCCCTGCCATTTGTTCCTGTTGGAAGTCCGCCATGGGCTTTAATCTTATCTACATAAATATAGGTATCCTTTTTCAAATCGCAGTAAACAAAAAAGTCTGGGTCATGAACGTCAACCTTGATGTCAAAGTTCTTTAATACCATTCCACCAATTTTTGCTGAAATTTCCATGGAATTAAGTGGGAACTTCTTATCCCCCCTATTTGTCTTAACCTTGAAAGTTTTGTATTCTGGATGATCTTTTAAAGTTTCATCTACAATTTTTACAACTGCTTCTTCAATTGTCTCCCACTTTGTTTCCACCTCATAAGTTGGGGCAATGTAGACAATTCCGAAAACGTGTTTTAATCTATTTATTAATTTATCCTCATTGTCACCACTTACTTCCACGTAGATTTTACCCATGTTGTGGTAAATTCTTCCGTGGTCGAGATTTCTAAGATTTCTCTTAACAGATTTAATTAGCTTCTCTATAAACCTGTGTCTGTTTTTCCCCTTGAGGATAACTTCCCCAAGTGAAAGTGCCATAACTTTTTTCATTCAATCACCTATCTCATTATTTTTCTTATTTCATCAACATATTTTATTAGTTTTTCTACAAAAATATCTATATCTTCCCTTGACGTATCCTTAGAAGTACAAATTCTTATAGTGCCTTCAGCATATTTATCTGAAAGTCCTATTTGTTCAAGAGTTGTGGACTTGTGAGTCCCATTAGATGTACAAGCAGAAGCTGTGGAAATATAAATCTCGTCCCCTTCTAGGTAGTGAAGGAGGACTTCTGCCCTAATATCTAATATAGAAAGAGAAACAATAAAGTCTGTGGAGTATTCTGGAGTGTTGATCTTATAGTCTTCCAGATTTTCTTCCAACTTCTTAAGTAAATATTCTTTAATTTCTTTTGCGTGAGCAAGTCTCTTGTCCAAGTCTCTCTTTGTTAGTTCACAGGCCTTGCCAAAGCCAAGGATTCCTGGCACATTTTCAGTTCCTGACCTAAGGCCCTTTTCTTGGCCTCCACCAATTACAAGGCTATTTATATTAACATCTTTTCTTTTATAAAGGGCTCCCATACCCTTTGGTCCATAAATCTTGTGAGATGAGAAAGAAAAAGTATGACAGCCTAGGTCTTTAACATCTACAGGAATTTTACCAACTGCTTGGACACCATCAACATGACAAAAAACATCCTTGTTAATAGCCTTAGCTATTTCAAAGATTTCCTTGACCCTATTAACAGTTCCCAATTCGTTGTGAACATAGATAAGAGAAACTAGTATTGTATCCTCATCCATGACTTCCTTAAACTTTTCTAAACCTACGGCACCTGATTCATCTACATCAAGATAGACAACCTCGTAGCCCTTTTCCTTGTAGTGTTTAAATTGGTCGTCAATAGATGCGTGTTCAATGGCAGAAGTTATTATCTTCTTGCCCCTTCTCTTGTTTTTTTCTATTGCACCGTGAACGGCAATGTTGTTGCTTTCAGTCCCTCCAGAAGTGAAATAAATTTCTTCTGCCTGAGCTCCAATGAGGCTAGCGGCATTCTTCCTTGCGACATCTATTTCCTTTTCAACCCTGTGACCAAAGCTGTGAAGTGAGGATGGGTTGGCAAAGTCATCAGTAAGAGCCCTCATCATTACTTCAACAACTTCCTTGTCTGGCTTTGTAGTTGCACAATTATCTAAATATATCATATAACATCCTTCTATCTATTCTTACTTTCTACTAATTTTATATTATAACATGACTTGCAGGTTGATTTCTAACCTTGAGCCTATTTAATGAGAATTTTTATAAGAATAAAAAATTTTTAATGTTATACTTAAGATGGTGATAACGTGAAAGTTTTAGAAAGAGAAATTTCTCCACCACAGAGAAATTATTTAAAAATAGAAACATCAGGACTCTCAAGAGACTTGGACTCAATTATATCCATTGTTCTCGCAGAGAAGGACTCTGATAAAATAAAAATTTATTATGTAGAAAATTTTAAAGACGAAAGATTTTTGTTAGAGAAAGTCTTACCACTTATTGACGGAAAAATCTTTGTAACTTATGCAGGCAAATCCTTTGACTTAGGATTTTTAAAGACCAAGAGCCAAATGTATTTCTCAAAAGATTTTGATTTTAAATTTATTGATCTTCAAGAAATTACTAAAGCCTACAACTTTATTTTTAAACTTCCATCACATTCTAACAAAGTTCTTTTAGATAATTTTCTAGATCATTCTAACTTATCAAAAGAAAAAAACTACCAAGGGATTAAAATAAAATCACTTTTCAAAAAGTTTATAGAAGGTAACAAGACATCAATGAATAGGATCTTGGACTACTCTTTAGAAAGCCTAAATAATTTAATTTTATTAGATGAAAAGATTAGAGAAAGTTTGAAATCAAAACTTAGCTTTAAAGTATATAGTAGAGATTTTACACTAGAAGAATTTAAATTATCTGGGAACACCATAGTCTTACGAGGAAAAACTAATTATCCAGAAGACTACTTTGCATCAAGAGGATTATATAACCTAGAAATTTTTAATAGTTTGGAAGAAAAAGTTTCATTTTTGGATCTAAAAGAATGTAAAAAAGATTTTGTTATAAAAATAAATACAGAAGATGGCCTATACGATGATAATAATAAATGCTACTTTATATTAAAAAAAGACTTCCCATTAGACTTAGAAAACAAAAGTAAACTTAAAAGCCCTTCAAAAATTTTAATCTTATATTATAAAGACCATATCTTCGAAAACCAAAAATACCTATGCAAAAAAATATTAGAAGAAGAGTTAGAAAAACAGAAACAAATTCCTATTGATAGTTTTTAGAATAAAGCTTAGAAATTATTAGCTAATTATATTTGGAAGATTAAAATCAATTAGAAATAAATAAACCAAATCATAAACTTATAAAAAAACTTGGGATGGTCCAAGTTTTTTTAATTGAAATTAATAATCTTAACTAGCTAGTTGCATAGATACAATAAAAAAAGACTACTTAAATCAATAAGTAGTCTTCATGGTGCAGAAAGAGGGACTTGAACCCTCACGCGATTTCTCGCACATGCCCCTCAAACATGCCTGTCTGCCGATTCCAGCACTCCTGCATGGGCAAAAAAAAGCTTGTAATAAAAATTACAAGTTTTTGTGGCGTATCCTAGAGGATTCGAACCCCCGGCCTTCTGGTCCGTAGCCAGACGCTCTATCCAGCTGAGCTAAGGATACATAAAAAAATGGAGCGGATGACGAGATTCGAACTCGCGACCCTCGCCTTGGCAAGGCGATGCTCTACCACTGAGCCACATCCGCATAATAATTATCTTATATAAAATTTTTGGTGGAGGAGAGTGGATTTGAACCACTGAAAGTTAAACTAACGGATTTACAGTCCGTCCCCTTTGGCCAACTCGGGAACTCCTCCATGTTGTAAGTCCCTAACAAGATTTTTTGGAGCTGGTGGGAGGACTTGAACCCCTAACCTACTGATTACAAGTCAGTTGCTCTACCAATTGAGCTACACCAGCATCTCACTTATTAATCATAACACATTTGAAACAAATTTGCTATATAAATTTAATTGGCGACCTGGATCGGGCTCGAACCGACGACCTCCAGCGTGACAGGCTGGCATTCTAACCAACTGAACTACCAGGCCAACTTTGGTGGACACAATAGGGCTCGAACCTATGACCCCCTGCTTGTAAGGCAGATGCTCTCCCAACTGAGCTATGCGTCCATCTGGTGACCCTGCCGGGAATCGAACCCGGGATACCACCGTGAAAGGGTGGTGTCTTAACCGCTTGACCACAGGGCCTTATAAAATTTGGTAGCGGGAGAAGGATTTGAACCTCCGACCTTCGGGTCATGAGCCCGACGAGCTACCATGCTGCTCCATCCCGCGTCATTTTTACCCGGCTACTATTTCTTTTTGGTGCCGAGAATCGGAATCGAACCGATACGGTGTTTAACCACCGCAGGATTTTAAGTCCTGTGCGTCTGCCAGTTCCGCCACCCCGGCTTATCTTTTTTAATGGCTCTCAGGGTGGGACTCGAACCCACAGCCTACCGGTTAACAGCCGGTTGCTCCACCATTGAGCTACCTAAGACTATTGGGGACTTTTGTCCCTTTCTGGCGATAACTTACTCTCCCAGGTCGTTGCCAACCAAGTACCATCAGCGGACTAATGCTTAACTTCTGTGTTCGGTATGGGTACAGGTGTGTCCATTGTCCTATTCTCACCAGATTAACTTAAAAACTAATCTCTTCCTTAACTCTTTGGTCAAGTCTTCGACCTATTAGTACTCGCTAGCTGAATGTATTGCTACACTTACACCTTGAGCCTATCTACCTAATTTTCTTCTAGGGGTCTTATCTTTCGAGGGAAATCTCATCTCGAGGGGGGCTTCGGGCTTAGATGCCTTCAGCTCTTATCCCTTCCAAACTTAGCTTCCCAGCTATGCACTTGGCAGTACAACTGGTGCACCAGAGGTTTGTCCATCCCGGTCCTCTCGTACTAAGGACAGCTCCTCTCAAATTTCCTACGCCCACGACGGATAGGGACCGAACTGTCTCGCGACGTTCTGAACCCAGCTCGCGTGCCTCTTTAATGGGCGAACAGCCCAACCCTTGGGACCTACTTCAGCCCCAGGATGAGACGAGCCGACATCGAGGTGCCAAACCTCCCCGTCGATGTGGACTCTTGGGGGAGATAAGCCTGTTATCCCCGGGGTAGCTTTTATCCGTTGAGCGATGGCCCTTCCACTCGGTACCACCGGATCACTAAGTCCTGCTTTCGCATCTGCTCGACTTGTTGGTCTCGCAGTTAAGCTCCCTTCTGCCTTTATACTCTGCGCACGATTTCCATCCGTGCTGAGGGAACCTTTGAACGCCTCCGTTACTCTTTCGGAGGCGACCGCCCCAGTCAAACTGTCCAACTGAGAGTGTCCCTTCCCCAGATTCATGGGGTTAGGTTAGAATTCTAGCATTAAAAGAGTGGTATCCCAACGGTGGCTCCTTAGATACTGGCGTACCTAATTCTTTGCCTCCCACCTATTCTGTACATTTAATCCCAAAATTCAATCTCAGCCTACAGTAAAGCTCCACGGGGTCTTTCCGTCCTGTCGTGGGTAAGCGGCATCTTTACCGCTACTACAATTTCACCGGATCCTTTGTTGAGACAGTGCCCAAATCGTTACACCTTTCGTGCGGGTCGGAACTTACCCGACAAGGAATTTCGCTACCTTAGGACCGTTATAGTTACGGCCGCCGTTTACTGGGGCTTCAGTTCTAAGCTTCGCTTGCGCTAACTTTTTCCCTTAACCTTCCAGCACCGGGCAGGTGTCAGCTCCTATACTTCGTCTTTCGACTTAGCAGAAACTTGTGTTTTTGGTAAACAGTCGCTTGGGCCTTTTCACTGCGGCCCCCTGTTACAGGGGCTCCCCTTCTCCCGAAGTTACGGGGTCATTTTGCCGAGTTCCTTAACAAAGGTTTTTCCGCTCGTCTTAGGATTCTCTCCTCACCTACCTGTGTCGGTTTACGGTACGGGCGATACTTCTCTTGTAGTGGCTTTTCTTGGCAGTGTGGAGTCATAAGCTTCTCTACTTGTTTTCGATCCGCATTACGCTTCATCCTTTTCGGAGAGCGGATTTGCCTACTCTCCAGACTTTGCGCTTGCACGCCTCACCAACTGGGCGCTCTTATTATCCTCCTGCGTCCCCACTTCCTTTAACGATTGTATCGGTACAGGAATTTCAACCTGTTGTCCATCGACTACGCTTTTCAGCCTCGCCTTAGGTCCCGACTTACCCTGAGTGGACGAGCCTTGCTCAGGAATCCTTGGGTTTTCGACGGGTGAGATTCTCACTCACCTCTCGCTACTCATGCCAGCATTCTCTCTTGTATGATGTCCACACTGCCTTACGGCTTATGCTTCGTCCTTCATACATTGCTCCTCTACCAACGTTTAACGTTCCATAGCTTCGGTATATAGTTTAGCCCCGGTTATCTTCGGCGCAGAGTCACTTGACTAGTGAGCTATTACGCACTCTTTAAATGAGTGGCTGCTTCTAAGCCAACATCCTAGTTGTCTCAGTAACTCCACATCCTTTCCCACTTAACTATAATTTTGGGACCTTAGCTGATGGTCTGGGCTCTTTCCCTTTCGACTATGAAGCTCATCCCACATAGTCTGACTCCCTAGTGCATGATATGGTATTCGGAGTTTGATAGGTTTTGGTAACATATGCATGCCCCGCAACCAATCAGTGCTCTACCCCCTTTTCATGTCTTACTAGAGGCTAGCCCTAAAGCTATTTCGAGGAGAACCAGCTATCTCCGTGTTCGTTTGGCTTTTCACCCCTATCCACAAGTCATCCGATAACTTTTAAACGTTACCCGGTTCGAGCCTCCATTGAATTTTACTTCAACTTCACTCTGCTCATGGATAGATCACACGGTTTCGGGTCTACAACCACTAACTTTCGCCCTATTTAGACTCGCTTTCGCTTCGGCTCCGCATCTGTAATGCTTAACCTTGCTAGTAATCGTAACTCGCTGGCCCGTTCTACAAAAAGTACACGATCGTGGCGTATGCCACTTTCGCTGCTTGTAAACACTAGGTTTCAG
Organism: Peptoniphilus genitalis; assembly: GCF_023614525.1. GTDB lineage: Bacteria > Bacillota > Clostridia > Tissierellales > Peptoniphilaceae > Peptoniphilus_A > Peptoniphilus_A genitalis. Next base: position 291,955 of record NZ_CP097885.1, read on the forward strand.
ATTCTATTTCACTCCCCTCTCGGGGTTCTTTTCACCTTTCCCTCACGGTACTTGTTCGCTATCGGTCACCAAGTAGTATTTAGCCTTAGGGGGTGGTCCCCCCATGTTCCCACTGAATTTCTCGTGTTCCGTGGTACTCTTTTGTGTCGGATATCTTCGCTTTCGCCTACAGGACTCTTACCTTCTTTGGTTAATCTTCCCAGATTATTTGGCTGGCTATTGTCTCTTTTTACACTTTGGGCTCTTCCCCGTTCGCTCGCCGCTACTCAGGGAATCGAGTTTTCTTTCTTTTCCTCAGGTTACTTAGATGTTTCAGTTCACCTGGTTCGCTTCCTATAGTTATGAATTGGCTATAGGATACCTTGCGGTGGGTTTCCCCATTCGGATATCTACGGGTCAATGGATATTTGCTCCTCTCCGTAGCTTTTCGCAGCTTGTCACGTCCTTCGTCGCCTCTTGGTGCCTAGGCATTCACCTAGTGCTCTTTTTAACTTGACCTTTGTTAATAAACATTTCTGTTTATTTCCAGTTTAATTGTTTTGTTTAAGAAATTTTGATTAGTTTTTAAGTTGTTATGGTTCTCTTCTTTTTCAAGAAGCTTTTGACCACTTATGTGATCTTGGTGGAGATAAGGAGATTCGAACTCCTGACCTCCTGCTTGCAAGGCAGGCGCTCTCCCAACTGAGCTATACCCCCATATATATAATTAAAATAGTGTGAAGATTTATTTTCCTTAGAAAGGAGGTGATCCAGCCGCACCTTCCGATACGGCTACCTTGTTACGACTTCACCCCAGTCACCTATCCTACCTTCGACTGCTGCTTCCTTACGGTTTGCTCGCAGGCTTCGGGTATTACAAGCTTCCATGGTGTGACGGGCGGTGTGTACAAGACCCGGGAACGCATTCACCGCAGCATTCTGATCTGCGATTACTAGCAACTCCATCTTCATGTACTCGAGTTGCAGAGTACAATCCGAACTGGGAAAGACTTTTTGAGGTTTGCTTAATATCACTATTTCGCTTCCCTTTGTATCTTCCATTGTAGCACGTGTGTAGCCCAGGGCATATAGGGCATGATGATTTGACGTCATCCCCACCTTCCTCCGATTTATCATCGGCAGTCTCTTTAGAGTCCCCATCCGAAATGCTGGTAACTAAAGATAGGGGTTGCGCTCGTTGCCAGACTTAACTGAACATCTCACGACACGAGCTGACGACAACCATGCACCACCTGTATTGAGGCTTCCGAAGAAGAGGGTATATCTCTATACCGGTCCTCAGTATGTCAAGCCCTGGTAAGGTTCTTCGCGTTGCTTCGAATTAAACCACATGCTCCGCTGCTTGTGCGGGTCCCCGTCAATTCCTTTGAGTTTCATGCTTGCGCACGTACTCCCCAGGCGGAGTGCTTAATGTGTTAACTGCGGCACCGAATTATTCCGATACCTAGCACTCATCGTTTACAGCGTGGACTACCAGGGTATCTAATCCTGTTTGCTACCCACGCTTTCGTTCCTCAGCGTCAGAATGAGCCCAGTAAGTCGCCTTCGCCACCGGTATTCTTTTTAATATCTACGCATTTCACCGCTACACTAAAAATTCCACTTACCTCTACTCTTCTCAAGATATGCAGTTTCAAATGCTTACAGTAGTTAAGCTACTGCCTTTTACACCTGACTTGCATTTCCGCCTGCGAACCCTTTACGCCCAGTGATTCCGGACAACGCTAGCCCCCTACGTATTACCGCGGCTGCTGGCACGTAGTTAGCCGGGGCTTTTTCTTATGGTACCGTCATTATCTTCCCATATAAAAGAACTTTACGACTCGAAAGCCTTCTTCGTTCACGCGGCGTCGCTGCATCAGAGTTCCCTCCATTGTGCAATATTCCCCACTGCTGCCTCCCGTAGGAGTTTGGACCGTTTCTCAGTTCCAATGTGGCCGTTCACCCTCTCAGGCCGGCTACCCATCGTCGCCTTGGTGGGCCGTTACCTCACCAACTAGCTAATGGGACGCGAGTCCATCTTAGACCGCCGGAGCTTTGATCATTTATGCATGTGCATATGTGATTTCATTTGGTATTAATCCCGGTTTCCCGAGGCTATCCCAATGTCTAAGGCAGGTTACTCACGTGTTACTCACCCGTCCGCCGCTAATCCATTTCATCTTCACCCCGAAGGGATCTGTCGAAATTTCATCGCTCGACTTGCATGTGTTAAGCGCGCCGCCAGCGTTCGTCCTGAGCCAGGATCAAACTCTCAATTAAAAATTTGTATGACTCATTAGTTTTCTCAAAACTAAACGAATATCTGGTTTGCTTTTTGATTCTTTGACAAGAATCTGTGATTCTATCACGAATTTGTTTATCTTCACACTATTTAATTATCATGTTTCATTTGCTACCTTTTTAAAGTAGCTTGTTTATTATACTACCGTGTTTTTTCTTTGTCAAGTAATTTTTACAATTTTTTTATTTTGTTTTTACTTAACTAACCAGTAGTTTTTTTTGCTGTCTTTAAGTGACAACTTCTATATATTAGCATCTAGAAAATCATCTGTCAACTGTTTTTTATTTTTTTGTAAAAAAATATATAGCAGCTGTTTTTTTTGACAACTGCTATATATTACTATTTTCTTTTTTATCTGTCAAGAAGTTTTTAAACTTTTTAATAAAGCTTTCTAGCTCTTTATTTTGATTTAACTTGTTAGCTTTTTCTAAGTATTCTAGTCCCTTTTCTTTTTCATTCATGTTGAGGTAGATTATTCCCATATTGTAATTCAATGGATATGAGTTTTCTATTTCTTCTAATCCAAGTTCTAATATTTCAATAGATCTTGTGAACTCTTGCCTTCCTGCATAGATCGAAGCAAGTAGATTTATATTTTCTTCTGTGGTTTTCTTTTCCACTGATAACTTTCCATACTCTTCGGCCTTATCCAGGTCCCCCATGTTATAATAAGAAAGTGCGTAAGTGTAATAGAAGGATTCATCCTTATCAAAGTCTTCACTAATTCTTTCTAATTGGTTTAATGCCTTGTCATAGTCCCCATAGGATAGATAAGTTTTTGCTGAATCAAAACTAACATTGTTTCTTATTATTTCTAACTCTTTTCTCACTTGATCTTTGAGTTCTTCATCTCTTGATAGGTTGATAAATTTTTCAAAGTACATGTTGGCCTTTATATATTTGGCAAGGGCTAGGTTAATGTAAGCTAGTCTGTAGTAAGCTAATGAATAATTTTCATCTAGATTTAAGACCTTGTTGTATTTTTTAATTATTATGTTTAAGAGTTTTTCACTTTTCTCATATTCTTCTTCATGAATTTGATTATAAAGGGCCTCTAAGATGTTTGCTTCTTTAAAAATTATGTCTGGGTCTTCTCCTACCACTTCTTCATAACCCTTTAAGAAGATATAGGAATCTAAGGGATCTTCTTCTTGACTTATATAGGCCTTGTGCATTGCATAATTTTTTAAATCTATTTTTAATTTTTTTAAAATTTCCTTATATTCTTTAGAGTATTTAAATTCACTGTCAATTCCAAGGAGGTAAACCATGGCTTCTACAATTTTTTCAAGATTAATCTCTTCTTCAAGTTCTTTTTCTTTTATTCCTTCTATAAGATAATCCAACTTTATGGGCAAGGAAAAACCCACTGGCAGATTAACATCTTCCAAGTGGTATTCTTCTTTTAAGTCTATAAAAACTAAATTTTTTAATTTTTTATTAATTTCTTCTTTAAAAAGATTTTCCATTAATTTTCCTCTATTTCTAATCTCATTTATATTCTAATAATATTTTAAATACTAACAGATTAAAACTAGATTTTCAATTTTATCTCATCATGACTATCATGGAGTTAAGTCCATAGGTCTTACCTTCTCTTCTTGCAGAATGTAGGTCTAAATTTTTGTAAGTTGACTCCTTGCAGACATCTATGTTTTCTTCATCTATCCCTGACTCTAATAAAATTTCTTTATTAACATCTGTCATAGAAAGATGCCAAGTCCCTCCAATTTTTTTGAAGAACTTTTCTCTGTTCTCGAATTCTTTAAACTCTTCATAAACTTCTTCTCCAACTTCATAGTTCTCTATGTCAATGTTGGGACCGATGTAGGCGAGTATATTCCTTGGGTCTGATTTAAATTCTTTTTTCATTTTTTCAACTGCCTTAGCAGGGATCTTCTTTTGGGCTCCCCTCCAACCAGAGTGAACTATGGAAAGAATTTCTTTCTTTTTATCATAGAGAACTATGGGAGTGCAATCGGCAAACTTTAACAAGAGGGCAAGATTTTTCTTATCTGTAACAAGTCCATCTGTGTCTGGAAAGTTTCTTCCATAGACAAAGTCACTTCCACTTTCTCCATCACAATATTCTATTTTATCTGTGTGGGTTTGGATACAAGAATAAATTTCATCTGGCGAGATTTCCATTCGCCTTAACATATCAGCTACATAGTCTTTGACCTTGTCGCCCTCCTTTGCATAGGAAAGGGAATATTCCATTCCACTTATTAAGTTTGCAATTCCATTTTCTTCTAAAAATTTTGACTTCATTTTAAATCTCTTTTTACAAATTAATATCCAATAGGATTGGTGTGTGGTCTTGTCTTTCTCCAGAGTCAATCATTTTTGAATCTTTAACAAGGTCTTTGATCCTGTCACTAACAATAAAGTAGTCAATTCTCCAGCCTGAGTTGTTTATCTTTGAAGTTTTAACTCTTTGTGCCCACCACGTGTAAACTCCTTCTACATCTCCATGGATGTGTCTAAAGGTATCAGTAAAGCCCCTGGCTAATAAATTAGTGAAGCCCTGTCTTTCTTCATCAGTAAATCCTGCTGACATCCTATTGCCATCTGGGTTGGCAAGGTCAATCTCTTTGTGAGCTACGTTGAAGTCCCCTGTTGCAATTACAGGTTTTATCTCATCAAGACTTGATAGATATTCGCCATACTTTTCGTCCCAAACCTGTCTAAGTGGGAGTCTTTTTAATTCACCACCTGCATTTGGTGTGTAGACTTGAGTAAGGAAGAAGTCGTCAAACTCTAAAGTTATAATTCTTCCTTCAAAGTCCATTGTGTCTGGCGCATCTATCTTTGGAAAAGTTACAGTAGGCTCAAGCCCCTTCTTGAAGAATGCCATGTTGCCAGCGTAACCCTTTCGTGCAGGTTCTTCTGATGAAACAAAAACATAGTCGTAGTCGGCGAACATTTCTGCTAAGATTTCTTTGTGTTTTTTACTAGGACCACCCTTAGGAAGTTTTGTCTCTTGAATTGCAATTATGTCTGGATCTTCTCTTAATATTGTTGCGAGAACTTCTCTCGACATTTGAGCTCTATTTGAGTCGCTTGTTAGGGCTGCGTTAATTGAATCTATATTCCACGAAATTATTTTCATTTTATTCCTCCAATTTTATTTTATACTTCAATCCTATCAAATAGATTTTTTTCATTCAATCTTAATTTGATTTTATTTATCAGCTTTTGAATTTAAATTTAAATTTTGATAGTTAAACTAAATTTATTAAATCACAAAAAGTTTGCAATAAAAAAAGACCTGACCGAAGTCAAGCCTTGATTTAAATTTTATAACTCGCCCATATAGGATCTCTTCCTTCTTGTTGAACCAACTAATATTCTGTAGAGGTTACCTCTAAAGATTGCATAGACACCTGTGATGATGCTTGCAAGTAGAATTTTAATATTTTGTGGGTCAAGAGGATTTAGATAAGATAACCCTGTCATCACCGTTTGACCAAGTGGAAGGTCTACAATGGAATTCGCTGTAATCATAAAGGCAAAGTCAAAACCCAAGAGATGAAGAATACCAAGGTAAATCAAAAATGGTATAGTCCAAAGTAGAAAATTTTCCTTCATAAACTCAAGTGAGTGAATGTAGGCTGATGTGTAATACTCTCCCCTAATATAAATTGACTCAGCAATGGGATTAAGGGCAAGAGTTATTACTGCTCCAATAAGAGTAGTTGCTCCCATCATCCCACCTAGAGCCGGCATCAAAAATGAAATTATCATAAGGATAAAAAACACTGAATAAATTGATGCAAAATATTCCATAAAAGTTTTTGAAAAATTTCTAAAACTAATTCTATTGTAATAAATCAAATCACTTAAAACAGAAAAATAGCTCGATAAGATTAAGGACGTCAAAAGCGGCGTAACAAATCCCATTAGTCCTCCAAGGAAGATTCCAAGGAAGTTACCAATAAAGAAAAATCCAAGAGTGTAAATTATTCCATATATAAAAGGAAAAATTAAAAATTGTGGGGCCTTCTTTATTTTTAAAAGGGTATCCTTGCCTGCCTTTTTATAAACTAATTGTAAGTCTTCAAAAAAATTCATCAGATCACATCTTTTCAGGTGCTTTTATGCCAAGCAAGTTAAGTCCACTTGCAATTACATTCTTAACTGCGTAGCAAAGCATAAGTCTTGTGTTTTTTAATTTTTCATCATCAACTAAGATTTGAGTTTGGTTGTAGAACTTGTTGAAGTTCTTTGCAAGTTCAACAGTGTATCTTGTGATGAAGTAAGGCTCATATTTTTCACAAGCATCAACAACAACGTCAGTGAAGTTGTAAAGGCTCCTAATAATATTTATTTCGCTTTCTTCTGTTAGAAGGCTTGGGTCGATTTCATTATTTATATCGAAATCGCCCTTCTTAAGAAGAGAGCAAATTCTTGCGTGAACATATTGAACATAAGGACCAGTTTCACCTTCAAAGGAAAGTGTCTTGTCCCAGTTAAAGGTATAGTCCTTGATTCTTCCATTGAAGAGTTCTTGGAATTTAATTGCACCAATACCAACAGCTTGTGCAAGTTCTTCCTTGTTTTCAATTTTTTGACCTTGCTCTTCTTCTCTTGTATCGAGAATTTCACGAACCTTATCTGTTGCCTTGTTGAGTACGTCTTCAAGGTAAACTACCTTTCCCCTTCTTGTAGAAAGAGTTCCATCTTCAAGAGAAACCATCCCAAAAGGAACGTGAACTATTTCATCGTACCAGTCATAGCCAGCCTTCTTTAAGGCAGACTTAAGTTGGTTGAAGTGAAGACTTTGTTGACTTCCTACTACATAAATATTTTTGTAAGGCTTGTAAGTTTCATGTCTGTATTTTGCAGCAGCCAAGTCCCTAGTTAAATAAATTGTTGTTCCATCAGATTTAACAACAATTGCAGGAGGCAAGTCAAACTCATCAAGGTTAATAACTTCTGCCCCTTGAGACTCTTCAAGAACTTTTTTCTCTCTTAGTTCTTCAATAAGTCCTGGCATCTTATCAGAGTAGAAGGATTCTCCATTATAAGAATCAAAGTGGATGTCAAGCATGTCGTAAACTCTATTGAATTCCTTTAAAGAAACTTCCTTAAACCATTGCCAAATTTCTACAGCTTCAGGATTTCCATTTTCAAGTTCCTTGAACCAATAACGGCACTCATCCTTAACACTTTCATCTTCTTCACAAACTCCATTAACCTTTACATAAAGTTTTAAGAGTTCATTAATTGGGTCATTCTCAATTGCTGCTTTGCTGCCCCAAGTTTTGTATGCATAGATAAGCATTCCAAATTGAGTTCCATAGTCTCCAAGGTGATTAATGGCAATTGTGTTAAAGCCCAAGAAGTCATAAATTCTCTTTAATGAATCTCCAATTACAGTTGATCTAATGTGACCAATATGGAAGGGCTTAGCAATATTTGTAGAAGAATAATCTAGTACAATGTTTTTTCCCTTTCCTATTTCTGACTTGCCAAAGTTTTCTTTTTGGTTTACAGTTTCCTCTAAAATTTCTTCTGTTAAAATACTTTTGTTGACATAAAAGTTCAGGTAGGCATTTTTGTTTTCAACTTTTTCAAAATATTTTGAATCAATTTGTCCTGCCAGTTCTTCTGCAATCATAGCTGGGTTTTTTCTATAAATCTTTGCTAGACTGAAAACTGGGAAGGCAAAGTCACCAAGCTCATAGTTTGGTGGCACTTCTATCATCTTGTCAATTTCTTTGGCATCAAGGCCCTCGATTTTTTCATCAAGTATTTTTATTATTTCTTCTCTAAAATTTATCATCTTGACTCCTTACTTTAGGGTAACTACAGTTACACCGTCGCCACCCTCATTATATTCTGCATCTTTATAGGACTTTATAAGCTTAACATTTCTAAAGTGTTCTCTCAATTTTTGTCTAAGGACACCTGTGCCCTTTCCATGAATTATTCTAACGGATTTTAAACCAGAAAGATAGGCATCATCTAAATATTTATCAACAATATCTTTGGCATCTTCAAAATTCTTGCCCCTTATGTCAATTTCACTCTTAACATTTGTGGCCTTGTTCTTAAGAATGCTTCTGGTGTTGTTCTTAGTTGTGTCCTCTTGGACGTCAATCCTTGTTAGAGAATCCTTTGGCATATTCATTTTCATTATGCCCGATTGGACTAGGACGTTGCCCTTCTTGTCTGGTAGCTCCAAGACAGTTGCAAGATTACCAAGGGATGTCCTCACCTTGTCGCCAACTTTTATTTCTCTTATCGGGTTGGCGGCCTTTGTGATTTCGAGTTCTGATTTGTCTCTGGCATTTTTTATGCTTTGACGCAAGAGGTCTTGGGCCTCTTGAATTTTTTTAGAATTTTCAGAACTTATCTTGTCCCTGGCTTCATTTATTTCAGATAAAATTATATCAACATTTTCTTTAGTATTTAATAAAAGTCTCTTGGCTTCTTCACGAGATTTTTCTAATATCTTTTCCTTTTGATCTTCTAACTTTTTAATTTTTGATTGTAGCCTCTTGTTTTCCTTTTCTAAATCAGCTTTTTCTCTTTCAAGCTCTTCTCTATACTCACGAATTTTTGTCCTGTCCTCGTCAATGGATTGAAGGACGTCCTCGAACTCAATGTTTTCTGAACTTAAAAGTTTTTTCGCCTCTCCAATTATCTCATCAGGAAGTCCCAACCTCCTAGAAATTTCAAAGGCGTTGGACTTGCCTGGGACTCCAATTAAAAGTCTATAAGTTGGAGATAGGCTGTCTACATCAAATTCCATGCTGGCATTGGCAACTCCATCAGTTGTCAGTGCATAAATTTTTAATTGATTGTAGTGAGATGTGGAGATGCATCTTATCTTTCTCTCTAGCATAAAGTCCATAATTGACCTTGCAAGAGCAGCACCCTCTGTCGGGTCTGTTCCTGCTCCAAGTTCGTCAAAAAGAACCAGGGAGTTTGGCGTAACATTTTTTAAGATGTAGACAATGTTTACCATGTGAGATGAAAAAGTTGAAAGAGACTGCTCAATGGATTGTTCATCACCAATGTCTGCAAAAACTTTTTCAAAAACCCCAATCTCCGACGCCTCATCAGCTGGTATTAAGAGACCAAATTGTGTCATGAGGGTTAAGAGTCCAACAGTCTTAATACTTACAGTCTTACCACCTGTGTTTGGTCCTGTTACAATAAGTGAGGTAAAGTCTATCCCCAAGTTTATGTCAATTGGGACTGCAATTTTTCTATCTAAGAAGGGGTGGTAGGCCTTGATTAAGTTTATCCTACCTTCACGATTAAGTTTTGGCATGTTGGCTCGATAGTTTAAACCTAACCTTGCCTTGGCAAAAATAAAATCAAGCTCAATTAATTTTTCTTGGTTTGATTTTATTTCTTCGCTAGTCTCCCCAACTAATTCTGAAAGTTCTTTAAGTATTTTTTCGATTTCTAAATTTTCTTTTATATATAATTCTTTTAAGTCGTTGTTGGCTTCCACAACTGCCATGGGTTCAATGTAGGCTGTTTGCCCCGAACCTGAGATGTCGTGGACAAGACCCTTAACCCTAGACTTGTTTTCGATTTTAACAGGAACAACGTACCTTCCATCACGTAGAGTAACTATGGCATCTTGCAAGAAATCAGCGTGAGAAGATAATATTCCATTTAGTTTGTTTTTTATGGAATCCTTCTTGGCTACTATGCCCCTTCTAATTCTTAAAAGTTCACGAGAAGCATCGTCAGCAATTTCTTCTTCAGAAATAATTTTTGAATTTATTTCATCTTCAAGTCTCTTGTCTGTGTAAAGATCTTCAATTAATTTGTCAATGTATTCTAACTTTACTTCTTCGTCACTGTTATAAGAATCCTTCTTTAGATAAGTCTTTAGCCCACGAGAGACTCTCAAAAAGTCAGAAACTTGTAAGAGTCCTCCAGCTGTTAAGGCTCCACCAATTTCTGTCCGCTTAATTATTGATCTAATATCAACAATGCCAAATAATTGGGGCTCCCCCTTGGCAATAATTAATTTTAGGGCCTCATGAGTTTCGTTAAGTCTATTTTTCACAACCTCATATTGGGTGGAAATCTCAACTTGGTCAATATATTCACTTGTGATACTTGCGCTGGCAAGTTTTTTCAGTTCAACTAAGACCTTGTCAAACTCCAAAGTCTTGGATGCTCTTTTCAAAGAATTATCCACTGACAATCCCCCTATTTATATGTCCCTTAGTAACTGCTTGGTACTTGTCTTCTAGTTTTTCTTTTAATTTGTAAAAGTCTTCTTCCTTGTAATCCTTGTATAAGTCTATGACTTGGTCAGTAAACTCATCTGCCAATAAGACAAGGCTGATTTTATTTTCTTTAAGCTTATTCACATAACCGTCTAATAAAATTGGATATGAGTTAAAGATTTCTGTAAAAGTGTTTTGCCTCAAGACTTCAAAGTCTACTGCCTTTTCATCTCTCAAAAGGTAGTTCTTAAACTTACAGCTTGGACAGTTTCTCTCGTCCTTACAATTTTTTTCAATGGAATAAGGGCAGTGCTTCATTGTCATAACTGGGACCCTGCCATAAGAAATCACATTGACTTCCATATCTTGTCCCTTAATTATACTTTGAATTTGTCCACTGTTCATCTCTGGAGAGAGAGTAGCCGATTTAAATCCAAGATTCTTGAATAAGTCTAATGAATTTTTATTGAAAATATTTAGTCCAAGGTCTGCGTTGAGTTCAAGTCCATCATCTTTAAAGATATAGTATTCTGAAAGATTATTTATCCAAAGTCCTCTTACGTTTTTGTTTTTTAAAATGTAAGCTCTAAGTCTTTCAAGCTCATCATAGGAATAAAACTTATCCAAATAAATTGAAATATTTTTATCTCCGTAAGACTTTTTAAATTTTTCTAAGTCCTTAGCCCTGATAATAATTTCATCAATTTTATTTAAGTCTGCTTTCTTAAGGTCTTCAAACTTGTTGAAGAAAACTTTTATAAGAGATTTTTCTGCTTTTATTTTGCTTTCGTGACCTTTTAAATTATTTTCAACTTGGACTCTTTCAATAGATCCAATTAATATTTTATCTTCTAAAATCTTTAGACCTTCTCTTCTAAGTTCATTAATTGCAGAAATTGGAAGAAAGGCATTGTCATCTAAGTTTAGATTTATATTTTCGACCTCAAAAATACTGTCTCCAGTTTTTGAAATATTTTCAAGAACTCTTTCTCTATCAAGACCAGCCTTCTTAGCTGGCTCAACTAACTTATCCAAAGTGTAAGATCCTTCAAGGTCACCTGACTTAAGATAAATTTCAGGCTTTTCTCCAATTTTAATCTTTAAGTCCACATCCACTTTTCTCTTGTAGTCATAGGAATCTATTTTCTCATCAATTTTTTCATAGAGTTTCTTTGAGTAGGTCCTGTTAATTTTTGAGTTTTCAAGAGGCCTTTTAAATAGTTCAACTTGATAAACTTTTCCAGCCTTGTAAGACTCTCTGGACTTCATTCCAAATCTTCCCTTGGAAGAATTAAATTCTAGTCCATCTCCCTCGTAGATATCTGTGTCAAAAATTATTTTTGCAAAGTTCTTTCCAACTTCTAAAACTCTACCAATTTCTATTCCCCTGTTGTCTGGTCTGTCATAGGAAGTGAAGTCTCTACCAAAGTCTCCGTTAAAAAGTCCCTTAGTAAAACCTCTGTTGAAAACTTGGACAGTATCTTCCCTGTCCTCCTCTTTTAATTTTCCTTCAAGAGATTTTTTATAAGATGAAACTACTGTATATACGTACTCAGGGTTCTTCATCCTTCCCTCGATTTTAAGAGAGTAGGCGCCGGCATTTATAATTTTCGCAACATCATCAAGAGTATTTAAGTCTTTGGGAGAAAGATAGTAAAGTCTATTGGCTAACTTTTTACCATCAAAGTCCACAATCTCATAAGATCTTCTACAAGCTTGGGCACATTCGCCACGATTGCCCGACTTGCCCCCAATCATTGATGACATTAGACACTGGCCAGAGTAGGACACGCAAAGAGCTCCATGAATAAAGGTCTCAACATCTATATCCAACTCTTTAATTTTTTCAATTTCAAAAATAGGAGTTTCACGAGCAAGTACAACTCTTGAAAAACCCATGTCCTTTAAAAATTTTGCTCCGTAGTAATTGTTTATTGCCATTTGGGTAGATGCGTGGAGTTCAAAATCTGGGAATTCCTCCCTAATTTTTGCTGCAATCCCAATGTCTTGTAATATTAGGGCGTCAACTCCAATATCGTAAAGCATCTTAACACTTTTCATTGCCCTCTTGACTTCAAAGTCTGCAATTAAAATGTTAAAGGTTACATAAATTTCCACCCCTCTTAGGTGAGCATACTCAATTGCCTCTTCAAGTTCTTCCTTGTTGAAGTTCTTGGCCTTGGCCCTAGCTGAAAATTCATCATAACCCAAATAAATGGCATTAGCACCTGCTGACACAGCAGCCTTAAGAGCTGCCATATCACCTGCAGGTGCTAACAATTCATATTTATTTCTCTTCATAAATATTTTCCAATTCTCTTGATAGATCAATTATCCTTCTCGATGCGGAGTTGTTTTTTTCTTCAAGATTAGAGATACTTCCTTCAAGCTTTTTGATTTCTTCTTTAGCTTCTGTTAGGGCCTGGTTCTTATCCATAAGGTCCCTATTTAGCTTCCTGTTTCTGTCCTCTAGGTCATTATTTTTCTCTTGAAGGTCCCTGTAAGACTTATTGGACTTCTTATTTTCTTCTTCAAAAATCAAAAGCTGCTTCTTTAAATCTTTAATTTCTTCCATCTTCTCCATGATTTCCTTTTTGTCATCGCTGGTGCTTGCCAGGTCGTCCTTATCAGACTTCATCTTTTCAAAGTCATCTAGGACATTAAGGGCACAAAGGACAAGAGTTTGTACTTGATTCAATTTGTAATTAGTTCTCGCAGTTTCCTTTATTTTTTCATCAAGGTCAGCTGCAAGATCCTTAATATACTTTTCGTTGTCATTACCCATGACATAAAACTTCATGCCATCGATATTAACTTCGATTCTCTTCGCATGGGACATAATAGCCTCCTTAGGATCTTAGTTTAGCTTTAATTTCACTTTCAATCTCAGCAACTACTTTTTCACAAATTTCTGTAACTTCACTTTCTTCAAGAGTCCTGTCTGCCGCCCTAAATACTAGGGAGAAGGCAACAGATTTCTTTCCATCTTCTATATTTTCACCTTCATAAATGTCGAATACCTTAAAGGATTCTAGAAGGTCCTTGCCATATTTTTTCGCAATTTTTTCAAGGTCAACTGAGTCAACATCCCTATCCATAATGAAGGCAAAGTCTCTTTTCATTGTTGGGTACTTAGGAAGATCCTTGTAAGTGTAGTTGTCAATTGTGTTTTCTACAATTTTATCAAAGTCCAGTTCTGCAACATAAGCCTTTTTCTTTAGTCCATAGTTTTCAAGAACCTTTGGATGTACTTCTCCAAATACTCCAAGACTTTCTCCATTTAATAGGAATTCTGCAGACCTACCTGGGTGCAAGAAGCTTGCTTCTTTTCTCTTAACTTCTAGCTTATTAATGCCCAAGAACCAAAGAATTTTTTCTATTGATTCCTTTAGGTAGTAGAAGTCGCCTAGGTCATAGAAGCCCATAGTTAATTTTAATTTTTCACTTGGAAGTTCATCTTCTGTTGGGAAGAAGGTATTTCCAATTTCAAATCCACCAACATTTTCGTTGCCTCTTGCATAGTTTTTAGCAAGGGCATCAATCATTGAAGGAACAAGAGTCGTCCTCATAACTGAGTAATCTTCTCCCAGTGGATTTAAGATTCTTATAATATTTTTTTCATCTTCTTGGTAATTTGCCTTTTCATAGGAAGATGGACTCACAAAGGAGTAAGTCATAAATTCAGAGTAGCCAAGACCAGTTAAAAGATTTTTTATCTTGTCTTCAACATTTCTAAATCTTGGTTTTCTACCAACTGTCAAAGTTCCCATAAGTTTTTTAGGTTCAATCTTATCGTAACCATAAACTCTTGCAACTTCTTCAATTAGATCTTCCTCTATATCAAGGTCAAGTCTTACACTTGGGATTTTTGCTACAAGATAGTCGTCCTTTATTTCTGTTTCAATTTCTAATCTATTTAAAATATTTGCAACTTCTTCAATTGTGAAGTCAACTCCAATAAGGTCAACTAACTTTTGGTGTCTAAGTTTAATTTCTTTTTCTTCCTTAGAGAAGTTTCCTACGTCCTTAGATCCATTAACAACTTCAGCAATTCCCAACTCTGATGCAAGTTGGCAGACCCTGTCTACGGCAGCCTTAGCAAGATTAGGATCAAGTCCCTTTTCAAATCTTGAAGAAGCCTCACTTCTTAGGTTAAGTCTCCTTGAAGTCTTCCTAATATTTTCCTTGTTGAAGTTGGCACCTTCTAATAAAACATTTACAGTTTTGTCAGTGATTTCGGAGTCAAGTCCACCCATAATTCCTGCAAGACCAATGATTTCTTGGCCATCAGTAATTAAAATATCGTCAGACTCTAATTTTCTTGTTTCTCCATCAAGAGTAACTGTTTCTTCTCCATCTTTTGCCATCCTAACCACAATTTTTTTTGAGTGAAGACTGTCTAGGTCAAAAGCATGAAGTGGTTGACCATATTCAAGCATTACAAAGTTTGTAAGATCAACAATATTTGAAATTGGTCTAACTCCAGCTTGCATTAGGTAGGCTTGTAGCCAAAGTGGAGAAGGTCCAATCTTTATATTTTTAAGTATCTTTGAATAATATCTTGTGCAGTTTTCTGTATCTATTTCAATATCGTCAAAATAATCAGAAAAATCATCAACTTGATTTTCAATTTTTATTTCCTTGTGCTTAGCCTTTAAGTCAAAGGATGCAGCAGTTTCAACAGCCATTCCCATGATACTTAGGCAGTCTGGTCTATTTGGTGTGATTTCAAGTTCAAGAATTTCATTGTCCATGAAAAGAGCTTCCATAGCAGATCCACCAATTTCAGTTCCTTCAGGGAAGATGAAAATTCCATCACGAGCTTCCTTAGGAATAACTGAAGTTTCATAACCAAGCTCTTCTAGGGAGCAAAGCATACCATTGGATTCAACTCCACGAAGCTTGCCCTTTTTAATTTTTGTGCCACCAGCCACAGTAGAACCGTGAAGGGCAACGGGAACAATAGCTCCCTCAAAAACATTTTTAGCACCAGTAACTATTTGAAGGACTTCGTCACCAACATTAACAGAACAAATAACAAGCTTGTCTGCATCTGGGTGGTTTTCAATTTTTTCTATCCTTCCAACTACAATTTTATCTAAGCCTTCAGATGGAATAATAATGGATTCAACGTGAGAACCAGAATTAGAAAGTCCATCTGCAAGTTTTTTTACATCAAAATCGAAATCAACATAATCTTTAAGCCATTTAATCGGTAATAACATTTATATCTCCTTAAAATTGTTCCAAGAACTTCTTGTTGTTTTCAAACATCATTCTAATATCTGTAATCTTGTACCTAACCATTGCAATCCTGTCAATACCCATACCAAAGGCAAAACCAGAATACTTTTCAGGATCAATGCCACAGTTCCTAAGAACATTTGGGTGAACCATGCCACATCCCAAAAGTTCCATAGACCAGCCAGTGTGATTACATGCACTACATCCCTTGCCGCCACAAGAAGTACAAGTAGTATCAACTTCAAGACTTGGCTCAGTAAATGGGAAGTAATGAGGTCTAAACCTAGTCTTTACTTCTTCACCAAAGAAGGCCTTAACAAAATAATTTAAAGTGTCAATTAAGTTGGCAACAGAAATCTTTTCATCAACAACAAGTCCCTCAAGTTGGTGGAACATTGGAGAGTGAGTTGCATCAACTTCGTCAGACCTAAAAACTCTACCAGAACATATCATGCGAATTGGAGCGCCATGTTCTTTCATTGCCCTAATTTGGACAGGAGATGTTTGCGACCTAAGAATTGTATTTTTATCAAAATAAAAAGTATCAGACATATCCCTAGATGGGTGGTCCTTAGGAGCATTAAGAAGATCAAAGTTGTTTTCAACAGTTTCAATCTCTGGACCGTCATAAACAGTAAAGCCCATGTGAGTAAATAAATCTTCAAGATCTTCAAGAGTCTTCTTTAGAGGATGTCTATGTCCTAAAACAATATCATCAGTCTTTAAAGTAACGTCGATCCTCTCGTCGTGAAGTTTCTTTTCCAAGATTTTTTCATTTAATTCAGCCTTCTTGTCCTCAAGAGCCTTCTCAATCTCTTCACGCACTTCGTTGACAAGAGCACCCATAACAGGTCTCTCTTCCTTAGAAAGATCCTTCATACCCTTTAGAATTTGAGTAATCTCACCCTTCTTACCTAAGTACTTAACTTTCAGTTCATCTATATCTTTAATTGTCTTAACTTCATTTAAAAGTTGCATGGATTCATCTTTGATTCCAATTAATTTTTCTTTCATGTTGACCTCCAATTCATAATATACAATTATATCATAGTTACAAAAAATTTTTAAACAAATTCAAACAACTTCCCATTTTATCAATATGTAGAGTGCTTATAATATAAATTTTAAAAATGGGCATAAAAAAACTGACTGCTTGCGCAATCAGTAATTGGCAGGGGTAGCAGGACTCGAACCCACGGCACTTGGTTTTGGAGACCAATGTTCTACCAACTGAACTATACCCCTAAGATGTTTTTTTTATGATAACAAAAATTTCATCATTTGTAAAGTTTTTTATTTTTTAATTATATTCATTTTATAATTTTAACTACTTTATGTGTTAATTTGTTATTGTTTAGTTATTATAAATGTAAAGGAGTTTTTTATGAAAAATTTTTATTCTAAAGTAAGTTTTATATTAGCTTTTGCAAGCTTAATTCCAATGTCTATGAATACAAATGTTTTTGCAGAAAAACTAAACCAATCATATTACGTAAATGATCAATTTGAAAATTCAGAAATCCGCAATTCTAGTTTTCAAAATAATATTTCTTCTGAAAAAGTTGAAATTATAGAAAATAATAATTTTAAAAAAATTTCTATAAAAAATTTGGATACAGATACAGAAAACTTTATAATTGTTAACTACAAAGATGATACTATATACTCAAGTTTTACTGGTAAAACTGAATCTTATTCAAACTTTGTTGATAAAGCTTCTGGAATTTCAACTTATTCTGAAAGTTCTTATAGCTCTTTTAGAATGTCTTATAGTGAGATAAGAAGCTATATAGGCGATAGAGCATCTGCAGGAGGAATCGTTGGATTAGCTGTAGCTTTAGTGCCTGGTGCTGAACCCGTTGGTGGTTTAATTGGTACTGTTAGTACACTTATAAGTGGTGCTAATTTATTTGTACCAAATGATTCTAGTCATGGGCTAATCTTTACGGTTAAAACTGTTAAGTACTACAGAAGGAGAGCTGGTATGAGAACAGTGTATAGGACTGATAAATATATTACAAATATCGAAAAATATTAACATGAAAAAATTTGACAAATTATATAAATTTTTATATCTAATAAGTTTAATAATTATCTTTTTAAATAATCATAATTATCTTATTTTTAATAGAACAACAAAGATAATAATAAATGTAATTTCCATTATTTTCATAATACTTATTACATTATCTCTTGATACAGATGATTCTAAAATATTTAAAAAAATATCTACTTTTGTGCTAATAATTTTAATAATTTTAATAATTTTTTTTGGGAAATAGTTAAATAGCTGTATTAGCTCACTTCTGCTAATACAGCTATTTTTTATAATTTTTTTAAATTTTCTTCTACTTGTCTAAATGTCTCTTCCAAGCTTCCCGAGTTATCTATTATGACGTCTGCCATAACTTTCTTGTCCTCAACAGACATTTGCGAATTTATTTTTTCTAAGGCGTAGCCCCTGCTTATCTTGTCTCTCTTTATAAGTCTTGCAATTTGCTTTTCCCTACTTACATAAACGAGCCAAACTTCATCAAATTCTAATCCATATTTTTCATTTAGGTGCTGGGCTTCAAAGAGAAGTGGTATATCTACAAAGACCCTGCCCTTGGAATTTTTTATTTCTTCCAAGATTATCCTATAGATCTCTGGGTGCTCAATTTCATTTAAGACCTTCCTCTTGTCTTCATCCCTAAAGACAATTTCTCCAAGCGTCTCCCTGTCCAGCTTGTCGTCTTTATAAATGTCATCTCCAAAAGCTTTTTTTATTTTTTCCTTAACATCTTCAAGGTCCACAACCTCTCTTGCAATTAAGTCGGCATCAATTACTTTTTCTCCTCTTCGTCTTAAATAATTTGACACCTGAGACTTGCCTGTTGAAATTGATCCAGTTAATCCAATAATTTTATTTTGACTCATAGAGATTTGCCCCAGTGTTCATGTCCACGGATAATTTTACGTTTAAGTCCACAGAGTTTTCCATTAGGTCCTTCATAAGTTCCTTCACTTCTTCTATCTCATCTTCTGCTGTGTCCACAACAAGTTCGTCATGGATTTGAATAATTAATTTTGATTTTAAATTCCTCTTTTTAAGTTCATTGTAAACTTTCACCATGGCAATTTTTATGATATCGGCAGCTGACCCTTGGATAGGTGTGTTAAGAGCAATCCTCTCCCCAAAGCTTCTTATGTTGAAGTTCTTGGCATTTAGTTCTGGGATGTATCTCCTTCTCTTGAAGATGGTTTCCACATAGCCCTTGTCCTTGCCATTTTTAATTTCTTCTGCCATATAATTTTTTATTCCAACGAAGTGACCAAGGTAGTTGTCAATATATTCCTTGGCAGCCTTCCTTGGTATATTTAAATTTTGTGAAAGTCCGTAATCAGAAATCCCATATACAATTCCAAAGTTTACTGCCTTGGCTTCATATCTTTGACGGTCGTCAACATCATCATAATCTACATGAAAGACTTCTGATGCAGTCTTCCTATGGATATCAAGTCCATGCTTAAAGGCATCAAGCATCTCCTTGTCATCTGAGAGGGCAGCTAAGACTCTTAATTCAATTTGTGAGTAGTCGGCATCAACTAGGACTCCACCTTCTGATGCCAAGAAGGCCTTTCTTATAAGTCGTCCTTCTTCGGTTTTTATTGGAATATTTTGTAGGTTTGGATCCGTTGAAGAAATCCTTCCAGTTGCAGTAACTGTTTGCATAAACCTTGAGTGAATCCTCTTAGTTTTCTTGTTTATGACAGCCTTTAAGCCGTCAATATAAGTTGACTTCAACTTGGAGAACTTCCTGTAATCCAAAATCTTGTCGATTATCTCGCCCTTGCCACGTAACTTTTCCAATACGTCGGCAGAAGTTGAGTAACCAGTCTTTGTTTTTTTGATAACTGGGAAGTCCATCTTGTCAAATAAGATTACTCCCAATTGCTTTGGCGAATTTATGTTGAATTCTTCTCCAGCTTCTTCATAAATTTCCTCTTCCAAAGTCTTTAATTTTTCAATAATTTGCTTGTCAATTTCATCTAGGACGGCCTCGTCGGTGTTGATTCCCACATATTCCATTGATGCAAGGACTTCAACAAGAGGTAGCTCCATATCTTGGTAGAGAGAAGTCATCTCTTCTTCATCAATTTTTTCCTTTTGAAGGTCTTCCAACCTGTAAATTGTATTTAGAACAAAGGCAAAATACTTAAAGAGGTCATCCTTGTCTAAGTCAGTGTAAGTTTTCTTCTTTGCACCCTTGCCAAGTAGGTCTTCAAGGTCCAGGTAACCATTTTTAAAGTAAGCCATGGAAATTTTATTAATGTCATAGTCTGATTGAGTAGAATTTAATAAATATTCTGCAATTTCAACGTCGTGGGAATAATTTTTGATGTCAATCCCAAGGTCCATTAGGATGATTATGTCTTCTTTCAGTGAATAGCCAAGTTTTTCGACTTTTTCATCTTCCATAATCTTCTTCAAGAAATCAAAGTCTATGTCCTCATAAGAAATAAACTTAACTTCAGAATCCTTGACCTTAACTGCAAGATAGATAGGCTTAACATCTTCATAAATCTTTCCATCTGTAATAAATTTAAAGGCAAGGGACTTCTTGTCCTTTAAATCTTTTTCAATTTCCTTTAGGTCTTTTATTTCAACAAATTCAAAGTTGTCTTGGGAGATTTCCTCCACTTCTTCCTTGCGATATTTTTCTGGAAGCCTGTCTAACATGGAGTTAAACTCAAACTCACGATAAAGTTCTGATAACTTTTCATAGTCATAATCTACTTTTTTGAAGTCATCAAGACTTTCTTCAAGAGGAACATCCTTTACAATTGTTCCCAGCTTCTTACTCATGAAGGCAGACATCTTCCCGTCAATTAATTTTTCCTTTAACTTCTTGCCAGAAACATCATCAATATTGTCATAAAGATTTTCAATAGTGTGGAACTCATGAATTAATTTGAGGCCAGTCTTTTCTCCAATCCCATAAATCCCTGGAATGTTGTCAGAAGAGTCACCCATAAGAGCCTTTAGCTCAATGAATTCAAGAGGCTCAATTCCATAATCTTCTTTTATCTTTTCCACTGTCATGATGTCCATGTCAGTGATACCCTTGCGAGTGAAGAGGACTTTAGTCTTTTCATTTACAAGTTGAAAATAGTCCTTGTCCCCTGTCAAAAGATAGTTTTCAAAACCTTCTTCAGTACCAAGCTTTGAAAGAGTGCCAGCAATGTCGTCAGCTTCATAAACTGGTGACTCAAGAATCTTCACATTCATGTGGTCTAAGATTTCACGCACAAGTGGCCATTGTTGTTCCAACTCGTTGGGAGTCTTTTGTCTAGTTCCCTTGTAGTCCTTGTAAATCTCTGACCTAAAAGTCTTCCCCTTCATGTCAAAGCAAACTGCAAGGTGAGTTGGCTTTACCTTCTCAATGGCATTTTCCACCATCATGACAAAGCCATAAATTGCATTTGTATAAAGTCCCCTCTTAGTCTTAAGAAGTGGTAGGGCATAAAAGGCCCTGAAGAAAAGGGAACTTCCATCTATAATTAAAAATTTGTTATCCATAAAAACCTCCTAGGTCTATTATAACAAAGATTGAAATAAATAAAATTTGCAAATAAAAATCCCCAAGTGAGTAACATCACCTGGGGAAATTTAAAAAATTATTAACTTTTAAAAATTATTTTTCAGAATACTCTGCCTTAATAGACTTACCCTTAAGACTTTTGCCGTCAATATCTCTTATGGCATCCTTAATCATCTTCTTTGGAATCTCTACAAAGCTAAAGTTAGGCATAATGTTGATCCTTCCAATGTCGCTAGGAGCAAGGTCAGTGTGCTTTCCAAGTAGCCTTATAATATCACGAGAATCAAGACCGTCTCTCTTGCCCTTGTTGATAAAAATCTTTGGTCCCTTAATTTTTTTCATGCCCTTGTCCTTGGACTTCCTCTTAGAAGAGTCAGACCCCTTAGACATTTCAAAGCTCTTACCATAGTCCACCCTATCAAGGTCCTTGATCTTTGTCTTGTTAGTTGACTCCTTCACCATCTTTAGAAGTGATGCAGAAATGTCGTAGAGGCTGTGGCCTTCCGCCAAGAGCTTGTTTAAAACTTCTGTGTAGTTCTCTTGGTCCTCAGCCCTTATTATATTCTTGTTAACCTTGTCAAAGAGATTATCAAGACTTTCTTTTTCAACATCAGACTTAGTAGGCAGCTTCATCTTTTCCATCTTTATGTTTGCATACTTTTCGATTTCCTTAAACTTTGGGAAGTCTCTGCTTGTTACAAAGGTAAAAGATGCACCCTTCTTGCCGGCCCTGGCAGTACGTCCAATTCTGTGAACATAGTACTCAGCTTGTTGTGGCAGGTCGTAGTTAAAGACGAGGTCAATGTCAGAAACGTCAAGGCCACGAGCTGCAACATCAGTGGCAATTAAAACATCAATAGTTCCATTCCTAAACTTTTTCATAACATTATCCCTTGATGACTGACGCATGTCTCCATGAAGGGAGTCAACCTTGTAACCCCTTTGAGCAATTTCAAGCTCGAGAGCCTCCACCATCCTCTTAGTGTTGCAAAAGATTATAGACTTCTTTGGCTTGTGGATTAGGATGAGCCTGTTAAGAATTTCTGTCTTCATATTTCTGTTGAGTTCAAGATAAAATTGCTCAATCTTCTCAGCAGTGAGCTCCTTCTTCTCAATAATAACCTTAGCAGGATCCACTTGATAAAGCTTAGAAAATTCTTTTATGTCATTGTCAAAAGTTGCTGAGAAAAATAAAGTTTGCCTGTCAGGGTTGGTCTTCTCGATAATCGTCTTCATGTCATCCCTAAAGCCCATGTCAAACATCTCGTCAGCCTCGTCAAGAGTCAAGAACTTTAAGTCATCAAGCACAATAGTCTTCCTCTTCATGTGGTCCATGACCCTGCCAGGAGTTCCAACTACAATGTCTGCGCCCTTCTTTAAGTCACGCAGTTGCTTGCCCATATCAGCACCACCATAAATTGGCACAATGCTAATGAACTTTTTATACTTGGCTAACTTTTTCAACTCATCAGAAACCTGCCTTGCAAGCTCCCTTGTTGGAACAAGGACAAGCCCTTGCAAGTTATGGCTCTTATCTTCTATCCCTTCGATCATTGGTATCCCAAAAGAAGCAGTCTTGCCAGTACCAGTTTGAGCTTGGGCAAGGACGTCACGGCCTTCCAAAATAAGAGGTATAGTTGCCTCTTGTACTTCAGATGGACTTTCAAAACCCATGTCATTAATTGCCTGCAAAACTTCCTTAGATAAATTTAAATCACTAAATCTCAATATATTCTCTTAATCTATTTTTAAAAATAAAAAAGACCGAGATTCCCTCGGTCCTTCAAGTTCTTTCCTTGAATATTATAACACAAAAAAATTTAAAAATCTTGTAGCTTTGAGATTTACTTACAAAAATTATGACTTTATAAAAAACTACAAATCCATAAAGATTTATAAAGTTGTAAATAATTATAAAGCTGTAAAAAATTATAAACTTGTAGTAATCTGTAAAGTCATAAAGGTTTGCAAACTTGTTAAAATTTATTAAGTCACAAAAACTTATCAGGTTTCAAATAATTATCAGCTTCTATTCTTAAATATTAATTTTAAAATTTCATTTCAAATTAATTGTCCAATACTAAAATAAAATTTTATTTAAATTTTTACCTTTAACAAAAAAGACCCGAGCTTTTAACTCAGGTCTATCTCTTTATTTATCCTCTTAACTCTTGTCTATTTTCGTTAAGCATTTTTATAATTTCTGAAAGGTTTACTTGTGTGTTTTCAAGTAGTTCGTCTGCGTAGTCTCTTGCGCCTTCTCTTATTTGAGTTGACTCTTCTTTTGCAGACTTTAATATTTCAGCTGCTCTTTCATTTGCTTGCCTTACAAGTTCGTTTTCGTCAATAATCTTTTCTGAATGTGCTCTTGCTGCAGAGATAATCTTGTCTGCTTCATCGTGAGCTCCATTGATGATGTCTTCCTTGTCTTGAGCAATTCTTTGTGCTTCTGAAACTTCTCCAGGGATTTGAGTTCTTAGTTCGCTAACAATTTCTAAAAACTCTTCCCTGTCTACCATTACCTTACTTGTTAGTGGAATTTGTGATGATGTTTCCACAAGGTCTTCTAATTCTTCAACTAAATCAATTAAATTCATATCTTCCTCCTAAGTAATTTTTTCTTCATAGCTTCTCCTACAATAGGAGGCACGAATAAATCTGTATCTCCGTCAAAGTTGGCTACTTCTTTTGCAAGTGATGAACTTACAAATAAATTTTCATTGGATGACAATAAAAAGACTGTTTCTATGCTGTCTTTGTAATTTTTATTTGCCATAGCAAGGGTGTATTCACTGAAGTAATCTGTTGCTGATCTAAGGCCCCTAACTACTACTTTGCAGTTTTTCTTTTTTGCATACTCTACTAAAAGTCCGTCAAAGGAATCTACTTCAATCCCCTCCATGCCATCTAAGACTTCATGAAGGAGGGCTTTTCTCTCTTCTACTGTGAAGAGACCCTTTTTTGAAGTGTTTTCTAGGACTGCAACTATGACTTCTCCAAAAATTTCTCTTGCTCTTTTTATTATGTCTAGGTGGCCATTGGTCACTGGATCAAAGCTACCTGCATATATTACTTTCATTTTCATCCCATCCGCATATGGAAATTGATGTGTTTCCATATTTTTTGTTTTTTATTTCTACAAAGCCTTCGCCTATTAAGAGTGGCTTGTCTGTGTTGTACTCCACAATTAATTTTCCATTTGGCTTTAGTATTCTATGTTCTCTTATTAGTTTAAAGGCTTTTTTGTATAAGTCTCGTCTTTCGAAGGGTGGGTCCATGTAGATATAGTCGAATTCTGTGTCAAGGTTTTTCATAGCTTGGTTCAAGTGGTTCTCTATGACTATTGCCTGGCCTGTGAGTTTGGCCTTGTCTAGGTTCTTCTTCACACAGTCTATGGCTTCTTTTGACTTGTCAACGAAGTAAGCTTGTTCAGCTCCCCTTGATAGAAATTCTATTCCATTTGCTCCGGAACCACAAAACAAATCTAAGACTGTGACGTCAAAGAAGTTTTGTCCCAAGATGTTAAAAACCGATTCCTTGACCCTATCTTCTGTGGGCCTTGTATCTAGTCCCTTGGGAGCTATTAATTTGAGTCCCCTTCTATTTCCTGAAATTATTCTCATAAAGCCTCCAAATTAGTTTTATTTTACCATAAGAAAGGATAATTTTAAAGATATTTAGTTCAAATCTGAGTAAAATTCAGTGATTTCTTTGTTTAGGTAGGAATATTTTTCTCCTTCTAAGTTTGGATCCTCTCCTAGGATTTTTTTCACATCCTCTGCTGCGTATTTTAAAATTGTCTCATCCCTAAAGGGGTCAGCTAGTCTTAGGT
Source organism: Peptoniphilus genitalis (assembly GCF_023614525.1). Taxonomy (GTDB): domain Bacteria; phylum Bacillota; class Clostridia; order Tissierellales; family Peptoniphilaceae; genus Peptoniphilus_A; species Peptoniphilus_A genitalis. Next base: position 317,104 of record NZ_CP097885.1, read on the forward strand.
TTGGCATGCCCGATTGTCTTGTCCCAAGTATGTCACCAAATCCTCTAAGCTCTAGGTCCTTGTTTGCAATATAAAATCCATCGTTGGAGTCTGTCATTATCTTCATCCTCTCCCAAGAAATTTCACTTTTAGAAAGATTGTAGAGGATGCAGTAGGATTGTTGGTCTCCTCTTCCAACTCTTCCTCGTAGTTGGTGGAGGGTTGAGAGGCCAAACCTCTCCGCATTGTAAATCATTATTACGCTGGCATTGGGTACGTTGACTCCAACTTCCACTACTGTAGTTGATACTAAAAGGTTGATTTTATTTTCTGCGAAGTCATTCATGACCTGATTTTTTTCTTCTGCCTTCATCTTTCCGTGAAGGAGTCCTAGATTAAAATCACTGAAGTATTGGCTAAGTTCTTCGTAGACTTTTTCCACTGCTTGTAAGTTTTCGTAGTCTTGGTTTTCTTCTATTAAAGAACAGATTACATAGGCCTGTCTTCCCTCTGTCAATTCTTTTTTAATAAAAGCTAGGGATTTTTCCAACATATTTTCATTTATTGCTATTGTTTTAATTGGCTTTCGTCCCTTTGGCATGGACTTTATTATGGAGACGTCAAGGTCTGCATATAGGACAAGACTAAGACTTCTTGGGATAGGTGTTGCCGACATAACAAGAGTTGCTGCGTCCTTGTTTTTATTTTGGAGCATATTTCTTTGGACAACTCCAAAACGATGTTGCTCGTCAATTACATTTACTCCAAGCTTTTTGAAGACTACATTTTCTTCTATGAGGGCGTGGGTTCCTATAAGAATGTCGATGGACCCCATCTCGAGATTATCTAAGATGTTCCTCTTTGCCTTCTTGGAAGTTGAACCAATTAAGAGTCCAACTTTTATGCCAAGCGGCTCTAGTAATTCTACAAAGGATTCAAAGTGTTGCTTTGCCAAGATTTCTGTTGGCGCCATGATTGATGACTGGTAACCATTTAGGTGGGCAAGATACATTATTATAATGGCTATAATTGTCTTACCACTACCAACGTCACCTTGGATAAGTCTGTTAATGGCCTTGCCCTCTTTCATGTCGCTGAAGATTTCTTTTATGACTGTATCTTGACCTTCCGTCAACTTAAAGGGTAATTTATTTATAAAGTCAAAAACCTGATCTTTGATTTCAAACTTTATGGCATCTCGTCTTTCGTTTTGGACCTTGTTCTTTAAGATGGAAAGTTCAAACAAAAATAGTTCTTCAAAGATAAGCCTCTCCCTGGCTTGGATGTAATTTTTTCTAGACTTGGGATAGTGGATTGCCCTTATGGCATCATTCTTGTCGAGAAAAGAATATTTTTCTAGAATTTCTTTCGGCAGATTTTCCCTAAAAAGATTTTCACCTATCACTTGTTCAACAACTTTTTCAAAGACAAAATTGTTTAGACCTTCAGTTAAATTATAAATAGGAGAAATCTTGCCAAGTTTCTTTAAGTTATCGACTTCTTCGATCTCAGGACTCGACATGGTAACCCTTCCCCTAAAGTAGTCTGCCTTGCCATAGACTAGGTAGCATCTTCCCGGTAAAATTTTATTGTGAAGATAGAAGGCATTAAAGAAGGATAGTTCAACTTCTCCTGATTCATCTTCTGCCAAGAAGCTTGTGAGGGTAAGTCCCTTTCTAATTCTTCTGTTTTGAAGTTTTGAAAGTATTCTTATCCTAAAGGTGTTTTTTTCTCCAATCCTAGCTTCTGAAACCCTAGTGACCTTTGAAGAGTCTTCATATCTTCTGGGATAAAAGTGGAGGAGGTCTTCAATTGTATAAATTCCAAGCTTGTGAAAGAGCTCTGCCCTCTTGGGTCCAATTCCCTTTAAGTTTTTTATAGGGTCCGATAAGTTCATAATTGTCTCCTATTTTATTTCCTATAAGAAAAGCCCAAAGCAAAACTTCGGGCTAATTAATAATCTAAAATTTATTCAAGAGATATGATGTAGTAATAAATTGGTTGGTCACCTTTTATTACATCTATATCAATATCTGGATATTTTTCTTCTATTGCTTCGCGAACTACTTCTGCATCTTCTTCATTTACATCTTCTCCATAGAAAAGTGTAACAAGAGAAATGTCTACGTCCATTAGCTTGTCCACAGTGTCTGTAACAACATCATATACAGTCTTACCGCTGGAAATTATATCCTTAGCTGCGATACCTATAATGTCGTCCTTGTGAATTTCTTTTCCATTGATTGTAGTGTCTCTAACTGCATAGGTTATTGATGCGTCGATTACACTAGCCACTGCTTCCATCATATTTTCTTTGTTTTCTTCTTTTGAAGCATCTTCATTGAAGGCAAGCATAGCTGCAATACCTTGAGGAACAGATTTTGATGGAATTACAATGATTTCTCTGTCAGAAATATCCCTAGCTTGTTCTGCTGATAAAATTATGTTGCTGTTATTTGGAATTAGGTAGATTACCTTGCCACCAACCTTGTCAACTCCCTTTAAGAAGTCTTCTGTTGATGGGTTCATTGTTTGTCCACCTGCAACAACATAGTCAACGCCAAGAGATTTGAAAGTTTCTGTCATTCCATCTCCCATGGAAACAGTGATGAAAGAATAATCTTTTTCTTCGATTAACTCTTCCTCTTCTTCTCTCTTTTTAGCTTCAGCAACTTCTGCATCATCAAAGAGAACTTCCCTGTGTTGGTATCTCATATTGTCGATTTTGATATCTTGAAGTAGTCCAAGCTCGCAAGCATGTTGCAATACAATTCCTGGGTCATTTGTGTGAACGTGAACCTTAATAAGGTGAGTCCCGCCACCACCAACTACTAGAAGGCAATCTCCTAGCGGAGAAATTTTTTCTCTTAGGGCATCAATATCTTCGTAGTCAGTATTTATAATAAATTCTGTACAGTAACCATATTTTAAAGAAGTGTCTGCTTCAGTGAATTGGACTTCTTTTTGGGCCTTTTTCTTTAGGGTTTCATCTTCACTTTGGTCAGCAATGTCTTCGCCCTTTAGGACCTTAAGAGCCCCTTCAAGTAGGACAACAAGACCCTTACCACCAGCATCAACAACACCAGCTTCCTTTAAAACTTCAAGTTGGTTTGGTGTGTTATCTAGGGATTTATTTGCTTCTACAATTACATCTTCTAAAAATGTAATTATATCTTCAGACTTTTTATAATGTCTAATGGCAAAGTCAGCAGTTTCTCTTCCAACTGTTAGAATTGTTCCTTCAATTGGTTTCATAACAGCCTTGTAAGTTGTTTCACTTGCCTTCTTGAAGGCATGAGCAAGGTCTGAAGTAGTCGCTTCATCTATTCCTTCTAAGCCTTCTGAGAAACCTCTAAGAAGTTGTGAAAGAATAACACCACTGTTACCCCTAGCTCCCATAAGAGCACCACGAGCTGCAGCAGCTGAAACATCTCCAGCAGTAAAATCTCCCTCTAAGCTTTCAATTTGTTTTAAGGCAGATTTTGATGTAAGGCTCATGTTAGTTCCTGTATCTCCATCGGGAACAGGAAACACGTTAAGGGCGTTGACCTCTTCCTTTCTGGATATTAGATAATTTACGGCTCCCTTAAAAATTTCTTTTAATAGGGGACCATTAATTTTATTTATTTCCAAAATCTTACCTCCACTACTTAAGTCTAATACCTTCTACTAGGACTTCAATGTTGTCAACTTCAAGTCCTGTTAAATTTTCTATATTAAACTTAACTCTCTCTATAATATTTTCACCAACAGTAGAAATTTTAACTCCATATTCTAGTACAACGTGAAGTTCTATAGAAATTTCATTTTCGTCAGTCTTTACTACAATTCCCTTTGAAAGATTTTCGAATCTCAATAATTCAAAAATTCCATCTGCGGCATTTTTTGATGCCATTCCAACAATTCCGTAGGATTCCATAGCTGAGATTCCTGCTATGTTTGCAAGTACGCTATCTTCTATTACAATATTTCCAAGTTCTCTATTTATAATTGCCGGCATGAGGGCACCTCCTTATCTAGTACATTATATCAGAACTTGTCCCATATTAACAGATTTTCAAAATATCCTTTGTAAAAAATTAGAATTTAGTGTAAAATAATAACATATTGAAAAAAATATTTGCACTTAGCAGGCTTTTTTGATAAAATATTGTCTGCTTAATAACTAAAGGAGGTGCGTTATGGCTAAAAGATGTGAAATTTGTGGAAAAGAAAAATCATTTGGAAATAAAATCTCTTTCTCTCACTCTCGTTCTAACAGAAGCTGGTCTCCTAACATTAGAAGAGTTAAGGCTGTAGTTAATGGATCAAGAAAAAGAATTAACGTATGTACTAGATGCCTAAGATCTGGTAAAGTCGAAAGAGCTATATAAATAAGGGTCTTGGTTAAGATCCTTTTTTTATTTAGGATTTACATATTCTTCCTTTTGGAGAACTCATAAGAAATCCCCTTGAGCAGTCAAGGGGATTTTTTATTGCTATTTTAATTTAATTTTTCTAAAATTATTTTTCTTATGTCTTTGATAAGGTAGAGAGACCCACACCAGAGAATCATATCGCCTTCACCTGCAAGTTCAAGAGTTTTTTCTACTGCTTCCTTTCTGTCCTTGATGGCAAAAATTTCTTTGTCTGAAATTTCTTTAAATTCTTTTTCTAGTGAAGCTAAGTCTGTGAACCTATCGCTATCAATTTCTGTTAAGACAATTTTATCTGCAAGCCTTTCAATTTTTTCTAAGATGTGTTTGTGGTCCTTATCCTTTAAGAGAGAGAAACCTAAAATCAATTTATTGTAAGTGAACTTCTTTACACTTTTTTCTATTCCTTCAATGGAGTCTAGGTTATGGGACCCGTCAACTACAATAAGAGGATCTCTTGAAAGACATTCTGTCCTTCCAATGTTCTCTGCCCTCTTAAGTCCCTCTTTTATTTTGTCTGGATCTAACTTATAATCCTTTCTTAAATATTCCAAAACCATAAGAGCAAGAGCTGCATTATAGGTTTGGTGGTCTCCTATAAGAGAAATTTCTACATCCTTATAAGATTTAAAGTTAAATTTGTTTCCATATTCGTTAGAAGAAATTATTTCAACTTCTTCAAATTCGAAGTCACTAAAGCTAGAAGACTTTTCCTTTGAGATTTTCTTTAACTCTTCCTTTGCTTCTTCAGCTTGGGGATAAGAGAATACATGAGAATTTTCTTTTATTATTCCACCCTTTTCATGTGCAATCTTCTCCAAAGTGTCTCCCAAGATATTTGCATGATCAAGGGCTATGTGACAAAAGACTGGGATAGATTTTTCCATTACATTCGTTGCATCAACTCGTCCTCCCATACCAACTTCCATCACTGCAAAGTCCAAATTTTTTCTTGCAAAGTAAATATAAGCTATGGAAGTTAAAATTTCAAAGCCACTTACAAAAATTTCTTTCTTATCAAGTTCTTCAACTTCTTTTCTAACTTCGCTGGCAAGCTTTGCAAAGTCCTCTTCACTTATGACTTCCCTATTAACTTCTATCTCTTCACGTATGTTTGTTATATAGGGCGATGTGAACTTGCCCACTGAATAATTATTTTCTATAAGGGCGTTATTGATAAAACTTGCTACTGATCCCTTGCCATTAGTTCCTGTTATGTGAATTATTTTTAATTTATCTTGAGGCTTATTAAAAATTTCTAAAAGAGCCTTTATGTTATCTAGGGTAAATTCTCCAAGAGGTATGTTTCTATTTTCAAGCCAAGCTACAGCTTCTTTGTAATCCATGTCAACCTTCCTTTCAATAATACTGATAATATCAAAATATTTGTATCTAATCAATAATTTGTGTATCAAAATCCTTCCCGATGTGGTAGAATAGAAAAAATATTATTATGGAGGTAAAAAGATGAACAATGAAATCAAGACGAAAGATTTATTTATTATCGGCTTCGCATTATTCGCAATGTTCTTCGGAGCTGGAAACTTAATCTTTCCGCCTTATCTAGGTTTATTGTCGGGCCACCAATGGTGGATAGGATTTTTAGGTTTTACGATTACAGATGCAGGCCTAGGCCTACTGGCAATTATAGCCCTATCTAAGTATGAAGGTAACCTCAATGTCCTCGCTTCAAGAATTAACAAGACCTTTGCAATTATAATTTCTACTGCAATTATTTTATGTATTGGACCTTTCTTGGCAACTCCAAGAACTGCCGCTACTACTTATGAAATTGCAATCTTGCCAATCTTTGGTGAGGCCTTTAACAGGTACTTATTCTCTGTTATCTTCTTCGTTATTGCTTGTCTACTAAGTATTAGACCTAGCAAGGTTGTTGACATTGTGGGAAAGTTCCTTACTCCTTCACTTTTACTTTGTATGGCAGTCCTAATTGTTAAGGGAATAATTACTCCAATGGGAGAAGTCGCAGACACTACAATGATCGACAATGTTCTTAAGAAGGGTATTACTGATGGCTACCAAACAATGGATGCCATTGCAAGTTGTATGTTTGCCCTTGTTGTTATTGGCGCTGTTAAATCAAGAAATTATTCTTCACAAAAAATTGAAATCAAGGCAACTATTTTATCAAGTGTTATTGCCGTAATCTTATTGGCACTTATCTACGGAGGCCTATTATATCTTGGAGCTCAAACTTCAAGCCTTGGCATCTACAATGCCGATACTGATTCAACTCTACTTCTTGTTGATATTACTAACAGAGTCCTTGGCGGCATCGGTGTTTATATACTTGGTATTATTACTGCACTTGCCTGTCTTACAACTGCTATTGGACTTATTTCTGCAACAGGTAACTTCTTTAACGACTTAACTTTCAACAAAATTTCTTATGAAAGAGTTGTCGTTATTTGTTCCATTGTTTCATGTTTGATATCAATGCTTGGTGTTACACAAATCATTAAAATTTCTGCACCAATCCTTGAAGTTATTTATCCATGTGCAATGACAATAGTTTTCCTAGGACTATTTAACGAAAAAATTAAAGACGACTTAGTGTTTAAGGTGCCTTCTCTTGTTTCACTATTATTTGGTTTCTTATTTGTCCTTCAAGGCAAGGGACTTCTTGGTGGGCTTGGAGAAATGTTAACAAAGCTACCACTTACTGAGTTTGGTCTTGGTTGGGTATGCCCAATGCTTATTGGACTTGTAGTCTCTCTTGCAATTGCATCTACAAGACATCCAAAAGAAGCTTAAAAAAATTTAAAATTAGCAAAAAGAAAAACTCTTATTACTTATTAAGTAACAAGAGTTTTTTATTATCTAGATTTATATGTTAAATATTTTTGCTAGGACTTCAGAGATAGTTGACATCTTGATGACTTCTAAGTCCTTGTAGTTTTCTTCCTTCACATTAGAATATTGGGAGACGTAAGCTTTTTTAAAGCCCATTCTCTCTGCTTCCTTAAGTCTTACGTCGAGGCTTGGAACATTTTTTAGTTCTCCCGTAAGCCCCACATCGGCAACGAAAACTGAGTTGGCTTCAACGGGCTGGTTGAGAGTTGATGAAACAATAGAAACCATTACAGAAAGGTTCGAAGCCTGCTCCTTAACTTTTATGCCGCCAGTTGACTTGACTACAATGTTCTTGTCTAAGAAGGTAATTCCTGCCCTCTCTTCAAGAATTGAAACAAGAGTGTTTAGGTGTTCCCTTCTCACTGACTCAGAAATTCTTGAGGGATAAGGTAGGAAGGACTTAGAGGCAAGGGCCTCTGTCTCAAGAATTATTGGCCTTGTTCCCTCTCTTATAACAGAAAGAGATGAACCGGGCACTTGTTCTGCTACCGACCTCTTAGTCATAAAGTATTCTGAGGGGTTGTCGATTGAGATCATTCCCTTTTCTGTCATGGAGAAAAACCCAATCTCACCAGTAGACCCATACCTGTTCTTTGTTGTCATAAGTGACCTCAAATCTTCTGATGAATCGCCATCGATTAAGAGGACAGTATCCACTAAGTGCTCAAGACTTCTAACACCTGCAAGTTCATCTTGCTTAGTCATTTGACCAACTAAGAAAACCATGCGAGGCTTTTCGATGTCCTTGGCAACTTCTGTCATCTTGTAGGCACACTCCATGGTTTGAGTTGGTGTGCCAGGTCTTTGTGGAAACTCATCAAGAGTAAAGGTTTGAATGGAGTCAATAATTATAAGTTGGGGATCAATTTTTTCAACTTGGTCCAAGACAGAGTTAAGTGATGTCACAGAGTAGACCCAAATATTTTCTGAAAGTTTGTCGAGAATTCTCTCTGCTCTCATCTTAATTTGTGTTTCTGATTCTTCTCCCGATGCGTAAAGGACCCTCATACCCTTGTTGGCAAGGTCATTGGCAACCTGCATAAGAAGAGTTGACTTACCTGAACCAGGCTTAGCCGTCAAGATGCTAACAGAATCACGAACGATTCCCCCGCCCATGACCCTGTTAAATTCTTCTATGCTAGTCTTGACTCTCTCATCAGAAGAAACTGCAACTGTATTTAATTTTTGTGCATCTTTTTTAACTTTTTTGGTCCTTGTGGGAGTCTTTCCTGATGAAGACCCTTCTTCCTTTTCTTCTAAGCTGTTCCAAGAACCACAGTTGGGACACTTCCCAAAAAACCCATGGGAAATGTAGCCGCATTTATTACATTGATAGACTATTTTCTTTTTCATCTTTCGCCTTTTTTGTCTTCTTTAGCTTTTTTATTTGAACCTTCTTGTATTTAACATCTACAGAAATTGCATCGCCATCCTTGATGCTTCCATCTAAGAATTCATCGGCGATCTTATCTTCAATTAATTTTGTAATAGTTCTTTGAAGAGGTCTTGCACCAAAGACCTTGTCATAACCCTCATCAACTAGGAAGTTAATAAGTTTATCTGTATATTTTGCACTTATGCCCATGTCCTTAAGTCTTAAGCTTAAAGTATCAAGCATCTTCTTAACAATTTCCTTGATTTCAGTTTTTTCAAGAGCCTTAAAGATAACTACATCATCAACTCTATTTAAAAATTCTGGCTTAAACATATCTTTTAGGGACTGGTCTATAATTTTATTCATGTTTTCAAACTCACTTTTCTTTGCAGAGTCTTCTGAAGTTGAGAAACCTAAAACTGAATTCTTGGCCAATAGGTTGGCACCTGCGTTGGATGTCATAATTATAACTGTGTCTTTGAAGTTTACAGTTCTTCCCTTGGAGTCAGTCAACCTTCCTTCATCAAGAATTTGTAGAAGAATATTAAATATATCTGGGTGGGCCTTTTCAATTTCATCTAAAAGAATTACTGAATAAGGGTTTGTCCTAACAGCTTCTGTTAGCTCGCCACCTTCGTCGTAACCAACATATCCTGGAGGTGAACCTACAAGTCTTGATACAGTGAATTTTTCCATGTATTCAGACATGTCGAACCTAATCATGTTTTCTTCTTTGCCAAATAAGTTTTTAGCTAGGCTCTTTGCAAGATAAGTCTTACCAACACCAGTTGGACCAACAAAGATGAAAGAACCGATTGGTTTGTTTGGATCCTTAAGACCAATTCTTGACCTCTTTATAGCCTTGGCAAGAGCCTCAAGAGCTTGGTCTTGTCCCTTGACGTCTTCTTTTAGTTTGATGTCAAGGTCTCTTAATTTTTCTGTCTCTTCTTCTGTCATTTCAGTTACAGGAACCTTGGACCAATCAGAAACTATATCAGCAATAAGTTCTGGAGAAACTTCCTTTTTAGATTCTTTTTCTCTAAATTCAGCTCTCTTGTCTTCTAGTTCCTTTTCAACTTTCTTCTGCTCATCTCTAAGGTTGGCTGCAAGTTCATAGTCTTGATCTCTTACTGCTTGGTTTTTCTTTTCTTCAATATCTTCAAGGTCAAGCTTATATTTTTCTTCAAACTCTGGGACCTTGTAGGATTCAATTTTTAATTTTGAGCTTGCTTCATCAATTAGGTCAATGGCCTTGTCTGGCAAAAATCTGTCATTTAGGTATCTGTCAGAATATTTTACAGCTGCTTCAATACTTTCATCTGGAATTATCACATGGTGGTGGTCTTCGTAAATCTTTTTAAGACCTTGAATGATTTTAATTGAATCCTCTGGGCTTGGTTCATCAACCATTATTGGCATAAGCCTTCTCTCAAAGGCAGAGTCTTTTTCAATTTTTTGCCTGTATTCTGTAATTGTTGTAGCTCCAATAATTTGTAGGACAGACTTTGTAAGCATTGGTTTTAAAATATTTGAAGCATCGAGGGATCCTTCGGCTGAACCCGCACCAATGATGACGTGCATTTCATCAATGAATAAAATAATATTTTTATTCTTGCTCGCCTCCTTAGTTACATTTTTTAATCTCTCTTCAAAGTCTCCCCTGTATTTTGCTCCTGCAATAAGTTGGGAGATATCAAGGGTTAAAATAATTTTGTCCTTCATAATTTCTGGAACATTTCCTGCAACAATTTCTGCGGCAAGTCCCTCAGCTATGGCAGTTTTACCAACACCTGGCTCTCCAATTAGGACTGGGTTGTTTTTTGTCCTTCTTGATAGGACTTGGATAACTCTTTTTATTTCCTTTTCTCTTCCAATTACAGGATCAATTTTCCCCTCTTCAGCCTTTTTATTTAGGTTTGTTGTATATTTTTCTAGGGCTTCTGATCCAGCTTCGTCGCCTTCTTCATAATCTTCATAGTCTTCCATATTATTTAAAATATCATTTTCAAGACTCATGACATCAATACCCAGTCTCTTTAAAACTAGGATGGCAACTCCTTGGCCTTCTCTTAGGATGCCAAGTAGAAGGTGGTCAGTTGACACTGTGTTCTCGCCCATTTCTCTTGACACTTCAAAGGCAAGTTCAAAAATCCTCTTAGTCCTTGGAGTGTAAGCAATGCTTGACACAACTGGACCTTGACCTTGGCTAACTATGTCCATAGTAGTTTCCTTGGCCTTCTTGTAATCTATTCCAAGCTTTGAAAGTATATGGGCGCCTGCATCTGTTCCTTCTCGCAAAATTCCAAGAAGAATGTGTTCTGACCCTATATATGAATGCCTCTGTTCTCTTGCTTCTTGCTGAGCAAAGAGGATGGCTTTTTGTGATTTTTCACTAAACTTTCCAAACATACTCATTTGAAAACCTCCTTCATGAGAGCTCTCGACTTGTTAGCCCTTAGGATGTCTCTTGACTTAAGGTCTAAGATTGAGCCTCTCTCAATTTGTAAGTGTCCATTTCTTAGCTTCATAATTTCTTGGTAGAAGTCAAATTCCCTATTTGGCTTCAAGATTGAAAGTTCAATCCCTAGATTAATCATGCTCATGGACTGCATCATCTCTTCTTCCGACAATAACCTTGCATTGGCAAGTAGGCCATAGGACCTGTTGACCATGTCCTCAAGGCTAATAATATTATCAAGATAAAGTTTTTTTCTATTTTCTCTTTCAACATCAGCGATTTCCTCGCTAATTAGTTTTAATTTTTCTATATAAGATCCTTCCTCTTCTGTCAAAGTTGACTCAAAGGAAAGGGTGTAAATACTTGCAAGGGCCTTCTTAGACCTGTCCCTGTAAGAACCTAGGGTGTAGCCAAGCCTCGATAGGCCCTTGGCAATTTCATTTATGCCAAAATAATTTAGGGCTGGCAGGTATAAAAAGGTTATGGGCTTAAAGCCAGTTCCTGCATTAAAAACCCTTGAAGTCAAGTAACCATACTCTGGACTAAAGGCAAAGTTTATATTTTCTTCAAGCCTTCCTTCCAAGTCATAGATTTCCTTATAAAGTTCATCAAGGGACTGGGTCCTAGAAAACTTTGAAAGTTCTAGGTGTTCACTGGAGTTAATCAGAATATCTGGCTCATCAACTTTTTGATAGAAGCCAATATTTTTCTCTTCAACAAACCTCTTGCCAAGTCTTCCCTCTTCAATAAGATTTAATTTTTTAAGGGATGTCATCTTTTCTATATCAAGATTTTCATAACCCATCCCCCTAATTATTGGGTCAAGAAATTCTAAATTTTCTCTTAACTCTTCCTCTGTCATAGTGTTGACGAAGTTCTTGCCGTCAATGTTCCTATATAACTTTACCTTATTTCCTAAAATAATTTTAGACATTGGCATCTTCCTTTAAAGTTTTTATCTCGTCCCTAATTTCTGCAGCCTTTTCATATTCCTCTAGGCTAATAGCAAGGTCCAACTTTTCCCTAAGGTCTTCAAGCTTCCTATTGTAGTAGATATAGGACTCTGAGTTCTTAGGTATCTTTCCCCTGTATTTTAAATTTATATTTAAGGCATTGAGATAAGACTTAATTTCATTTCCAAAGGAGTTGTAACATTTTGGACAACCAAGGACTCCTGTATTTTTAAGTTCTCTAAAGCTCTTGCCACAATATTCGCACCTAATGTCATCTTCCTCATCCTTGTAGGAGTTGGCAGTGAATTTAAAAATATTTTTAAGGGCATTTTCCAGTTGAGGAATTATATTTTGATAACCCTGAAATTCTTTTTTAAATTTTTCTTCAGCACAAACTTGGCAGAGATGAACTTCTTCTACTTCGTCATTATTTATCCTTGTGTAGGAAATTATTGATTCTCTTTCTTTGCAGTTGTCACACAACATCTTCTTCCCTCCTAGCTGAAAATAACGAGGAGCATATTCTTTAATAAGTCTGCCCTCAGTTCATTTCTATTTTCGCATTGACTTAGAGACCTGTCAGACAGGCTCACCTTCATAAGTTCCATTTCCCTTCTAGTGACCTTCTTTAGTCTCACAAGTTCCTCTAGTAAATCATCTGAATTATTTTTTGTAATAGAATCACCTATGAAGTCCAAAAATCTCTCAAGCCTTTCTTCATCATCTTCTAGTTTAACTTTTACAATCCTAATGTAGCCGCCGCCCCCTCGTCTAGACTCAACGTAGTAACCCTTAAAGGGTGTAAACCTAGTTGTTAAAACGTAATTTATTTGTGAAGGGGCGCAGTTAAATTGGTCTGAGATTTTTGATCTTTGAATTTCAAGAACTCCACCAGATTCAAATATTAATTCATTTAAAAATTCTTCTATGGAATTGGATAATTTTGCCATAAAACCATTCCTTTGACTATCTTTGTCTTTTAAATTATAAAAAAACTGACTATCTTTTACTATCTCTAGTTTAATATAAACTAGGACTTTTGTAAAGTATTTAGTCTTTCTCTTACTTTACCCTAAAGAAATAGAAATTAATAGTTAAAGGCTAGGGACTTTTTATAAGTTTGCAAAAGTTTATCACTTTTTCATTAATTAGGAGTTTGTGATTAAAGGCTAAGTAATGAGTTAAGGCAGACTTATAAATTAGTACAGCTTTGCAAATATGTGTAGGCTTATAAACTTTTATTGCTTAACCAATAAGTACAAAGTCATAAATTTCCATAACTTAATAGATAATTACAAGCTCATAAACTTTTCCAGCTTAATGAGTAAGTATGACGTTAGAAATTATTGTAGCTTACTTAATAGCCCCAAAATTAAAAATATCACTTGGTCAAAAATTTATTTTTCACAAAAAAATATCTGCTGGAGATCTCTCTCCAACAGATACAATAAAGTCTTTTTAAATTTTACTTGTCAGTTTGTCTTTCTTCAATAATTTTATCTGCAATGTTTTGTGGAACTTCTTCGTATCTAACAAATTCCATGTTGAAGGTTCCCCTACCTTGAGTAAGTGATCTAAGATCAATTAGGTAAGTGAATAATTCAGCTTGAGGAGCTTCAGCAATAAGAACTTGAGTACCGTCATTTTGTTGATCCATACCAAGAATTCTTCCACGTCTCTTGTTCATGTCTCCCATTACATCTCCAAGATATGCTTCTGGAATTGTAACTTCAACCTTCATAATTGGTTCAAGAAGAACTGGACTTGCTTCTTGCATACCCTTCTTGAAGGCAAGATTTGCAGCAAGTTTGAAAGACATTTCGTTGGAGTCTACATCGTGGTAAGATCCATCATATAGGACAGCCTTGAAGTTTGTAACAGGATAGCCTGCAAGAACTCCCTTTTCCTTAGATTCAATGATTCCCTTTTCAACTGCTGGGAAGTAGTTCTTAGGAACTGCGCCACCAAAAACTTCTTCGTCAAATTCAAATTCAGCTTCAGATGGTTCAAATCTAATCCAAACATCACCGTATTGGCCTGCTCCACCAGATTGTTTCTTGTGCTTACCTTGGACACTTGCAGTCTTTCTAATTGTTTCTCTGTAAGGAATTATGAATGGAACAATTTCAACTTCAACTCCATAAGTGTTCTTTAATTTTTCAAGGATAACATCAAGTTGAACCTTACCTTGACCACCAATAGTCATTTGCTTAGTTTCTGTGTTTCTTTCAACAGTGAATGTTGGGTCTTCGTCCCTAATCTTCTTAAGAGATTGAGTAAGTTTTTCTTCGTCTCCCTTAGTCTTAGGTTCAATTGCATAGTATAAAACTGGAGTTGGGTGTTTCAACTTCTTGTATTCAACTAGGTGGTCTTTATCGCAAAGAGTATCACCAGTTAATGTTCCAACAAGCTTTGTTGTTGCTCCAATATCTCCTGCATGGATTTCGTCAACTTCTATTTGTTCCTTACCTCTCATTACGAAAAGGCCGCCAAGTTTTTCAGTTTCGTCATTATTTACATTGTATAAGCTTGTGTTTTTAGTTAAGATACCAGAAATTACCTTAAAGATAGAAATTTTTCCTAGGAATGGGTCAGAAATAGTTTTAAATACAACTGCTGCAAAAGGATCCTTTTCTGAAACCTTTCTTTCTTCTCCTTCTTTATATCTAAATCCAAGGTGGGCACGATCATCGTCTGGTGCTGGCATGTAATTAACTATAGTGTTAAGTAAAATATCAATACCTATTCCCTTTTCACCAGATCCAACAAGTAGTGGAACTGCGTCACCTTCAAGTAGGGCTGTTGTAACTCCTCTTAAAAGGTCTTCTCTTGTGAATTTTTCTCCTGAGAAATATTTTTCCATAAGAACTTCGTCAGAACCTGCAACTACTTCTGCAATTTCTTCATACATTCTTTCAGTTGCCTTAACTTGGTCGTGGTTAAGTTCAGTTTCTTGTGGTGCAGAGTTTACATACTTGTAACCCTTTTGGAAGATTACATCAGTTACACCAATAAAGTTTTCTCCTTCGCCAATAGGTACAGAGAAAGGAATAACTTTTTTACCAAAGGCAGCTTCAAGCTCGTCCATTAGTTTTCTAAAGTTTACATTTTCTCCATCAATCTTATTTATAAATATAATTCTTGGAAGTCCAATTTTTTCTGTGTATTTCCAAGTTCTTTCTGTTCCAACTTCGATTCCCTTAGTTGCATCTATAACCATGATTGCAGCTTCACTAGCTCTTAGGGCAGAGTGAGCTTCTCCAACAAAATCAAGAAATCCAGGAGTATCTATTATGTTTACTTTATAATTTCTCCATTCAACAGGAATAATTGATGTAGCTATTGATGTTCCTCTTTCTCTCTCTTCCTTTGAGAAGTCAGAAATTGTATTCTTGCTAGAAACATTTCCAAGTTTTTTTGTTGCTCCACTTTGGAATAACATAGCCTCTGTTAGGTTAGTCTTTCCGGAGCCAGAATGTCCCACGAGAGCAAGATTTCTTACCTTATCTGTTGCATAAACTTTCATTGTTTTCCTCCTAAATATGTTAATTTTTTTGAAATCGTTTCGATGGATAAATTATAACATAAATTTTAGCATTTGAAAACTGTGTAAAATTTATCTGTTTAGGGTATTACAATGCTATAAATATAATATTATTAATAAATGAGTGGTGTAAATGGATTTTAAATTTTTGAAAAAAGATAATCTTCCCTACATAATAATAGTGGCCTTGCTCTTAATCATTGGCTATCAGTATAATGATTCGCATAATGAAGATGAGGATGCCAAAGAATTTTTAAAAATAAATACTTCTGGAGTAATAGATAGTGATAAAAAATCTCTTGAGTCATCTTCAAGTGAACTTGCAATAGAAAAAGCTCCTGAAGAAAAGGAAGAGATCATGGTCCACATCTCAGGTGCTGTCAATAAGCCTGGCATACTTAGGCTTGACTCAAGTAAGCGCCTTGTTGATGCTCTTGACCTTGCCGGTGGTGCAAGAGATGATGCAGACTTAGACAGGGTAAACCTCGCAGCAAGACTTCACGATGAAGAAAAAATTTACATTCCAAAAGTTGGCGAAGTCCAAGCTAATATTTCAAGTCTTGCGTCTAGCCCATCATCAAGTGATACTTCTTCAAAGATAAATATTAACTCAGCAGACTTAAGCGAGCTCACAAAAATTCCTGGAGTTGGAGAAAAGACTGCTCAAAAGATTATTGACTACAGGGCTAATAATTCTTTCTCTTCTATCGAGGACATAAAAAATGTCCCTGGCATTGGGGACAAAAAGTTTGAATCCATGAAGGACTACATTTCCACTTATTAATTTGTACTTAATCATAGCTTAGGTCCCTTTAAGGGGCAAGCTCTTAGTATATATAAATTTAAAATTTAATATTTTTCATATTCTTCCTAAAAAAGCTCAAGAAAAAAGAAGCACCTAAGTGCCTCTTATCTTGAGCATTTATCTTTATCTTTTTCTAGGATTTCTCCTGTATCGATTTTTATCTGAAGTAGCTATGCCTATTATTAGAGCAAATATTAGTGATACTAGTCCAGATGAAACTCCAACTACAAAGATAATTAAATTGTCTAAGCTGCTTGGATCAAAAAGTTTGTTGATCACGATAAAAAGAGAAATTATTCCAACAAATACCAAGGCAAGTCCTGGTAAATATTTTATAAATTTTAAATCTCTTGCAGCAAAGTTTACTATAAAGGTAAGAACAACTCCAATTAATATTGCACCTAGAGTTAGGAGCAAGTAAGTGGAATTTTCTCCTACTAATTCCATTATTTTATTCATTTTACACCTCATTTATTAGATGAAAGTTCATCTTGCCAAATATTTGCGTAGCGGCCTGTTGCCCACTCAGTCATAATAGTGGAAGCTTCTTTTCCAATCTCCCTTTCAAAGATAGGGTTTGGAAGAATTTTTCCTTCACTTATATTATATATTCTTAGATAATTATTTTCCAATGTTATTAAAAAATTATTGTCAGGAGATACAAATCCGTCCTTGATTGATGACTTGAAATTTTTAATTTGCGCCATTGGAATGTTAATTTTATTGTACTTGTTGACCTCATAAGGAAGGACTAGGTTTAAATCAAAATCTGAATACTTTCCCTCTCCTGAGTTTACTCTTCCCTTTAATTTCCAAAAACCATTATCCCTATAGATGCCTATGTTGTAAGGATCTTCTTTTAGGGCTTCAATGTTTTTACCTTCTGTCTCTAAGGCCTTCTCGGATACAAAGTCCTTAAAGCTTAGGGCTTTTTTGTCTTCTAAGTTATCAAGATTATAAATCCTAAGGCTTCTTACATTGGTAATCCTATCAAGACTTTCAACATTTATATAATTATTTGTTATAAAGTTTATTGTCTTCAGTGAATTGTTATCTCTCAACTCTTCTGAGTCAATTTTTGGAATCTCTGGATCCTTCTTAAGAAGCTTTGAGGTTTTATATTCTTTTGCGATTAACCAATCTGTTGTTTCCTCAGCCTTTGATTCTCTTTGGACGCTAACTTCAACAAACCTATCATCTCTCGGCAAGATTATGTTGTTCATCTCGTAGACATTTTCCAATTTCAGGTCAGAAAATTTTAGATAAAGAGTCTTGTAGTTCCAAGAAGGAATGTCTGAGTCCACCTTGGTCTTAAAGCCAATTAAAAATCCCTTGTCTCCATTTAAGTCAAACAAGTTGCTCTTTGCCAAGACTTCATCCTTCTTTGCTAAGATAGTGGAATTTAAATCTTCATTTTTAATCTTGTCGTCTACAAGTTTAATCTCAAGGGTAATTCCGTTATCAAACAAGAGAGCTGTGTTCTCACTAGTCTTTATGACTTCATAGTATAAGGACGAGTTGGAATTGGAATCAAATACATAAGTTGTGAAAACATCAGAGTCTTCTATGCCTAAGTTCTTGTAGTCCAGGTTAAACTTTTCATACAAGTAGTTGGAAAGTTTAACATACTTAGTCTTGTAGGAAGCATCCTTGATGTAGTCATTGGCTAGAAGGACTGAATTGTTACTAAAGTATAGGTCTTCTCCAATTATGTCCTTAAACCTGAAATTGTCTTGGTTGACCTTCTTGTTGGAAATAAATTTAGTTATGGTCCACTTGCCATAAATAGGTGCTTGACCCATTTCTGGTCTCTCAACATTTGTCCCCTGACTAGTCAAAAAGGAACAACCAGTTAAGAATACTAGAGAAATTAATGAAAGGTAAAAAATTATTTTTTTAATCATTGTTTTCACCCACTTCTTTATCAACTTCTATAGGCAAGCTAACCTTTACTGTAGTTCCAATATTTTCTTCCGAGAAGATTTCAAGGCTTCCTTGATGGAGCTTAGTTATTTCATCACTTATGGATAAACCAATGCCACTGTGACTCTTGGAGTGCTTGCCCTTGTAGAATTTTTCCTTTACATGAGCAAGTTCTTCCTTGGTCATTCCCATTCCGTTGTCTGAAATCATAATTTGAACCTTGTCATCTTCCTTGAGCATTTGGAACTTAACCCAGCCCTTGTCTGAAGTAAACTTAATGGCATTGTCCAAAAGATTTATTAGTAGTTGCTTAATCCTATTTTCATCAGCATTAATAAGTATTGATTCCTTTGGAAGGTCTGTTATAAGTTCAATGTTGTTGGACTTGGCACGAGGTCTCATCTGTTTTGATATATCAAGACAAGTTTGAGAGATGTCAATTATTTCCTTATCGAGAGTAATCCTTCCAGATATATATCTTGAGAAGTCTAAGAGTTCTTCTACCATCTTGGCAAGTCTATCAGCTTCATTTTCTATTATGTTTAAGCCATCTTCCATTAGGTCCTTTTCGTCTTCTTTTGCGTCCTTGAGGACAACTGCCCAGCCCTTTATGGATGTAAGAGGAGTCCTAAGCTCGTGGGAAATAGAAGAGATAAAATCATTTTTAATCCTATCCTTATTTATAATTTCATCACTCATGGCATTTAAGGTCTTGGCAAGTTCTCCAATTTCGTCATCTTCAAAGACCTTGGCCTTCTCTTCATAGTTGCCCTTTAACATAGTCTTGGCAACTTCTGTAAGTTCAAGTATTGGCCTTACAATAGACTTGGAAATCAAAAGTGAAACTGTAGTTGTCAATAGGGCAACAAAAAGTGTAAAAATAAGCAAGCTTATAATGGTTTTAAAAATTGCAGCCTTGACTTCTTCCATAGAAGATATAAATCTTAGGTAGCCAATTGTCTCACCTTCATTGTTCTTTATAGGACCTGCAACTGACATAATAGCTTCACCAGTTTGTGACTCTTCTCCCTTCCAAGTTTTTATCTCTCCCCCTTCAGCTGCCAAAACATCTGAAGTTTCTATGGGGTTTGAAGCAAGCCTTCCAATAGAATCTGATAGGAGGTTCTTGTCCTTGTCAAGAATTTGAACTTCTGCATTGGTGTTGGACAAGAAGATGTCGCTGTCTTCATAAATCAAATCTTCAATGGACTTGTCTGAATAGTCCCTCCTATATATTTCAAGGGAGACCTCCATTCTCTGGATCAATTCCTTGGAGATGTTGTTGTAATAGTAAGAGCTAAAGGCAAAAAGCAAGAATATATCTATAATTGAAATTGTAATTAAAATTATTATTAAAAAACTTCTAACAAGTCTTTTCCCAATTTTATTTTTCAATTATAAACCTACTTCCATCTGTAACCAGTTCCCCAAACAGTTTCAATGTAATCTGGTTTTGCTGGGTTAGTTTCAATCTTTGACCTAAGTCTTCTTATGTTTACGTCAACAATTTTTGAGTCGCCCAAGAAGTCGTCGCCCCAAACTAGTTTTAAAATTTCATTTCTAGTCATGGCCTTGCCAGGGTTAGTCATAAATATTTTTATAATTTGATATTCTGTAGGAGTTAGTTCTAATTCCACATCATCCTTGTAAAACTTTCTTGAATAAGAATCTATTTTAAAAGGTGGATCTGTGATTAAGTTGCTTTCATTTTCTTCCCCAATCTCAAGCCTTCTCTCAATGGATTTTATTCTTAGGGTAAGCTCAGTTGGGTTAAAGGGCTTAGTTAAATAATCATCAGTTCCATATTGAAGACCCATGATCTTGTCATAGTCTTCTGCCTTTGCAGTTAGCATAATGATACCAAGACTTGGGAACTCTCCCCTCAAGGTCTTGCAGACTTCAAAGCCATCAATGCCTGGCAACATAATATCAAGGACTACAATATCTGGAAGTTCGCGTCTAGCAATTTCGATTCCCTCTTCTCCACTGCCTGCTTCAAAAATTGTGTAGCCTTCTCTTTCAAGATTTATTTTAACAAATTTTCTTATTGATTCTTCGTCTTCAACGAGCAAGACTTTTGTTTTCAAAATATCACCTCTATACTTGTAATTATAAAGAAAATCCACTCCAAATTCAATTGAAGTGGATTTATTAATGTCTTAATAATAGTTAGGAGCTTCTCTTGTAATTGTAATATTGTGTGGGTGAGATTCTGTAAGTGAAGCTTGTGTAATCTTAACGTACTTAGCAGTTGCCCTAAGAGTTTCGAGGTCCTTTGCACCCATATAACCCATGGCAGACTTAACTCCACCAACAAGTTGGAATACAATATCGCCAACAAGTCCCTTGTAAGGAACCCTACCTTCAACTCCTTCAGGAACGTACTTAGTTGTACCTGATTGGAAGTACCTATCAGATGAACCAGCACTCATGGCACCAAGAGAACCCATACCTCTATAGGCTTTGAATCTTCTTCCTTCAACGAAGATTTCTTCTCCTGGAGATTCATCAGTTCCTGCGAAAAGTGAACCCATCATAACAACATTACCACCAGCTGCAAGGGCCTTGGCAACATCACCAGAAAACTTAATACCACCATCGGCAATTATTGGAATGCCATATTTTTTAGCAGCCCTATAAGCTTCCATGATAGCAGTAATTTGTGGAACACCAATACCAGTTACAACTCTTGTTGTACAAATTGAACCAGGTCCAATACCAATCTTAACACAGTCAGCGCCAGCCTTAATTAGGTCTTCTGTTCCTTCATAAGTTGCTACGTTACCTGCAATAAGTTGTAGGTCTGGGTAGGCATCCTTTATTTTCTTTATAGTGTTTAATACGTTTTTAGATTGACCGTGAGCTGTATCAATAACAACAACGTCAGCCTTAGCCTTAACAAGGGCTTCGATTCTATCCAAAACGTCCTTAGTTGCTCCAACAGCAGCTCCAGCTAAAAGTCTTCCTGATTTATCTCTTGCTGAGTTTGGATATTGTTCGTGTTTTTCAATATCTTTTATTGTGATAAGTCCTTTTAATACATTGTCCTTATCAACTAGAGGAAGCTTTTCAATCTTATATTTCTTTAGGATGTTTAGAGCTTGGTCTAAATTAATATCAGGATCTCCAGTAATAAGTTTTTCTGAAGTCATTACATCGCTAATTCTCTTAGAAAGATCAGTTTCAAATCTTATGTCCCTGTTTGTAATAATTCCTTCTAAGACACCCTTTTCTGTAACTACTGGCACACCAGATATCCTGTATCTTTCCATAAGTTCAGAAGCATCTGCAATAGAATGATCCTTAGTTAGTGAAAAGGGATCAGTTATAACTCCGTGTTCAGATCTTTTTACCTTGTCTACTTCTAAGGCTTGTTCTTCAATTGACATATTCTTGTGGATGATACCAATTCCACCTTCTCTTGCCATGGCAATTGACATCTTGTGTTCTGTAACAGTGTCCATGCCTGCTGACATAAGAGGAATGTTTAGCTTGATCTTTTCCGTTAAGTTTGTAGATAAGTCAACTTCGTTAGGTAAAATTTCTGATTTTGCTGGCACAAGTAAAATATCGTCAAATGTTAGTCCTTCTCCAAAAAATTCCATATTCCCTCCTGATTATTAATACACATTAATCTTCTTTTACTACTTGCTTCAATCTGAAGTCAATATTCTCGTCAACCAATGTAACCTTATCTGGCAACTTCAATTTTACTAAATCATTTCCAGCTTTAAAATTATGCAAATTAATTGGTCTAGTTTCTATAAAGTCAATAGAATCAATTACATCAGAATTTCCTCTAATTGTAACAGAAGATGGCTCAATTGAAAAGTCACTTGTCACAATATTTTTACTAGTATTTTCATTAAATTTTAATTTAATTGGCACAGTTTTACTTTTTAGAATTGGAAGGTCAACTTTTATAGTAGCAGGACTTATTTCCACTTCCTTAATTATCTTTCCAGCATCATCATAGGCATAAATCTCTGCCTCAATACTTGTTGTTTCTGTTATTTCTGAAAGGTCAATATAAGCATCAATCTTATTAATTTTATTTACATAAGTCGAAGGTCCCTTGACAACAACATTTACTTTTTTATTTAAGTCTCCAAGAGTAAGTCCCTTTTCCAACTTGTTTAAGAATACAATGTTGGCCTCAGCCTTTTCCTCTAGGACCTTGTCAATTTTAAAGGGAATCCTTCTTGGTGTGGTGTTAGTAACAGAAATCCCAAGATCAATATAGGAGACATTAATAGGGACTGAGTGTTCGCCCTCCGTTAGTTTACTTACATCAACTTTGGCAACAATCCCATCTCTTGTCACATTTCTCATATAAGAATTGTAACCTTGGAGCTTAACATCTACAGTTGACTCCTTAGGAGATATAATTATTAAGTTTTTTTCTTTTAGCTGACTAAGTCCATCATAGGTAACCTCGATGTTTTTAAAGTTTGAAGTGCTTAAAAAATTTGCCTCTCCCTTTACATAGGACCAAAGGATAATTGCAAAAATCAAGGACATAACTTTTAACATCAAGCTTCTGTCATTTCTAAAATTTATTTTCTTCATTTTTTTCACCACGCTTTGAGAAAAAAGTCTTCGCTTTGTAGTCTGGGCTGTAAATTTCTAGAAGTTTTGCTTCAAGGGTTTCTATATCCAAGTATCTTGAGATAACTCCATTTTCAGCTGTTGAAATTGTTCCATTTTCTTCAGAAACCATAATAGATAGACAGTCAGATTTTTCAGAAATTCCAATTCCTGCCCTATGTCTTGTTCCCAACTCCTTAGAAATCTTTTGGTTGTCAGATAATGGCAAGAAACATGCTGCAGCCTTGATTTGTGATCCCTTTATAATAACTGCTCCATCGTGTAGAGGGGTGTTTGGGATAAAAATATTTATAAGAAGTCCGCTGCTGACCTTTCCCTTTATCTCAGTTCCAGTTTCTATAACTTCTGTAAGTCCAACTTCATTTTCAATAATAATAAGGGCACCAATCTTTTGTCTAGCAAGAGATGCAACGGCAGAAGTAATTTCTTCCACAGTCTCTGGCACATTGTCCTTGTTTTGACTAAAACTATTTTTTATGTTGGAAGTAAGTCCAAGATATTGAAGACCTCTTCTAATTTCTGGTTGGAATAAGACAATAATGGCAACAATACCATCATTGATAAACCTGGTGAAGATCCAGTTAACTGTGTAAAGTTGGAAAAATTGTGAAATTTTTATAAAAAGTAGGATAAAAAGAATCCCCTTAAAAACTTGCTCTGCTCTGGTGTTTCTAATTAACTTTAAAACATAATAGATTAGTAGGGTAACAATTAGTATGTCCACCACATCTCTTAAATCTATAACATTTAATAAGTTACTAAATTTTTCCATCCTAAGCACCTCTCTTTCTAACAATAATCATTAGTGCAAAATATAAACCAAGGGCTATTAAAATGTCTCCAAGGCTGATGACCTTAGAGGGCCCAATAAATCTTTTTAAGTATATGAAGTCCGACAAAAAATAAAGTTTTGGATTGTCAAAGACTCCATGACTTAGGCTTCCGCCCATGTAAATAATTTTTATAATTCTCTCGTTGCCTATTTTCATTAGGGCACTTGCCGAGACTGGCATCTTTCCATTTGCCATCACTGGAAGGGCATTTAAAAAAGTCCCAAGCCCACAAATTAAAAGTCCCAAGTTTTTATAATTTGAAAAAAATGAAAGACTAATAAGTAAGAGGGATAGGATATGAAAAATTGTAAAGTTTCTTACAAAAAATTCAGCAAAACTTCCAAAATATCTTCCCGTTATAAAATTTATAAATATCATTATAAAAATTCCAATAAAGGCAAGATAGGCTCTTTTGAATTTAAAATTTATTAAATTATTAAAGTCCTTGTCCCTAATAAAAATCATACTTATAAGGGCAAGAATCACTGCCTCTAAAATCATTTTATCACCTTGTTTTAGGATATCACAAATAATTTATAATGACATATATTACAAAAATTTTCTCATCTTTAATATATAAAATTTTTTTGTTTTATCAGTTTTCAATCTTATCCATTAATATAAAATAATAATTATATAGAAAATTAGTAAAACGATTG
The DNA here is from genome assembly GCF_023614525.1 of Peptoniphilus genitalis. GTDB lineage: Bacteria > Bacillota > Clostridia > Tissierellales > Peptoniphilaceae > Peptoniphilus_A > Peptoniphilus_A genitalis. The sequence goes on from NZ_CP097885.1 coordinate 341,530, forward strand.
CTTTTTCTAGTTTATGTCATATAATAAACTTAAGAAAGAGAGGTAATATTATGAAAAAACTATCTAAATTACTTGTACTTATTAGTGTTTTAATTTTAGGTATAAGTGTAAATGTATTTGCAAAAGAAGATTTATATTTAGTTGTAGATAGAAAAAAAGTTGAAACTGATGCAGCTTGTTTCATCGAAAAAGACAGAACTCTTGTACCAATAAGATTTATATCAGAAGCTCTTGGTAGTAAAGTAGATTGGGACAAAGATGCCAAGAAAGTGACAATTACTTCTAAAGATAACTCTCAAAAAATAGAGTTAATTATCGATTCTGTTAATGCTAATATTACAGAAAAAAATGAGAAAAAAGAAGCCACTCTAGATGTTCCTGCAAAAATTGTTAATTCAAGAACTTTTGTACCAGTAAGATTTATAAGTGAAGCTTTAGGTGTTGAAGTTAATTGGGATAATGAAAATAAAGTAGTTATTATTGGTGACAAAAGTAAATACAATAAAGATGAATTTACTAAATTAAGACAAAATGAAAAAGCTAAGAGTCCTGAAGTAAAAAAAGAAAATAATCCGGTAGTAAAAAAAGATGCAGTTGAAATTGAAGGAGGATATATAAATCCTCTTAATGGTGGTTGCTTATATATAATGAAAAATGATGAAGGTCCGAATATATATACTATTACTTTACTAGTTTATAATCCACAAACTTTTCAAGATCAAGTAATTGGTCAAGCAAAATTGACTATGCGAGCAGATGGAAAATCTGCTACATGGCAAAATGAAGAAGATACTATTGTTTTCTTTGATGCCAAAGGAATACGTATTAAAAATGATTTAAGTGGACCTGATGGAAATTGGCACGTCAGAATGAAAGAAAGTTCATCATATTCTGTTAAAGATCGTAAAGTTTTTGAAGATGGTAAAGTAATTTATGATAATGGAAAATTTATCTAAAGTTTGTTTATAAAATTAAGATCTCCTCTGGGAGATCTTTTTTAATTGTCATTTGTTATTTTATATCCTATACATTATACTTAGGTAAATATATTTGAAAGGATGAGATAAATGTATAAGTGCCCAAATTGTGGATCAGAATATGGCTATTTTGATAATGTTGCTTATAACTGTCCAGAGTGTGGACATATGTGGACTGACCTTTGTCTTGAAGAGACCAAGGTTCTCGATGCCAATGGTAATGAACTTAAGACTGGCGATAGCGTTGTTACTATTAAGGACTTAAAGTTTGGCAAGGACACTATGAAGAGAGGAACTAAGATTACCAACATTAGGATTCTCGACGAAGAAGTAAACGGTCATGATATTGACGCCAAGACTAAGGAGTTCGGTGGAATTTATCTTAAGTCTTCCGTTGTTAAAAAAGCTTAAATTCTTGTGCCAAGACTTGGCACTTTTTTTTATTTTTTTAATTGCAAAATTATTTTGTAATTTTAATTCTAAAGTTAATTAAGTGATATATCTAATAGACTTATTTAATTTAATTTAATTTTCATTTTATAAAATTATTCTCATTCAAATATTTTTATATCTTTTTTTCTTGCAGGCATTTTCAAAAAATATTCAATAAAAATAAATTTAAGATGATTTCTCCAAAAAATTATAAATTTCCATGAAAAAAGGAGCCGAAGCTCCCTTATATTTTACATATTTTTAATTCTTAGGGCCTTATAACCTGCCTTTCTCACTGGGGCAACTCTAACTCCAGCCCTTGGCACAGATTCAACAACCTTTCCATCTCCAATATAAATCATTATGTGGTCTCCTGCCTTGTTTAAGAGGTCTCCTCTTTTAAGTTGACTCATAGGAACTTCCTGAACCAAAGGCGATCCTTCAATAAGCCATGAGTAGGCTGGTGCTATTGGAAAACCTGCAAATTCTGCTGCAGTACCAACTAGGCCTGAACAATCAAATTGATCATAGGAAAATCCTTGAACGCTTAAGGCATAATTAATCATATGGTCAATTTTTTCATTGTAAGAATTTGGGCCTGTAAAGTACCACCAAGGCCAACCGATGTTTTCCCCCTTCTTGGCAAGGGCATAAATTTGTCCCCTATCAGCTGTAAAATCCTTGAGATTTGATGACGGTCCATAAAGATAATTTCTAACTTCAGAAGCCTTTACACCAACAAGTTCACTTACTCCATTGACCCTTGGTGCTGTATCAACAAAAGTTACATAAGCAATCTTATAGGCATCCTCTTGTCCTGGAATTTTTTCTCCACGAATAAGAGGAACTAGGATGTTTTTCTTCATCCACTTGTTTAAATAAGTTTGAGTGAGACTTGTGTCATAGCCATCAATATAAATCGTCTTGGCCTTTAAGTTGTCAAGGTCAAAATATAAAATCCCTGTTCCCTTTGGAATATTAACCTGTGAGAAAATCTTCTTGAAGTTTGTAATTTTTGAATTTTTAATTTCTGCTACATAACCTGGCTTTAGGTTGAGATTTCGCTCAAGATTCTTTGGAGGAAAATAAATTAATTCTTCTTCTGATGCAAAGACTTGTGATGAGTTTTGACTTTCATTAAATCCAGCTTGCTTATCATCTGTCCTAATATTTTTTTCTAATTCAGAGTTTAGATTATCTGAAAGCTTTTCGTCACTTGGAAGCTTTGGATTTAATATGACAGACTTCCTAAGTGAGTCGTAATAAACTTTTATATCTAGGGCAGCTGCTAAATCTCTAAGCTTAAAATAATTATTTCCATCAATATTGTAGCCAGAAATTTGAACTTCCTTGCCGTCTATAAATATCTTTTGCTTACTTGGAATGGCTTCCTTTGGTCCAGAAATTTTTTCACTTGGAAGACCAGTAAAATCCTCATAGGACTTCTTTGTAAAAATTTCAATGGCATTTTTGTCGCCATTGTATTTTACATCAAACTTCTTCACAGTATCATTCATATAGGCTGCAAAGTTACGGAGTTTAAAGTAATTGTAGTCCTCTATGATGTAGGTTGAAAAAGTGTAGTTATTGGCATTTCCATCCTCAGCAATAATATCCATCTTTGAAGAATTATTTGGCAGGGCCTTTTCTGCAAAAATATTGCTTGGAATGATTAGGCTTAAGACTAAGCCAAGTAAAATTAAGGTTTTTTTCATAAATTTCTCCTTTCTCAATTTATTCTGTTAAATCAATTTTATCAGATAAGATCTCTCTTAGCTACAATGTAAGAATTTATTCAAAAACTTAAAATTTTTAATTTATTTTTATAAAAGCTTGCCCTCAACTTGCTAACTTCTTCCTTATGCCTTAAAATATTCTAGAGGTGTAAAATGAAATTATTAGAAGAAAGAATTATAAATGACGGTAGAATTTTAGATGGAAATATTGTTAAGGTAGATTCATTTCTAAATCACCAACTTGATATAAAATTTTTGGATAAGCTTGCTGAAGAGATGGCAGTATATTTTAAGGACAAAAAAATAAACAAGATACTTACTATTGAAGCAAGTGGGATTGCCCTAGCAACTGTTGCTTCAAAACACTTTGACGATGCCATGGTGGTCTTTTGTAAGAAGCAAAAAACTTTAAACATTGGCAACGATGTTTACGAGTCAAAGGTTGAGTCCTACACAACAAAGAAAAATTATACTATCACTGTTTCCAAGAGATTTTTATCTCCTGAGGACAACTTACTTATAATCGACGACTTCCTAGCAGAAGGAAATGCCCTAAAGGGTCTAATCGATGTTTCAAAGCAAGCAGGCGCTACAATATCTGGTGTCTCTATTGCTATTGAAAAAGGCTTCCAAGATGGTGGCAAGATTATTAGAGATATGGGTTATGACCTTCTCTCTCTTGCAATTATCGATTCCATTGAAGATGGAAAGATTACTTTTAGATAAGTTGTTTGTTAATTAGCTCATAAGCTCCCTATGTTTTAAAAAACATTGGGAGCTTTTTTATTTTGATTATATTTAATTCTTCTACTTAGTAATAATTTTTTATTAAGTCCTAATAACTTATGAGCCTCTACAAAAAAATTTTCACAAATAAAAAAACCGAGATTTCTCTCGGCTCTTATCATCTTATTAACTTTTAAACTTATTTATTTGCAATTTCGACTAAAGATGACTTCAAATTTTCTTCTATCCTTCTAAGCTCTTGCGAAGCTTCTTCACGTCTCTTGTGACCTTCAATTTGAATATCGCGCACTTCATTTAAGGCTGAGATAAGTTGATCATTTGTGTGCCTAATTGTTTCCATGTCAACTATTCCCCTCTCAGATAATTTTGCAGTTTCAACAGTAGTTTGCTTTAAAGTTTCTGCGTTTTTCTTTAAGAGTTGGTTAGTTAAGTCAGTCACTTCCTTAGTTGCCTTAGCTGCTTCCTTAGAATGATTTGCTCCAAGGGCAATTACCATTTGAGACTTCCAAAGAGGTATGGTGTTCACAATTGTAGATTGAATTTTTTCAACCATAACTGTGTTAGAAGATTGGACCATCCTAATTTGTGGTGCCATTTGAATAGAAACCATCCTAGTAAGGTCTAGGTCGTGAAGTTTCTTTTCAAATCTTGAAATCATATTTACATAATCATTGGCACGCTGTGCATCCACTGGAAGGTTAGTTTCTTCTGCCCTTTCCTTTAGCCTTGGTAGCTCAATATTTTTTGCCTCTTCAAGTTTTTTATTACCAGCAAGTATGTACATGCTAAGTTCCTTGTAATAGGATTCATTTAAGTCATACATTTGGTCAAGCATAGCAATGTCCTTCATAAGTGTAACTTGGTGGTCCTCAAGAGTCTTTATAATGTTGTTTACATTTTTTTCTGCTGAGTCGTACTTAGTCTTAATTGAAGTCATCTTGTTGGCTTGCTTTTTGAAGAATCCAAGTAACTTGTTGTCTTCCTCATCAAGGTCAAAGGACTTGAGTTCATTTACAACTCCAGATAAGAGATCCCCAACTTCACCAAGGTCCTTGGTCTTAACAGACTCCAATGTCTTCTCAGAAAAATTTGAAATCTTTCTTTGGGCTCCAACTCCATATTGAAGGACAATATTTGAATTTGTTATATCGATTTCTTTGGCAAAATCATTTACTTGTTTTTCTTCTTCTGGGCTTAGTCTAATTTCCTTATCAGCTTCAACTTCTTTCAAGATGTTTTTTTCATCTTCTTGAATTTCATCAAAGTCATCTGATAGTGATAATTTTATTTCTCTATCCACTTTTTACCTCCCGATTTTAAATTCATCCTTATCTAAAAGTCCTTCTTGCTTTAGCATGGATTTTAATACGCTCATATCTGATGATAAATCCATGATTTTTTCTTGGTAAATATTGTCAAGAATTTTCATAAAGGCATCTATTACAATATCCATTGTGCCTTCAATATCCTTTAGAGATGATCTAACAGATTCTGTTGGTTTCTCCTTCATCTCTAAGTAAGAGTTTGAAAGCTTTACTGTAGTTGGCAGATAATAATTTATTGCCTTGTTTAAGTCTCCAGCTGTGCTGGGATTTTCTTTTAAGAGTTCAAAAATCTTTCCAATTATTTTCAAAAGTTCCCTGATTTTTTCATCCATTGGAGATGAGATTTTCCCCTCGATTTGTGTAAGTTCAGTCACATAGGACCTTGCTCTTAGAAGAAGTTCTTCTGCCCTCTCACTATTTTCTTGATTTTCAAGTTCCTCCATCTTTTCATAAGGATCTCTTAGGGCTTCTTCCTTATAAAGTTTATAAGTTTTTGAATCTAAGATAAATAATTTTCCCTCTTCAACAATTCTTGCCTGCCTGTAGTAATCTCTTTCAATCATATTTAACAAATCATTTATTGTAAAATCAAGAGGCTTAGCTGTTATTGCAGCAAGATCTTGAGTTGGAATCACTGTATTATTTCCAATTTCACGATTGTATTTTCTAAATCTAATAATTTGGTCCTTGATCTTTTTTATTCTGTAGTTTGCATAAAAAGAAATAACAAGGGCAGGAATTACCCAAAAAATTAAGGCTGGCAAATCTTCTCTTATTGATCCATAAGTATCAAACATGTCCATGAGAAAACCAAACAAAGCAAAAAGATGACCCACAATTGAAACTTTTGCGATAAATCCCCATGTTTTTACCCTGTTTACAGTCTTTGGATTTTGATTTATTATTCTGTCATCATTTTGAATACTATATGGTAATTTTCTCTTATTTTTATTCACAAAGCTACTTATAGATCTTTTTGTCACGTCTATTGCTGTGTCAATTCCTTCTCCAATTATTTCTCCAATTTCTTTAAAGTTTTCATCTTTGAAGGCGCCGTTTATCTTGTCTTGAAAATTATTTTCCCTATCTTTTCTCATTCTTCACCTCAAAAAGCTATCTCCTACTTAAAAAGCTATGACGATTCCTCCAATGTCAGCATATCCAGAGGATAGACCATTGGTATGTCTAAGGTGGACTTTGGCACCCTCATAAAGATCTTCTATTCTTTCCTTTAGCTTTTCTGCCCTGTCTTTATCTTCCACATAAGAAATTGTAATAAGGTCAGGCTTTTCTCTCTTGCACTTGCTTTCTATTGCCTTAACCATTTTATCAAGAGACTTTTTCATTCCACGGTTGACTTCATAGAGTTCAATTTCTCCATCATCAGAAATCATAATTGGTCTAATATTTAAAACATTGGCAATAAGGCCTGTCGTCTTTTTTATTCTTCCATTTTTGATTAGGTTCTTCATAGACTCTAAGACAAACATAGTTGTCTCAAGGTCTGTTTCCTTTTCAATTTCTTCTACAACTTCATCGAAGTCCTTTTCCTTTACAAGGTCAAGTAACTTTAGGACAATTCTTGTTGTACCTGCTGATGCAGCCTTAGTGTCAATTACATGAATATTTATTCCTTCAAACTTTTCTCTCGCTTCAGCCTCTGCTACCTTGGCAGAGTTATAAGAGCCAGAAAGTTTTGATCCAATTGTAAGAATATAAATATCCTTGTCCTTATTTTCCTCAATTATTTTAAAATAATCATAAGGAGATGGACAGGCTGTGTGAATTGGATTTTCTGTTTTTTTCATGACTTCTAAGAATTCATCTAAGTTTAAATTTTCATCGTCTGTATAATCTTTTCCATCGATAGAAATCTTAAAGGGAACATATTCTATCCCCAAATCCTTTATTTCATCTTTCCTCAAGTCACAACTTGTGTCTGATATAATCTTATACATTGCTTACTCCTAATTCAATTTATCTTCAATAAGCTTTACTAGTTTGTCTGCATCACTTGAAAGTTTATCTTGGTCTTCTCCTTCAATCATTACACGAACAAGGGCTTCTGTGCCTGATGGTCTTATTACAACCCTACCAGATCCGTGGTAGTTTTCTTCAACTTCTCTTATGGCATCCATGATTTCTGGAAAGTCTTGGTATTTATTTTTCAAGTCTTCACGAACTCTTGCATTTTTTAAAACTTGTGGATAATTCCTCATTAGTTTATTTAATTCAGATAATTTTTTTCCAGTCTCCTTCATAATTTCTAAGAGGTGGATGCCTGTTGCAAGTCCATCACCAGTTGTGTTGTGGTCAAGAAAGATTACGTGGCCAGATTGTTCTGCTCCAATTACATAGTCATCGGAAAGCATCTTTTCTAAGATGTACCTGTCTCCAACCTTAGTTTCAATAAAGTCCACATCAATTTTTTCAAGATACTTCTTTAGTCCCATGTTGGACATAATAGTTCCCACTGCTGCATTGTTTTTGAGTCTGCCATCTTTCTTTAAGTAAGTGGCAACTATGGCAAGTATGTGGTCACCATCTACAATATTCCCTTCTTCATCAACTGCAATAATCCTATCGGCATCTCCATCAAAGGACATACCAATGTCGGCTCCCTCTTTTTTTACAAGCTCTTGAATTAGATTTGGATTTGTTGAACCACAAGCGTCATTTATATTCATCCCGTTAGGTTCATTGTTAATAATTTTAACCCTGGCACCATATGACTTTAGAACCTCTTCAGCTATGTGAGATTGAGCACCGTTGCCTGCATCTACTGCAACTTCAAAGTCTGAGAAGTCAAGATCAACTAAATTCTTTAAGTAGTCCACATACTTTTGAGTAAATTCAGTGGACCTATTAAGTCTTCCAATTTCTTCTCCTGTCACGTCCTTGTATATTTTTGTAGTTGAAAGAATTTTTTCTTCTATTTCATCTTCTACTTCATCGTCTAGCTTTAGGCCTTCTGAAGAGAAAAATTTAATTCCATTGTGTTCATAAGGGTTGTGAGATGCGGAAATAGAAACTCCACATAGGTAGTCCCCAGTCCTTGTAAGATATGCGACACCTGGTGTCGGAATTACTCCTGCCAAGTCCACATCAAGTCCTATACTCATAAAACCTGCCACAAGAGAAGACTCAACTAAGTCTCCTGAAAGTCTTGTGTCTCTTCCAACTAGGACCTTGCCCTTCTTGCCCTTGGCAAGTACATAGGCTGCTGCCCTTCCAATATCGTAACAAAGCTTTGGAGTTAGCTTCTTGTTAGCAATCCCACGAACTCCATCTGTTCCAAATAATCTTGTCATTTCATCACCTGTAATTTTTATCTATATAATCTATTAAGTAAGTTTTCTTATTTTTTTCTGGATCATCTAAGACCATTTCCTCAAGGTCCTTTAAAATCCTTCCAATAATTTTACCCTCAGAGAAACCCAAGGACTTTATATCATTACCATTTATTTCCAAAAACTTCTCAGTTTTCATTTCTTTTTCGTCTAATAGTTCTTTTACCCTATTTTTCCTATTTATAATAAAAGAAGCATCCCTATCTGCCCTTGTACACATGCAATCTGCAATTAATAGGTCATAAAGGTCTAGGACATTATCCCTTCCCACTCTTTTTATCTGTCTCCTTAGGGCCTTGTCTGTCATTTCAGCATGGACCTTCATGTGGTCTAGGATTAAAATTTTTACCTTTTCAATTGTTTTGTTGGGAAGTCTATATCTTTTTAAAATTTCTTCGACCTTGTTTGCACCAAGGACTTCGTGTCCATAAAAGTGTCCCCTGCCATCTTCTCCAATTGATAGGGTATCAACCTTTGAAATGTCGTGGAAAAGCCCAGCTAATCTTAGGCTTAAGTCAGGCTTCACATTGTCCATTACACAAATAAGATGGTCGAAGAGGGTCTTGTCATGGAAGGGAGAAAATTGAACAAATCCAACTGTCCTCTTTAGCTCTGGGAAAATCACATCCAGTATCCCCGTCTCTTCCATTAAAAGTAAATAATGGGATGGGTTTTCTCCTGTAATCATCTTTGAAAACTCATCAAAAATTCTCTCTGGAGCAATTTTCTTTAAGAGACTTGCGTTTAAGGATAGGGCATCGAATAGTTCTTCCTCAATAAAAAATCCAAACCTTCCAGCAAATCTAATTGCCCTCATCATCCTAAGGGCGTCTTCTCTTATCCTCTCATTGGGATCTCCCACAGCCCTAATTATTTTATTTTTTATATCATCTTGCCCATTGAAGGGGTCGTAAAGATTTCCATCTCCGTCCATTGCCATGGCGTTAATGGTAAAGTCCCTTCTCTTTAAATCCTCTGTGAGATTCTTAGAGAAAATAACCTTCTCTGGCTTTCGGTTGTTTATATAAGCTCCGTCAATCCTAAAAGTTGTAACTTCATAAAGAGTATTGTCTAACAAAATGCCAACTGTTCCAAAGTCTTCACCAACTAAGACAGTCTTATAAGCTTGGAAGACTTTTTTAATTCCCTCTGGCCTTGCAGAAGTTGTTATGTCATAATCATGTGGCTCTATACCCATTAGCTTGTCTCTCACAGACCCACCAACTATGTAGGCCTCAAAGCCATTTTCTCTCAATTTATTTAAAATGAATAGGACATTCTTTGGCATTCTATCACCCTTTTCATTATAACATTCTTATTCTTAATTTAAAATTATATAATTAAGCCATTGTCTTGTGATATAATGAACTAAAATTGGAGGTACAATATGAAAAAGATTTTTATTATTTCAATGTCATTACTTCTTAGTCTTAGTCTTGCTGCTTGCGGCAAAAAAGACCAAGCAAAGGCTGAAGCTAATGAAGCAAAAGTTACATCAGAAGTTGCTAATAAAGAAACTGATGAAGAGCAAGTTGCAACTTCAAACTTTGACAAGGAAGCTGTTAACGAACTCATCAAAAACTCTGATTATATTTCAAGAATTAGAATTTCAACATCTACTGCTGAGGGAATGTCCACCGCCTTCTTAAAGGACTACAAGGGAGACCTTTCTCAAATACAAGTAGATATTCCAAAGAACTTAAGTCCCAACAAAGAATATTTGATTTTCTACAGGGATGACGAAAAGGGAGAAGTTTCTCCAACTGATAGAGAAGGAGCCTTCATTGAATTACAAGGAGACAAGGACTCAAACTTAATTTATATTGAAAAACAATTTGATCCAAACTCTTACACTTCTTCAGTGAAGAGCAAATAAGGAGGAAGATTAGAATGAAAAAATTTAAATCAATTTTATTTTCCCTTGTCCTCATGATATTTGTGACTTCAAATGTTTTTGCAGGAAGAAGTCCTCTTATTGAGTACAACGGAAAAATTATAAAATCAGATGTGGCACCCTATATCCAAAATGAAAGGACTATGGTTCCCATAAGATTTATCTCAGAAACTCTTGGCTACAAGGTTACTTGGGACAATGACAAGAGAGAAGTTGGAATTAGTGGCAAGGACACAGAAATAAGTCTTAAGATTGATTCCACTAAGGCAAAAGTGAATGACAAAGAATTAAAGCTAGATGCTCCTGCATCAATTAAGAAGGACCGTACTTTCGTTCCTCTAAGATTTGTTGCTGAAAACCTAAAGGCAGAAGTTAAGTGGGACAATAAGAACTTCAAGGTTATTATTAATGACAACAAGGAAAAAGCATCTTCTATTATTGACTTGTCATCAGATGAAGATAAGTATGTAAAAGAAATTTCTTCTCTACAAGGAGAATTAAATAAGTCTATCAAGGATTTAAAATTATCCTTCTTTGACAATGCTGCAAAGCTAAGTGATGCTGATCTAACTAATGCTTATGAAAGAGCAGATAGAGAAATAAGATCTACAGTTGATAAGATAAAGGCCCTCGATGTTCCAGAAAAATTTAAGTCTTCTCACCAATACACTTTAAGTGCAAGCCAAAAGGCCCTAGAAATTCTTCCAGGCCTAAAAAATTCTATTATTAATAAGGACGAGAAAGTTGCAAAAGCTTTTATAATGGAATTAAATGACTTCCAAGTTAAGATGCAAGAAGCTACTGATTCCTTTAAAGCTGCTCTTAAGGGCGAAGACTATAAGGCTCAAAAGGACATAGAAGTTTACAAGGATTTAAAAGAAAAACAAAATTCAACAAGTAACTTGTTACAAGACAAGACTTTCAAAAATATTATTAAGAATCTTTAATTTATAATTAAATTTTTGCACATTAAAAACCCCTCAAGTTAATTTGAGGGGTTTTGTTTATATCAATTTATTTAATTCAATGTATTTAATTTTTCATACTTGCCTTTTTCTTTAGGTAGCCTCTGTTGTATTTGTCTTCGCCTTCTTCCATATTTTTCTTGGCTTGTGAAAGCATAAGCTTGATCCTGTTAAATTGATTTACTTCAGAAGCCGATGCGTCGTAGTCAATTGGAATTATATTTGCTTTTTCATAGGAAGACCTTATAGCCTTTATGACACCCTTACCTGTGATGTGGTTTGGAAGACATCCAAAGGGTTGAACACAAATAATATTTTCAACACCTGACTCAATTAACTCAACCATTTCACCAGTTAAGAGCCAACCTTCTCCATATTGGTTGCCAAGGTCAACGTACTTTTCTGCGTACTTGATTATCTCTTCAATTTTTTCTGGAGAAGTAAATCTCGTACCATTAAGAGCTTCTCTCACAAATTTTCTGTAGGATTCAATATAAGAAATTCCCATTTCACAAACAAAGGCAGATAATTTTGATTTTGAAAGTTTGTCAGCCTTGGCCCTCGCGTTTTTAAAGGAGTACATCATGAAGTCAGTTAAGTCTGGGATGACAACTTCTGCTCCTTCCTTTTCAAGTAGGTCTGCAAGGTGGTTGTTGGCAGCTGGATGATACTTAACTAAGATTTCACCAACTATTCCAACTTTAGGTTTTTCTTCTTTTGTAATTTCAAGTCTTTCAAACTCACTTACCATTTGATTTACATTTTTCTTGAAAGTTGTTTTGTTGTAAATCAAATTTTCTGAAGTTGTAATATCAAGCCACCTGTCACGTAAAATATTTGTAGAACCCTTTATAACTTCATAAGGTCTTGTGGCTTGAGTAAGTCTCATTATTAGGTCAGCGTAAAGCATTCCTTGAATTAATTTTCGACCAATCCTTACCATTTGTCTCTTGTCAAATTGGAAGCCAGGATGTTCTTCAATACCTTGGAAGGAAAGTCCAATTACTGGAACGTGACCATAACCTGCATCCTTAAGTGCCTTCCTAACAAATCCAACATAGTTTGATGCCCTGCAGGCTCCACCAGTTTGACTCATCAAGAGTGCCAACCTATCTGTGTCGTATTGACCAGACTTCACAGCGTCAATAAATTGTCCAACAACAAAAATTGATGGGTAACAAGCGTCGTTGTTTACATATTTCAAACCTTCATTAACAACCTTGTGGCCTGTGTCGTGAAGGACTTCAATGTTTATTCCCTCTTGTCTTAGGATTGGTTCAAAAATGCTAAAGTGAAGAGGCGCCATTTGTGGCATCAAAATAGTGTAATCCTTTTTCATTTCCCTTGTAAATATAACTGGATCATCATCTAGTAGTCCTTCAAGCTCTGCATCAATTTTTTCAAACTCTCTCTTTTCAGCTGCTTCTAATAGGGACCTAATCCTGATTTTAACTGCACCAAGATTTGAAACTTCATCAATCTTTAGGGCTGTGTAAATTTTATTGTAAGACTCTAAGATGTATTGGACTTGGTCAGTTGTCACTGCATCAATACCACAACCAAAGGAGTTAAGTTGTACGAGTTCCAAGTTTTCGTGCTCTCCAACAAATTTTGCCGCTCTGTATAGTCTTGAGTGGTAGTTCCATTGGTCAAGGACCCTAAGTCTTGAATCAATTTCTACATTCCTTGCAATTCCATCTTCAGAAATAACTGCAAGTCCAAGACTTGTTATAAGTTCTGGAATGCCGTGATTTATTTCTGGATCTATGTGGTAAGGCCTGCCTGATAGGACAATTGCCCTTTGATTTTTAGAATTTACTTCTTCTAAGATCCTATTACCTTCATTTAAGACATCGAGCCTATACCTATCTTGTTCTTCGTATCCAGCTCGAACTGCCTTCTTGACTTCATTCTTAGGTATAAAGTCAAAGACTTCTGCTAATCTCTTTTCCAGTTTTTTTCTGTCGTCAAAGGAGATAAAAGGATTCATAAATTTGACTTTGCCATCAACTATATCATCCACATTATTTTTTATAACTTCAGAATATCCTGCAACTACGGGACAGTTTAAGGTGTTGTCAGCATTTTTAAATTGTCTTTCTTCATAAAAGACTGCTGGATAAAATATAAATTTTATTCCCTTTTCTATTAAATCTTCTATGTGTCCGTGAGAAATTTTTGCAGGATAGCAAGCAGTCTCACTTGTTATTGTTTCGATTCCCTTTTCGTAGATTTCTCTTGATGACTTAGAAGATAATACTACTGAGTAGCCAAGCTCTGTGAAGAAGCTATGCCAGAAGGGATAATTTTCATAAATGTTTAGCACTCTAGGGATTCCAACAATACCTCTTGGCGCTTCTTTTTCTGGAAGAGACTTGTAGTCAAATACTCTCTTGTACTTGTAGGCATACATATTTGGAAGTTGGTCTTCCTTACTCCTAACATGGCCTGCTCCCTTTTCGCACCTATTTCCTGTGATGTATCTCTTTCCATTAGGAAATACATTAACAGAAAGAGCACATTGGTTAGTACATTGTCTACAATTTGTTGAGATTGATTTGTACTCAAAAACCTCTAAGTCTTCCTTGGAAATTATATTTGATTTTCCAGTGGATTTTTCTTTTGCAATAAGAGCCATGCCAAGAGCTCCCATTAGCCCAGCTATCTCTGGTCTTGTAACTTCAACTCCAGTTAAGTTTTCAAAGGCCCTAAGCACTGCATCAGATAAGAAGGTACCACCTTGAACAACTATGTGTTGGCCAAGATCTTTAGGGTCTCTAACCTTGATAACCTTTTGGATGGCATTTCTAATTACTGAGTAAGCAAGTCCAGCAGAAATATCTGGAACAGATGCCCCTTCCTTTTGAGCTTGTTTAACATTGGAATTCATGAAAACTGTACAACGTGAGCCAAGGTCAACAGGCTCCCTAGACCTTGTAGCTTCATTGGCAAATTCTTCTGCAGTCATATTTACTGAATGAGCAAAAGTTTCTAAGAAGGAACCACATCCTGCTGAGCAAGCTTCGTTTAAAAGGATGGACTCTATTACTCCGTCTCTTATCTTCATAGACTTCATATCTTGTCCACCAATGTCTAAGATGAAGTCAACATCTGGATCAAAATATTTTGCTGCAGTGAAGTGGGCAATGGTTTCTACTTCCCCAAGGTCTAAGTTTAGGGCAGCCTTTAAAAATTCTTCCCCATAACCAGTTGTACCACATCCAGCAAAGTAGGCCTTGTCATTTTTTTCTTTATAGATTTCCTTTAGGTTTTCTATGGCAATGTCAAGTGGGTTGCCCTTGTTGGATCCATAGAATGTGTAGAGAATTTCATTCTTGTCAGAAATTGCTACTAGCTTTGAAGTTGTTGAACCTGAATCTATTCCAAGATAAATTGGTCCCTCATAAGCTTTTAGGTCAATTTTTTTAAGAGATTTTGTCTTGTGTCTTTCTCTAAAGTCCCTAACTTCTTCATCGCTTGTAAAAAGGGCAGGCATTACGTCACTTTCCTTTACAAGAGTTTCTGCACTTGTGTTTACCTTGTTGTAAAGTTCTACAAAGGACATGGCCTTGGAGTCAAAACTTGAAAGGGCAGCACCCAAAGCAACAAAAATTTGTGAATTTTCTGGAGCTATAATCTCATCTTCTTTTAAGTCCAAAGTCTCTACAAATCTTTCCTTTAACATTGGAAGGAAGTGAAGTGGTCCACCTAAGAAGGCAACATTACCTCTTATCGGTCTACCACATGCTAAGTTAGAAATTGTTTGGTTTACAACGGATTGAAAAACTGAAATGGCTATGTCGGCCTTGCTTGCCCCTTGGTTTATAAGAGCTTGAACGTCAGTCTTGGCAAAAACTCCACATCTTGATGCAATGGGATATAACTTTTCATAGTCCTTTGCCATTTCATTTAGACCAGATGCATCAGTTTGAAGAAGTGATGCCATTTGATCTATGAAGGCACCTGTACCACCAGCACAAATAGAGTTCATCCTTTGTTCAACAGATCCTCTTAGGTAAGTAATTTTTGAATCTTCACCACCAAGTTCAATTGCCACATCAGTCTTGGGAATAAAGCAAGATATTGCTTCTCTCCCTGCTACAACTTCTTGTACAAAATCAATACCTAAGAATTCATGAACAGAAAGTCCACCTGATCCTGTTACATTAACAGTTACTGTGTCGTACTTAAACTGTGGATAGACTTCATTGATTACGTCCTTAACAGTTTTTCTAACATCAGAAAAATGCCTTCTATAAGTTTTATATAAAATATTTAATTTTTCATCTAGTATTACAAGTTTTACAGTAGTTGAACCAACATCTAATCCCATGTGAATTAGCATAGTCACTTTCTCCTTTCAAAATAAAAGCCACTAAATTTTATGTATAAGTTAATTTTATTAATTTCCAAAATACATGCTGAGATAAATAATTATTGCACTTTCTATTTGCAAATACAATAATTTTTTTCGCAAAGTTTGATTTTTATTATTAAGATATTTGACATTTCTTAACAATTGCTTTCTTTCATTATAAACTACTTTAGTGATTTTTATAATGGCAAAAAGATATTTTTGCAATAAAAAACCATCCTCTTAAGAGGACAGCTTCTAATCGAAAGTATGTAAAAAAAAGATAGGCCCATTACCTATCTTTTCTTTAAGTAAATTAGTCTTCTGGATTTGGAGCGCCTACTGGACAAACAGCTGCACAGCTACCGCAATCGATACATTGAGATTCGTCAATTGAATAGATGTCTCCTTCGCTAATACATCCAACTGGACATTCTGGTTGACATGCACCACATGCGATGCAAGAATCGTTAATTACATATGCCATTTTACATTACCTCCATAAAAAATTATACCAAAATTTATGAATTCTTATATTCATAATCTTATGTCATTATATTAACATAATCTTTTTAATATTTCAATCATTATTATTCTTTTTTTATGATAAATTTTTTCTAATTTTATAAAAAATTATAAGAATTAAGCAAACTCAATACTTTTAGACAATTTTAAAATTATTTAATTATCAATAAATATTTTTTAATTGAGTCTTGTATTCATTAAAGCTAATAAATCATAGCATTTTACTATGATTTATTATTCTTTAAAAACCCTAAGTGAATTGACAATGCAAAGTAGGGCAACACCTACATCAGCAAAAACTGCTAGAGGCATAGAAACATATCCCACTGCTCCAAGTCCTAATACTACAACTTTTAAGAACAAGGCAATAAAAATATTTTGGTAGGCAATTTTCTTTACCCTCTTAGCAATATCAATTGCCCTTACAATAGAAGAAATATCATTTTTTAAAAGAACAATGTCAGAAGTTTCTATGGCAATATCTGATCCAGAACCCATACTTATTCCTAAATATGCTGATGCAAGTGAAGGTGCATCATTAGTTCCGTCACCAACAAAGGCAATTCTTTTGTCTTCTTCAATTTTTTTAATTTCACTTACCTTATCTTCTGGTAAAAGAGAACCCTTATAGTAGTCAATTCCAACTTCTTTTGCGATTTCTTCTACTACCCTGTCTTTGTCGCCAGAAAACATGTAAGTCTTAACGCCTCTTTTGTGAAGGTCATCTACACTTTCCTTAACTCCATCCTTTATTTGGTCTTTTAGTTTTATAACCCCAAGAACTTTTTCCTTGTCAGCAACAAATACGTCCACGTAGTTTGATTCCTTGTTTCCTTCAAGACTTATGTCAAAGTCTTCCAATAATTTTTTATTTCCAACAAGGTAGGACTTACCTTCAAGTTCAAATTCTATTCCCTTACCACCAAGATTGTTTAGGTGATCAGGAGTTTTTTTAGTCTTAAAGGCTTTTACAATAGCTTTGGCTATTGGGTGAGTTGAATAAGCCTCTCCCACAGCAGCAATTTCTAATATTTCATCTTTTGATGCAGCGGTTTCTTCTACTTCTGCAATAATAAATTCACCCTTAGTAACTGTTCCAGTTTTATCAAAGGCAACTCCATCAATGTCAGTCAAGGCTTCAATAGAATTTCCACCCTTTACAAAGATTGACCTTCTTGAAAGAGATCCAATTCCCGCAAACATTGTAAGTGGAACAGAAATTGCAAGAGCACATGGACAGGAAATAACCAAAAATATGGCCGCTCTGTAAAGTGCTTCTTTAGCAGTATGGTCTGTTGCAAAATTTAAGAATAAGAATAAAATTACTGCAAGACCAATTACTATTGGGGTATAAATTTTTGCAAATCTAGTGATAAATTTCTCTACTTTAGCCTTATTTACGCTGGCATTTTTTACCATATCAATAATTTTTGCAATAGTTCCTTCCTTATAAGTCTTTGTTACTTCAACTTCAAGAGAAGAGTCCAAGTTTACAAAACCAGATATGATTTCATCTCCTGCTTCGAGAGATACTGGGGCAAACTCTCCTGATATATTTGAAGTATCAAGATTAGAAGATCCCTTCAAAATTTTTCCATCTAGGGGAACTTTTTCTCCTGGTCTAATTAAAATAACTTGTCCAATGGCAACTTCGCTTGGATCAACTTTTACAATCTCTCCATCAATCATTAAGTTGGCGAACTCTGGCTTTAACTTTAGAGCTTCTCTTATAGATTTCTTTGAAGAGTCAACAGCCTTGTCTTGAATAATTTCTCCCACACTGTAGAAAAGCATAACTGCAACAGCTTCTGCATACTCGCCAGAAATTATGGCAGCAAGAGATGCCACAGTCATAAGAAATTTTTCATCCATAAATTTCCCTGTAGCAATTTTTTCTATTGATGGTTTTATTACATCGTAGCCAATAATTAGATATAAAACTAAATAAGAAATTATTGTAACTTTTTCATTTAATTTTGCAAAATGTAAAATCAAAAGTCCTACAAATACAACAATAGACTTGTAGATGGAGAAACTTTCTTCTTCCTCCTCTTCTTCTATCTCTTCACCAAGGTCTTCTGTTACAACCACTCCATCTTCTATGGAATCAACAATCTCTTGAATTTTATTTCTTAGCTCACTTGACTCCTCTTCTGATTCAAAGACAAGCTCATCATTTAGAAAATCGTAATGAAGATTTTTGAGTTCATCTCTTGACTTAAGTTTCTCTTCTATCTTGCCTGCACAGTTAGCGCAAGTAAGTCCTCTTAAGTGAAAAATATACTTATCCATAAATTTCTCCTTTTTTATTTTTAATATTTCGACACTTGTTCATATATTCATTATATTACATCATCTTTTGTTGTCAATAGATTTTAGTCTTTATTTTTTTAATTATTTATGAGATAATACTTAGGCAAGAGATGACCCTAAATTGTTTTAATAGATTTTACATAAATTTTAAATTAAATTTAAAATCTTTAAAAAAAACAGTTGACAAAAGATGCTCATTACTTTAGAATGAGTAGAGTAAGTTGCTAAAGAGTGACCTTCAATTTGGAGAAATACTCAAGTGGCTGAAGAGGCTCCCCTGCTAAGGGAGTAGGTCCCGATTAGGGTCGCGAGGGTTCAAATCCCTCTTTCTCCGCCAATGGTGAGGGCCTTTAGCTCAGTTGGTTAGAGCGCCCGGCTCATAACCGGTAGGTCCCGGGTTCAAGTCCCTGAAGGCCCACCATTTACTTGCCCAGATAGCTCAGTCGGTAGAGCAGAGGACTGAAAATCCTCGTGTCGCTGGTTCGATTCCGGCTCTGGGCACCATAATAAGTACCAAGTCTTTGGTACTTATTTTTTTGTTTATTTTTATTTTTTTATAATTTTTAATTTCAATTTTACTTTTAATTTTGTCGATATAAAATTTTTTCAATTCATACATATTTAAAATCAAATACATTAAAAAAGCACACCACTTTATGCTTGCCACATAATAGTCGTGTGCTTTTTCATTTTTATTTTTTTGATTTTTCTTATTTATCAAATTATTTTTATCTGACATGACTCTAGAACATCAATGGCTGACGCCTTCTTTTCATCTGTTAATCCTTCTGTTAAATCTTTAAAAAGATAAATATTTTTCTCTGGCAAGAAGCCCTTAACTAATAAAATATTTGAGACTACGCAGATGTCTGCAACAAGTCCTAGAAAATATATATCTCCTACTCCCTCTTCTTCATCTAATTTTTTTAGATATTCTCCAAGCTCAACTGAAGCAAAAGTATTTTTTTCGAACTTCTTTGCTCCTTCAAAGGACTTAGTCATCTTTAATTCTTCTGGAATATCGTGACCCCAAGTCCCCTTGATGCAGTGCTCTATAGGAAGATTCTTTCCTTCATTTGTTGAAAGATAATCATCATAATGGGTGTCTAGGGTATAGACCACTTCCCCATGAAAGCTCTCAACTTTTTTAACAACTTCCTTTAAGAGTCTTTCTCCATCTTTTGCTTTAAGAGAACCTGTGACAAAATCATTTTGCATATCAATAACTACTAAAAGGTCCATTAGCTCCCTCCTTTTTTCTATCTTACTCCATATTTTACATAAATTAAAGTTCCCTGTATAATATTTTGGGGTGACTTATGAAATACACTAGCGTAATAAGAGCAGAATTTTTATATAGAAAAAATAGATTTATATCCTATTGCAAGAAGGGCTCTAAGACCTTGGAGGTCTACGTGCCAAACACAGGTCGCTGCAAGGAGCTCCTTATTGAAGGTGTTACAGTCTACTTGACCTACAATGACAATCCAAATAGGAAGACTTCCTACACCTTAATTGGAGTAATGAAGGGCGACAGATTAATAAATATTGACTCCCAGGCTCCTAACCAAGTTGTGGAAGAAGCCTTACTTAAAAATAAAATTGACTTAGGCTTTAAGTACAATAAAATAAAAAGAGAGTACACTCATGGAGATTCACGCTTCGACTTTTATCTTGAAGGCCAGGGACAAAAAGCTCTCATGGAAGTCAAGGGCGTTACCCTTGAGAAGGATGGTATCGTAGCCTTCCCTGATGCGCCAACTAAGAGAGGCCTTAAGCACGTCAAGGGACTAGATAAATCCCACAAGGACTTCATGACATTTATTTTATTTGTAATTCAAATGGAAGATGTCAAATTTTTTACACCAAATTATTTGACTGACCCAAGTTTTTCAAGAGGACTTAAAGAGGCAAGTGAAAATGGTGTCAAAGTCCTTGCCTATGATTCAATAGTCACAAAAAATTCAATAGAACTTAACAAGGAAGTTCCAGTTATCTTGGAGGAAAGATGGAATTAAGACTAGCAAGAGAAGATGATAGAGAAATAATCTTAAAAATCTATGATGATGGATCAAAGAAATTAAAGTCCTTGGGACTTGACCAATGGCAGGGTCATGACAAGCCAAATCTTGATAATTTTAAAGAACTTATAGAAAACAAAAATATTTTTGTTTTAGAAGATGAGAGAAAAGTTGTTTCCACTGTCATTATTTACGACAACGACATAGATTATGAAAATAATTTAGATGGGACCTGGCAAAGTCCAAGCCCCTATGTTGCTCTTCACAGGATTGGGACACTTGAGAGTGAAAGAAAAAAGGGCTACGGGAGAAAAATAATTGAAATGTCAGAATCCTATGCAAGAGAAAATAATTTTAAGTCAGTAAGGATTGACACCCACAGAGGAAACAAGGACATGCAGAGATTATTAAGCTCTCTATCTTATAAGTATGTTGGCATAGTTTATCTTGGCGGCAAGAATGAAAGACTCGCCTTCGAAAAAGTATTGTGAGGTTAAAAATGTTTAATAAGGATGACAAAAGATTTATAAAAATTTTTAAAGAAGGGACTCTTACTGAGTCCATGGAAATTCTCTTGGACACAGAGACTGGAGTTAATTATCTATACATCGGTGCAGGTTACGGTATGGGAATCACTCCCCTCTTGGGTCCTGATGGAAAAGTTCTTGTTTCCAGTCAAAGAGAAATAGCAAATTATAAAGAGAGAATGTAAATATTTGATCAAAAAAGAACCACAGTCTAAGAATTTAATCTTAAAAGACTGTGGTTTTATTTTTAAACTAGTTTTGGTAAAAACATTGTTGCCAGACCTAGGAAGATAAAAAATCCAAATACATCTGTAAAAGTTGTCAAAAATATTGATGATGCTATGGCTGGATCCACCTTTAACCTATCAAGTAAAAGCGGAATTAAAAATCCCATGGAGCAGGCGATTATCATATTTAAAATCATTGCCAAGAAGAGTATGAAGCCAAGATAAAGGTTGTGGTGCCAGAATACAAAAACTCCAGCAGCCAAGATACCAATAATTGCGCCTTCAGTAAGTCCCAAGAAGATTTCCTTGAAAATCAACTTGAAGTCTTCCTTTAAGGACAACTCTCCTCTTGCTAAAGAAGTGATAATAATTGAAAGAGTTTGTGAGCCTGCGTTACCTCCCATTCCCGTAACAATTGGCATGGCAGCAGATAAAACAACTACTTGAGAAATTGTGGACTCAAAGCCCTTAACAACTGATGATGCCAAAAAGGCTGTGATCAAGTTTACTACAAGCCAAGGAATTCTTGACTTAAAGGATTCCATTAAACTTGAGTCGTATTCTTCATCGGCATTAACCCCGTGCATCTGCAACATATCTTCGTTGTGCTCTTGGTCGATAACTGCGATGATGTCATCAGATGTTATTACACCAAGAACTACCATCTTGTTATTTACAACGGGAAGAATGTCCAACTCATACTTGGAGAAGAGGTTGGCGGCAACTTCTTGGTCATCTGTCCCATAGACATAAAAGTCGCACTCTTCCATGAGGTCTCTTAAGAGAGTATCTGCATGACAAACCAAGAGGTCCCTCATAGTCACTATCCCACTAAGTCTATGCTTGTAATCAGTAACAAAAATCTTGTCAATAATCTCTGTCTTTGGAGAAATTGAAATTATTTTCTTTACTGCCTGGTCTGCCGTCAAGTGCTCCTTAAGGGCTATAAAGTTTGTGGTCATAATTGACCCTGCAGATTCTTCGTCAAAGGACAAAATCATCTTTAGGATGTTTTGTTTATCACTTTTTATCAGTGACAAAATTTCCTTTCTTCTAACTGTTGAAAGAAATCCAAGAAGGTCAGCCACAATTGAGTTTTCTATAAAGGCAAAAGTTTCAATTAGCTCTTCATTTGTAAAAAACCTCATTATTATTCTTGCTAAGTCTTCTTCTGCCGACTCTAAGAGTAAGCCGAGATTTTCCTTGTTTAATAATTTTACAAAAATTCCAATTTCTTCGTCTTCATAATCTTCAAGCTCTAGACAAATATCAACGGGGTGATACTCTTCAAAGAGCTCATTAGCTTTTACTTCATCTCTTTCTAATATTATATTTTTTATTTCATCTATTATGTTCACTGTTTCCTCCTGCTAAAGTCTCTAAGTCTGTAACAAAGGAAGAAATTTCATTTTTCTTTCCATTTGTGTAGTGGGAGTACATGAGGTATAGTTCCCTCTTCGCCCTAGTCATGGCTACATAAAAGAGTCTTCTCTCCTCTTCGTAAAGGTCTGGATCTTCTCTTAGGCCCTCAATGCTCGATGTTGATGGCAAGGTCCCCTCATACAAGTCTACAACAAAAACTCTTGAGAATTCAAGTCCCTTGGCTGAATGGATAGTGGAGAAGGTAAGCCTTGCATCAGTATCTCTAGCCTTTAAGAGGTCGTATTCCAATTCCTTGAGCCTGCCAATGAATAGGTCCAAGGACTTAGTCGACTTGGCAATCATCTTTAAGTAGTAGAGGTATTCATTTAAAGTTGCTTCCGTTTCCATAAACCTCTTGGCATTTTCTCTAAGATAGTCGCCATAGCCCATTTCCTTGTCAATATAATCTATGGCCTCATAGACGTCTACCCTTGCAATCTTTTTAAAACCACCCAAGAGCCCATTTATATTCTTGTTGTAATAAGATGGAAGATCTGGATAATCCTTTAAGATGTTAAAGATATTTTTCCCTCTGTGTCTCTTTAGGTATTCAATATGTCTCTTTGAAATATAACCCTTTAATTTAAAATAAAATTTTTCATAGAGGTCAATGTCTGAAAGGTCCCCAGCAAAGTTTAAAATATCCAAGATGTCCCGAGTTATAAAGTGGGAGAAAAACTTGGTCTTCTTGTCCTTTATATTAAATTCATAATTTTTTCTCTCAAAGTACTCCACAAGGCCAATGCTTGAAAGGTTGTTACGGTAGAGGACTGCAATGTCTCCATCTTCTTTTTTTAACTCTTCTTCTATTAGGGCGTACTGGTCTTTGGGCTCCTTGACCTTAATAATACTTACAGGTTTGTCAAAGGGGTTGTCTGTTACGAGAGTTTTTTCAAACCTCTTCTCATTCTGCCCAATAAAAATATTTGCAATGTTTACTATGTTTTTAGTGGAACGAAAGTTGTCTTCCATATAAAAGGTCTTTATGTCCTTGTATTCATCTTTGAGTTTAAAAAGTTCTTCAGTGTTGGCTCCCCTAAAGCCATAAATAGATTGGTCGTCATCGGCAACGACAAATAAATTATTGTTAGGCTTGGCAAGGAGTTTCAAAACCATAAACTGACTCCTAGAAGTGTCCTGACCCTCATCAAGTTGGATGAACTTAAACCTGTCCCTGTACTTCTTCATTATTGCAGGGTCATTCTTTAAGACATCGTAGGAAAGATTTATCATGTCGTCAAAATCTATAAGTCCCCTGTCCTTCTTAAACTTTTCATAGGTCTCAAAGAACTTGACAAAATTATCTGTGTCACACCTCTTGGACTTGGCAAAAGACTGGGGCGACAACATCATATTCTTGCAATAACCAACTTCTGAAATCGCAGTTTCTATTCGTTCTTCTGTGGGATAGGAATTATTAACTGACCTGTAGATGTCTCTAAGGATCTCGTACTTCTTTTTCATATTTGAATCAATAAGACTAAGAGACTTTCCAGACTTTTTGGAATAGTCCCTTACAATTGAATAGCAAAAGGCGTGGATGGTGGAGAAGTGAACAGTCCTGTTGCCGTCCATTCCTACAAAACGATCCTTTATGTCCACAGCTTGAGCCTTGGAAAAAGTAATTGTTAAGATGCTCTTGGGGTCCACTCCCCTCTCTATTAACTTTTTGGTCCTGTGCAAAATCATAGTAGTCTTTCCTGCACCAGGAACTGCCAAAACAATGGCAGGACCCTCAAAGTGGTCTACAGCTTTTAATTGACTTGGTGTTAAATTCACTTTATCCCTCCCTCCTCCTATAGTTTAAACTATAAGGTAATTATTTTAAATCTATTTTTGAGCCCTCCCTTGTGATATAATCTTTATTAAGAAGAGTTTTAGGGGGGATTACTATGTTAATGACAAACTTTTTACAAAAGAGAAAATCAGTGAGAAATTTTAAAAAGGACACTGTGCCAAGAGATTCTTTGGAAAATATAAAATTACTTATGGATGAGCTAGACCGTGAAGAAAGCGAAATAAATTTTTCACTTTACGAAAATGGGAAAATCGTAGCCGAAGGTCTTAGGGGCAAGGCAGGATACGCAGGAGTTATGATCGAAGCTCCACACTACATTGCACTAGATATTAAAAACGACAAACCACTTAACATCTTAAAGGGTGGCTACTGCCTTGAAAAGCTAAACACAAAAATCGTTGACCTAGACTTAGACACTTGTTGGATAACAGTGGACGAGGTTGACCACGAAACTAAGAAGGCAATCTTTGGCGAAAACGGAACAGGCATCGACTATCTAATAGCAATAGGCTACGGTCAAAAGAAAAAGTTTTTTGATCCAGAAGTTACAAGCTCAAGACTTACAGTTGAAGAAATTGTCTTTGCTGATACTCTAGGAAATCCAATTTCCATTGAAACTCTAGAAAATTACGGAGTCTTTGATGTATTCTCATCTGTTAGATTTGCACCAAGCCACAAGAACTTCCAACCTTGGAGATTCGTACTAAAGGGATCAGTTGTTGAAGCTTACATGGTAAAATCTGATGAAGACACAAGATCACTAATAGATATGGGCGTTATCCTTTTCTATATGGAAGAAATGCTAAAGACAATTGGTATCGAAAAGAAATGGACAATCGACCTAAAGGACGCAGGTAAATATTATTACATCGGTTCCTTTACACTATAATTTATAATGACAGAGAAGAAGGGTTTATCTCCCTTCTTTTTTTATTGTCTTTTAATAAAGGCAAAAGTCCTCAATCATAAAAGACGATCTTGAAATCGAACATCGTATCCTACCTGTTATTACTACTTCATTTCATTTTCTTCTTAGTCTTTCAAACTTATACTATTTTCAGTTTTCCAATGTTTTTCTCATTTGCGTTAGTTCCTAAAACAAAGGTCGCTGCTTAGGATTTACTATTGAATAAATAGTTTATATCCTAGTACATCAAGGATTATTTTTGAGTACTCTATAAAATCTTCCAACTCTGATTCTTTTTATTCGGTTAGATTTCTAGGGTTTAGATCATTTCTATTTCTTACTTTGTATCTATCTACATCTATATCCATATTGGTGAATTTATTCTCTAGATATGAGATTTCTCTTGACACAAATGAGTACAAATTTGATTCTATTTTGTATTAAACTTAAAAGGTATTTTACATAAGTAGAATAATTAATATATATTGAGGAAAAGAAACTGTTATAATGGTTAATAAGTAAATTTATTAGTCCTCGTTAGGAATTTAAAATTTTTGAGAAAGCTAAAAAGATAACTGTTAAACGGATTTGAAAGTAAGAAGGTAAAAATTTGGTATATAATATATTGATAATAGAAGATGATTTCGGTTTAGCTAAAAGCATTACTAATGTATTAGAAAAATATAATTTTCGTTCTTCAATTCTAGATGATTTTCAAGATATCGAAGACAGAGTAGTGGACACAAAGCCTGATTTAATAATTTTAGATATTAATTTACCCTACTATAATGGGTTTTATTGGTGTCGTAAAATCCGAAAAATAACATCAAATCCTATTATGATAATTTCTTCAAGAGATAGTAATATGGATCAAATTATGGCACTTGAATATGGAGCAGATGATTACATTACTAAACCTTTTGATAGCGAAATTTTAATCGCAAAAATTAATAGTTTGCTTCGACGTACATTTGGAGAATTATCGGGAACTACTATAAATGAACAATTAAAAGTTGGCAATATTATCTTGGATAAGGACAGACAGCAGCTGTTAGCTGGAGATAAGCAAATTGATTTATCTATTACAGAACTGAAAATACTCAAAAAATTGATTGAAGAATACCCTAACTCTGTATCAAGAGATGAATTGTTTTTTGAAGTATGGGATGAAAATAATTTCGTAGAGGAAAATACCTTGAATGTAAATATAAGAAGAATCAGAAGAAAAATAGACGATAATCAACTGCCCATTGGCATACGAACAATTCGGACTTTTGGATATCAATTAGTTGCAGAGGAAGATGGTAGATGAAGTTATTCATAAAAGACCATTTGAGTTTTATTTTATTATATGTAATTAATTTTATATTTATACTGCTTATAATTTGGTTAGGTGGAGAATATCTTAGTTCACAACTGATAATTTATATGTTCTTTTTATCTTTATTCATTCTTTTTATATTTCTTACCATACGGTATTACAAGAAAGCTACAGTATATAAAACGTTAAGTATACAGTCTTCAAATTTAAGAAATATGAAAAAAAGGCTACAAGGAACTGATTTGTTTACTGATTCTTTTATTAATCATGAAAATCAAAATTATAATCAATTCTTGAATGAAATCGAAAGTTATAAAATTAAAAATAGTGAATGGAGAACTTATATTGTTCAATGGGTACACCAAATGAAATCTCCAATCAGTTCAATGAGTCTAGCGTTGCAGAACAGAAAGTATAACGAAGAGAACATGCAACTATTAGTTGAGTTGGATCAAATAGATAAGCAGCTAAACAACATTTTGAACTTAGCAAGAATAGAGGCAGTAGACAGGGACTTAAAAATTGAGCCAATAAACTTAAGTGAAAGTATAAATAGAATAATCAACCAAAATAAGCGATTGTTTATTCAAAACAAAGTGTTTCCTAAAGTGAATATAGAAAATACTAGCTCAACTGTGCTAAGTGATAAAAAATGGTTAGATTTTATCATTGATCAATTAGTCCATAACGCTATAAAATTTTCTAATCCAACTAATCAAATTATTTTTAACATAAAGCAAATAGATAATAAGTGTTGTTTAGAGATTAGTGATACAGGTGTAGGAATTATAAAGGAAGATATTCCTCGTATATTTGATTTGTATTTTACTGGAAAAAACGGACGTACTAATAATAACTCCTCGGGTATAGGACTTTATTTAGTTAAACAAATTTTAGAGCAATTAGGGCATAAGATTAAAGTTGAGTCTGAACAGTCAAAAGGAACAAAATTCACTATATATTTTGATTAAGAATAAAAGGTGACAAAGTTGTCATCTTTTTTTATTTTTCTCGATATTATAATCAAAAAAAATCTTTTAATATATGAATAAAGGAGTGATAGTAATGAATTTATTAGAACTAAATAACGTTAGTCATGTGTATGGGGATATAGTGAAGTCAAAGGGTCTGGATAACCTTTCCTTAACTACTCAAAAGGGTGAGTTTGTCGCAATAATGGGGCCTTCTGGAAGCGGAAAATCAACTTTATTGAATATTATTTCTGGTATTTTACCAGCTACCTCTGGAAGTGTTATTGTTGCAGGAAGAAACATAGCTAATCTTAATGATGAAGAAGCAGCATTATTTAGGCGTAATACATTAGGATTTGTTTTTCAGGACTTTAACCTAGTTGAAACATTAACAGTAAGAGAAAATATTATGCTACCTTTGATGTTTAAGAATGAGGGAATTAAATCTATGAAAGAAAAATCAGAGAAGGTAGCTAAATCCTTAGGTATTTTACATATATTAAATAAACGTACGCAAGAAATTTCAGGAGGACAGGCTCAAAGAACAGCAATTGCACGGGCTATTGTCCATCAGCCGGAATTATTACTGGCAGACGAGCCGACGGGAAACTTGGATTCTGCTAATTCTGAAGAAGTTATGAAAATTTTTGAAAATCTTAATCGTAACTATGGAATGTCTACTTTTTTAGTAACACATGATGTTGAAACAGCAACTTATAGTCAGAGAGTCATATTTATAAAGGACGGAAAAATTTATAATGAAATCCGTAAAGGGAATAATCTTATAGAATATAGAGAAAATATTCTCAATGTTCTTAGTGTAATTAGAGGTGTGTAAAATGAATCTCCGAGATTTTGCTAAAAATAATATAATAAGGGATAAAGAAACCTACATTGGTTATTGGCTAAGTTGCATGTTTACAGTATTTGTCTTTTTTATCTTTTCAGTAAATCAGTTTCACCCTGAACTTAATCAAGGTCCAGGAGCAGTTGCAACCATTATGGGGTCTGCTCAAGTAATAGTTGTGTTGTTTGCGATATTCTTCTTAGGATTATCAATAAATTCATTTTTAGCTAGACGTGAAAGTATGTTTGGTGTTTTACTTATGATGGGAATGTCGAAAAAACAACTGCGTCGACTAATTATAATAGAAAATATGATAATTGGATTTTCAGCTATAATAGTAGGGATACTTCTCGGATTAGCATTTGGCCATATACTGGTCTTGTTGATGGCAAATATAATTAATCTAAGCTCAATCTCCTTTTATTTCCCTATCAAATCAATCATTGTTACGATTATTGCTTTTAGCATTTTATTCTTTTTGATTGCATTCTTCAGATCACAAGTTATATTAAAAAGACCAATATATAACTTACTAGATGTAAACCAGAATGAATATGGCAGTATAAGATATTCTCGTTTTTTATCTATCACAGCTATAATCTTAATTCTCTTGGGATATGCCCTAGCTAATATTCATCTAATAAATCGATTAATACCACAGGGATTTGATATGCTGAATACTCTTCAAAACTCAGATATATTACACATTTTAATTGGTGGATTGGTAACAATTGGCATGTTCCTATTTTTCACTCAATTCTCTAAGTATTTTACAGACAAAGTAAGAAGAAACGAAGAATACTATCTGAAAGATACGAGAGCATTATGGGTTTCTGAGTTAAGATATCGATTATCTAGTAATTCAAAGACCATGTTTATTTCAGCATTGCTATTAACTGTGGCTTTTATTACTACTATTGGAACTATTGCCTTAAACTCTACTGCTGCCGATGAAGTTTCCGAAACAACTCCATTTGATATTTCTTATTTTTCCTTTCAGCCGAATGAAAAAGAGGAGGATAACATAGAGCTTATTAATTCTAACCTCAGTGAATCTGGAATATCTTTTCAGTTAAATAGTGTATCTATTTTACAAAAAGACAATCAAGGAAAAGAGATTATCATTTCTCTAGATGACTACAATAGTGCATCTAATGAAAGTGAAAAAATAGAACTGACTGGCAATGAGGTAGTATCACTATCAAATGGTGGTTCTAAAAAAGAAATTTCTATAACTGATAATGTAAAATTTACTATCGTCGATAATCGCCCCAACATTTTTGATTCTTATCGTTACAGAGACATTTATGTAGTGAATAATGAACTTTTTAGTCAATTATCACAAATATTCGAGCATAGGCAAACAGCCTTTTTGTATCATTTTTCAGATATTACTACAGATGAACAAGCAAGGCAAGCAGCAAGAGTTAATAGAGAATTTTTAGGGTCTGGTCTTTCTGAAGGCAATGATTTCCTCTTGATACAAAAAATTGAAAGAGTTGATTTAGAAAGATATACGTATCAAGTTTTAACGTATATTGGGATTATGCTAAGTGTAATCTTTATTCTTGCGGCTGGAAGCTTAATTTATTTCCGTCTATTAAGTAATATCAGAGGATCTAGTCCCACATATACTAACCTCTATAAAATTGGATTGTCTATTAATAAAATCCAGGAAGTGCAACGCAAACAATTTACGATCTTATTCTTTGCACCCCTTCTATTTGCGATAGTCAATACGATTTTTGCGGTTAACATGTTATCCTATTTACTCACAGCTTCCATATGGAAACAAACTATTCTAATTGCTTTAGTATTATTGCTTATTCAGATTCTATATTTTTACTTTATGGATAATCGTTTCAAAGCAAAAATTGAATTGATTCTAACTCAAAAATAAATTTATAAAATATTTTTAGAAAAATCGATAAGAGTAACATAGTCATTACTGAAAGGACGGACTATATGAGAACTATTGCTGAAGATTATTACTCAAATCTTCAGACTGTTCTTAACTCAACTTACCACTGATTAAAAACAATTTGTTCTTAATGGAATCGCATAACAGTTAGCAATCTTATGTGATAAAAAGAGAATCACTAACCTATCAGAAAATAATCCAATTGCTTCACAAGTTATTCATATAGATATGATCAAAAAATGCGGCTATGATCTTTATTGGAATGCCGAGTATAGAAAAGCGATTGGCTCCTTATCCTAAACTATACTCAAGAATAGCTTTTGCCCATAAATTTGATAGATTGAGTAAAGACGAGATCCATCATATTCTCGAATAAAATGGGAAGAGTTAGGATTATATGTCCAGCTGAAAGTTTTTGCTAATTATGAAGCTGTAACTAGTATTATTAAAATTACCTGTGAAAATTTTCGGCTTATCAAAGCAATCTTCACCCTAATCGAAAAGATATTGGAAATCATTAATTTTGAAACTCTAGAAAATTACGGAGTCTTTGATGTATTCTCATCTGTTAGATTTGCACCAAGCCACAAGAACTTCCAACCTTGGAGATTCGTACTAAAGGGATCAGTTGTTGAAGCTTACATGGTAAAATCTGATGAAGACACAAGATCACTAATAGACATGGGCGTTATCCTTTTCTATATGGAAGAAATGCTAAAGACAATTGGTATCGAAAAGAAATGGACAATCGACCTAAAGGACGCAGGTAAATATTATTACATCGGTTCCTTTACTTTATAAAATTTAAACATTAAAAAGAAGCTCATTCACTTAGAGCTTCTTTTTTTCTGTATTCACTTGGACTTAGTCCCGTAAATTTTTTAAAGGACCTTGTGAAATTTGATGGACTTGTGAGACCAAGTTCCATAGAAATTTCTGTTATGTTTTTATCTGTCTTCATCAAAATTTCTTCTGCCTTCATCATCCTTAAATTGTTGAGGTACTTTATAGGAGTGTACTGAAATTTTCTGATGAATTTTTTATTTAGGTTTGACTTCGAGATTTTAAATTTCTTGGTAAGCAGGTCTAAGGTAATATCCTTGTCTAAGTTTTCTTTAATAAACTCTTCAATTAAAATAATTTCTTCGCTTTTTTCTTGCTTTTGATAAGATTTTCTTATTTCTGAAGTTTTTTCCATGGTAATATCGTAAATTAAATCCAGAGCCTTTATAGAAATACCCAAGATATCTTCACTTTTTAAGACCTGTATAAGTTCATTGGCCCTTTGAATTAGTCTTTCATTCCTATATACAAAACCCATATCCTTTATTGAATTTATTTTTTTCAAAAATTCCTCTAATATTTTACCCTGAAAGGAATCCTTATCTATCTGATTTTCAAAAATAATAAAGTTAAAGGCCTGAACCCTGTCCTTGGTCGTATAAGATTCCCTTGCATAGGGAAGGGCCTTGCCAATAAAAATTTCTCGAGTTATTAAAATTTTTGTATCATTGATATAGGTGAAGTAATTACCTTCATAGCTATAAGAAATCCTATAGCCCTTATTTCCCTTGCTATCAGAAGCTTGCACTTGATACTTTTCTCTTAAGTCAATATACATGAGCATAAGTCCTGGAAAAAGTTTATAATTTTTCATTTTATTTTTAGGATGGCTTATCCCTCGATACTCTATAAAATCATCATTATCATCGACGACTTCAAAGTCCCAAGAAGCTAAATAATTAGTATTTTTCATTTACAAACTCCAAAATATTTTCATCTGCACTCTTAATAAATTCATAATCGTGTGTGATTATAATAATTGTTTTGTTTTGCTTTTTCATTTCCTTTAAGAAGCTAATTAATTTTGTCATATTCTTCAGGCACAAGCCAGAAGTTGGTTCGTCTAACAAAACTATTTCCTTCTTGCTGGCAAGGGCTAGTCCAAGGGCAAGTCTTTGCTTCTCTCCTCCAGATAAGGCTTGCGGATGCCTGCCCTTCTTATCCCAAAGTCCCAAATCACGCAAGATTTTTTCCTTTAGAAGGTCATCATCTGATACTATTGACATTTCTGAGTAAACTGAATCTGTAAATAATTGATAGTTCACATCTTGCATTACAAGAGAAATTTTTTCATAGGGCCTTTTTATTTTCTCAGACCCATAATATAAATCTCCCCTTTGCCCCTTATTAAGTCCGCAAATATTTCTTATAAAAGAGGTCTTTCCTATTCCATTCTCTCCAATTATAAAATAAATCCCCCTGTCAAAGGATAGGTTAAAATCAAAAATTACCTTATCACTCCCCCTATACTTGCAAAAAAAGTTTCTACACTCCATTATTTTGTCATGATCAAAATTTTTATCAAAAAAAGATTTTTTTATGTATTTATCCTTATTCAAATCTTCCTTTTTTATTTCCTTTAGACTTCTCAGCTTATGATTTCTTATGAATTCATCATTAAGCTCTTCTCTTTCGTAGGAATTTATTTTTTTGTCCTCAATGACAAAGAGCTTATCCATTATGTCCCTTAGGTAGTAAAGCCTATGCTCTGCAATAATTATAATTTTTTTCTTTTCCTTTAATATCTCAATAATATTTTTTAATCTTTCAATGGATTTATTATCAAGAGAGGCAGAGGGCTCATCAAAAATATAAATTTCATTATCCATTAGGGCAACAGACGTAATTGCAACAAGTTGTTTCTCCCCACCTGATAATTTGAATAAATCTCTATCAAGTAATTTGTCTGTCCCAAAAATCCTTGTATAGTAATCTATTTTACTTAGTATCTCCTCTCTTTTTACATTTCTGTTTTCAAGAGCAAAGGCCATCTCATCACTTGAATTGATGCAGTAAAATTGATTTTTGGGATTTTGAAAAACTGTGGAAATATATTGACTCCTATCGCTTATACCCTGGTCAAATAAATTTTTTCCCTTAAATAAAAGCTGGCCCGAAATTTTCGCATTATTTACCTCTGGAATTATACCATTAATTAGCTTTATAAAAGTTGACTTGCCTGAACCTGACTGGCCACTTATTACATTTACACTTCCCCCTTCAAAGGAAAGATTAATATTTTCAAATATTGTATTTTCTTTGCCCTCATAATTTTCATAGGCCAAGGAAAGATTTTTAAACTCTAACATATTTTCACCCTGATGAATAAAACAATTATAAAAATTCCAAAGGCTATTAAGACATAATCTTGCAACTTCAAGCTTGCATCAGAAATAGATGACCTCTCTCCATCCACTCTCATTCCCCTTGTCATAGCTGATATGGCAACATCATCAGCAGTCTGTGATGTGATCATTAAAAGTGGAACAAATTTATATTCCAAAATCTTAGCAGGCTCTTTGAAAAAATTTTTCATACTTAGTCCATGCATATACATGGCCTCATTTATTTTCTTGTAATCTTCCTTTATTGAATAAAAAAATCTAAACATTACAGAAACTGGAATGATCAAAAAATTTGGCAAGTTTATTTTCTGCAAAGAGTAAACAAGATCACTCATTTTTGTTGTAACAAGAGCATAGTAACCCATCATAACCCCAGGCAAGATTTTTATAATAATTCCAACATAGAGGTTTAAAATCATTGTTAAAAAATTTTGCGAAAGATTCAGCAAGAGTCCTTGTGCTAGGACTGCCACAGAAGTATATAAAAGTCCCTTAATTAAAAGGGACCACTTTCTATCAAATAATGCAAGTATATAGGGAAAGATTGCTATTAAAATTCCAAGATAATAATATCTTCTTCCAAGAGAACCTTCAATGGCAGCAATCCCTATTACATTTGTTAAAAATATTTTTGTCCTAAAGTCAATTTTCATTAAGCCATTCCTGCTTTTTTGAAGTGCTTATTTAGAATTTTAATTCCAATAGTGCAACCTAAGTATCCACCTAACATACCTACTAGGACTACAGGTATAAAGGACCAAGTTGGCATAACAGATAATAGTTTTTCTGCATATTCTGCTCCGTAATCTTGGTCGATTAAAGATTGAACAAAGGCATCTCTGGCAAAATAAATTGGTATTAAATTTGCAGCTGCAAAAATCATAAAGACCATGTAGGTTAGTCTTGCAGTTTTTATTGACTTATAACCACCTTTTTTTAATATCATCTCGCAAATTAATGACAAGACAATTATGGCAGGAAGAACTATTGCCCCATGACCTGACATTGAAAATACAAGTCCAAAAACTATTCCCATTATTAAGACCATTCCAAACTTGTCTATCTTTGTTGAATAAAGCATAAAGACTGGCCCTGAAACCAAACCACAAGCAAAGGGAACTAGGGGCATAAGAACAGGAATAAAACCTATCATACCTCCACACCAAGTTGCCATTACAGTTAACAGTGAAAATACACCGGCATTTACTAAATCCCGAATTCCAAATTTTTTCATCTTATCTCCTCCTAATATACAAATTCTTCTGACTTCTTTGATGACTCAATCATCTTCTTGTAAGTCTTGCTTCTTTCTATTAGTTCTTTATGTTTTCCAAAGTCTTCAATTTTTCCGTCTTTCATAACAATTATTTGGTCTACATTTTCTATTGACTTCATCCTATGAGATATTATGATGACAGTTTTGTTCTTTGTTAATTTGTTCAAAGACTCTTGGATGTACTTTTCATTTTCCACATCAAGTGATGCGGCAATTTCATCTAAAAGAATTATTTCTGCATCCTTTAAGAAGGCTCTTGCTATGGAAATTCTTTGTCTTTCACCGCCAGATAAGTTGGAACCATTTTCGCCGATTTCTGTTTCATATCCTCTTGGCAATTTCTTTACAAAGTCATCGCAGTTGGCAAGTCTTGCTGCTTCAAGGACTTCTTCGTCACTGGCACTGGACCTGCCCAGCCTAATATTTTCCATTACCGATCCATTAAAGAGGGTTACATCTTGAAAGACCATGGAAATGTGTTTGAATAAGTCTTGTGTGGCAATATTTTTTATCTTCTTACCATCAATTGTGATTTCTCCAGAGTCGTAATCATATAACCTTGCCACTAGTTTTATTAGGGTAGACTTACCGCAACCAGATGGACCAACAAGGGCAGTAGTCTTTCCCTGCAAGGCCTTAAAGGAAATATTATCTATAACTTTTTTGTCATCGAGATAAGAGAAGGAAACCTTATCTCCTTTAATGTCAAAGGACTTCAAATCTGCTCTTTTTCCCCTTTGAATTTTTTCACTTCTAAGTGCCTTTATCTTTTCAACTGGCGAATCAATATACATTAACTCTCCATAAAATGCGTTGAATGCAGCAACTCCATCAATTAATCTTGCTGAAGCAAATAAGTAGCCTGCAAAATACAAGATATTTATTTCTCCATCTATCAAGCTATTTAATCCAACATATATTGCAAGGGCAAGGGATAAATTTGCCACAACTGTTGCAGAAACAATGGGGATAACTTGTGCCAGTTCTGTCTTAATATGCTCCTTTTCTAAGGACCTAACAAAGTCAACGCCACTTTTTTCCTTTTCTTCAGTCAAATTGTAAGACTTAATCTCTGTAGATAGGTCAATGAGTTCTTGAAACATCTTCGAGGACTTCCTTTGCTCCTTATAATAGGAACTTACTCCCTTCTTTTGAATCTTGCCGGAAAGTAAACTCAAAATAGCAGAAATATAAATTGGTACTATAACTGCAAGCCCCAGCTTTAAATTTCCAATTAGTAGCAAAATGGAAATAATAACTAGATTTATTATAAAGCCATAAAATCCTGAAAGTGCATGAGAAAGTGCATGTTCAATTGCTTCTACATCCTTCATTATTGTTTGAGAAAGATCTGTTAAATCTCTACTTGAATAAAAACTAAGAGGCAAGTCCTTAATTATTTCAGAAATTTCTATCCTAAGGTTTGCAGATTCCTTATAGGTTTCGTTGTAAGTTGTAATGTAATCCCTATTAATTACAAAAATCATAAGAAGGGCAATTATTACATAGGCGATGACTGAAATCCATGGACTAAAGTCTCCTAAATTTAACAAGCCTTGCATTACATACATAAGTAAGAACATAGGTAGCATATAAGAAAGGCTCTTTAGGCTAGAATATCTTATTGCAACAAGGGCACCCTCTGCCCCCTTGTCTGTAAGTCCAAAGCGATTTTTTAAATAAGTTTTCATCAATCAACCCTCCATTCATTTGCCTTCATATACATTTCCACAAACTTCTTATACTTGCTATCTTCCTTGTAAAGTTTATCGTGACTTCCTCTTTCAATTAGCTTTCCATCTTCGATTAAAAGAATTTCATCTACTCCTCTTATGGAAGTAAGCCTGTGGGCAATCATAATTGTAGTCCTGTTCTTTATTAATTCCTTAAAGGCTCTTTGTAGTTCATATTCGTTTTCGGGGTCAGCAGCAGCTGAGGCTTCGTCCATAATTATTATTTTTGGATTCTTTAAGAAAATCCTAGCAATACTTACCCTTTGCTTTTCTCCACCAGAAAGATTTACACCTTCTGCTCCAATCACTACATCATAACCTTCTTTGAATTTGTCTATAAACTCGTCACACCTTGCAAGTTTTAATGCCCTTAATACTTCTTCATCACTTGCATCACTCTTCCCAAGCTTGACATTTTCAAAAATGGAGATACCCTGGAAGAGCTGTGGGTTTTGAAAAACAATTCCTATGTTTTTCATAAGACTTTCCTTGTCATAGGAAGAAATATTTTTATTTCCAATTAAAATTTCTCCTGAGTCAACGGGGTACAGACCAGAAATTAATTTTGCAATAGTTGACTTACCTGAACCCGAACTACCCACCAAGGCATAGACCTTATCTTCTTCAAGACTTAGAGAAAAGTTATTTAAAATTTTATTTTCTCCGTCATAGGAGAAGTCTACATTCTTAAATTCAATATTCTTGTTTAAGAATTCCCTTTGGCTTCCAAATTCTATTTCCTTCGCCTTCATCTCCTTGAACAAATTTTCAAGATTATCCACAGCAGAATTTGCCTGGAAGACAAACATAGATACATACATAATTTTCATTGTGTTAGAAAAGAATATCCCCATGAATAGAGTAAAAAATAAAATTTTTGCCGCCCAAAGACCAGGATCAGCTCCCCTATTAACCATAAAGATTCCCAAAAATATTGGCGTAATTATAAAAATATTTAAAAGCCATTGGAATATGACATAGGGAACCCTGCAAGACATAG
This sequence comes from Peptoniphilus genitalis, assembly GCF_023614525.1. Taxonomy (GTDB): domain Bacteria; phylum Bacillota; class Clostridia; order Tissierellales; family Peptoniphilaceae; genus Peptoniphilus_A; species Peptoniphilus_A genitalis. The sequence goes on from NZ_CP097885.1 coordinate 379,307, forward strand.
AATACTTATAGACCATGTCCTTATAAACAAGAATCGAATCATAAAGTTTTTTAAAACCGATTAAGGGTGCATTAAAAATCTTTACTACAGGCATAGCCCTTACATACTCAACTGCACCCGCGTTCATTTCATCAAGCATATCCATGTACTTCTTCATAAAGGACTGATCACCCATCATATTTTTTACAAGGACTAAACTTATTAGGACAATGACAATAAAAAATATTCCAAGGTATAAATCCAATAGGAAGGTCAAGATAATCATAAGTATAGGAGTCAAAAAGGCTGCTGTTTGATCTGGAATTAAATGAGCCACAATCATGTGAGTTTGCTCCACATTGTTGTCAATTATTTTTCTCACTTCTCCAGAATTATGTAGGTCAAAGAAAGTATTAGATGCCCTAAGAAGATGCCTTATACCTCTTTCACGAAGACGCGTTTCAAGTCTAAAGCCTGCCAAGTGACTCATCCAAAGACCCATAAAGTATAAAAGACCATAGGCAATAAATAAAAATAAAATTTTTATTGCAAGACTTCTTTCTTCTGATAAGACCCCACCAGTAAATACATTCTTTAGCAAAATCCAAATTAAATAATAGGCATAAAATTCTAAAACAATGCCCAAGGTCGTAAGTAGACATGCAAGAATACCGTGAAGTTTTCTCTCAGGTATGTAGGAAAATAATTTTTTGTATAATTTCAAAATATAACACCTCTCTTTATTTAATATCAAGTCAATTGATAATAATTATCGAGATTATTATAATATTTCTTTTTTCAATTTTCTTAACAAAAATACTTTTCTATTCAAAAAAATTTTTAATTATATTCAATTAGAATTTATTTGCCATATTTCTTTTTCATCACAAGCATCTAAAATTTTTTTGATCCTCTTTGCAAGAAAGCATAAAAAAAAGTCCCACATTAATCATGTGAGACCGTTTTAAAGTTTCTAAATTGTTTTACATATAATTTTCTGCTTTTACACTAGCCTTTGATGGTGATACTAATCTTGAGTATCCTTCAACTAAGACTACAGCAGCAAGACTTGGTAGGACCCAAGACAAACCACTTGATGCCATTGGAAGGCTTGCTTCAAGCTTTGTCAATAGAGGCAGACTTAGATTAAATGTTGACTTGGCAACAGATACAAGTGGTAGACAAACTGCAAAGAAGGCTGATGCCTTATAAGAAAGTCTTGAGTAACCAACAAAGTCATGCGTAAATCCTAAAAGTATTAAGACTAAGGCAACTGGATATATAACAGTTAGTAGTGGCACTGATAAAGCAAGAAGTTTATTAAGACCAAAGTTTGCCATTACAAAGGAGAAGAAGGTCCAAAGGAAAACCCATCTGCCATAAGACATCTTGCGGTTAAATAGGGTGCAAAAATATTCAGATCCACTTGATATTAAACCTATACAAGTTGTTAAACAAGCAAGAGTAAATATTGAAGCCAAAAGAACTAAACCAAAGTTGCCAAATACAAGCTTAACAGCTTCTGTAAGAACAACTGCACCATTTTCTACACCAGCGAAGGCCTTTGAAGTAACCATACCCATTGTTGAAAGCATTAGGTAAACTACAAACAAAACACTACCTGCAAGTAGACCAGCCTTAGCAGTATAAGAAGTAACAAGCTTCTTATCTTCAACGCCAAATCTTCTTATAGCAAGAGTGACAACAAAACCAAAGTTAAGAGCTGCAACTGCATCCATAGTGTCATAACCTGCAAGGAAACCAGCAACAACTGGAGCGTCTTTGTAATTTCCACTTGGCATCGCAGGGACCTTTGGTAGAGTCATAACTTTTGCAAACATTATAAATATTAAAAGCAAAAGTGTTGGAGTAAGATATTTTCCAACTCTTGCAACTAACTTGTTAGGCTTTAAGCAAACCCACATTGCAACAGCAAAGAATACAAATGTATAGGCAAGTCTTACAAGAGATAGGTTAAAAGTTTCTGGTACATAAGGTGCTATTGCCATCTCAAAAGGAACAGATCCAGCTCTTGGTATTCCAAGACCAGGTCCTATAGAAAGGTATATTGCAGTAGTAAAAACTAGGGCGAACTTTTCTCCAACTCTTGAAGATAAGTTTTTAAGTCCGTCAGTCTTGCCAACAGCTATAGTTCCAAGGACTGGGAAGATAATTGCAGTAACAGAAAAAGCCAAAAGGGAAATTAAAGTTTTATTCCCTGCTTGATTTCCTAAGAATGGAGGGAAAATTAAATTTCCAGCTCCAAAGAACAATCCAAAGAGCATTATGCTCACTTGAGTAAACTGACTTCTTGATAAATTTTTCATTCTTTCCTCCTAAATTTTAATTTTATAAATAAAAAAAGTCCCTTGTCTAAATAATAGACAAAGGACGAATTATCGCGTTACCACCTTAGTTCCTACAAATATGTAAGCTCTCTTAACAAGCATCAATCAATGCCGAGTATAGATAACGCCTACTAAAGCGGCAAATCTTACTAAGGTTCAGACTTGCATAAAGAAAAAGGATTTTCGAATTTATCTCCATTATAGGCTTTCACCAAACGCCTACTCTCTGAAAACTTTAATAAACCTACTCGTTTTTTCCAATATTTTTTATAAATAAAATTATGATTTGCATTAAATTATAGGGAATAAAAAACATCTTGTCAAATACTTTTTTAAAAATTCGATAATAAAATTTCTTAATATAAAATATTTCTTATTTAGTTCTCATAAGTCACTCTTCTTAAATTTTTTAATTCCTAAAAAAGAAAATAGAAATATTATTCCCCAGTTAATTATCATATACTTAACAAAAGTTATTGTATTCCAATCATTTAAAATTTTATTGAGATAATAAAATGGGGACACCAATTGAACTTTAGGAAATTCTTTCAAGTATATTAAAATTATAAAAACTATTATAAATATTCCTATTGAAACAAAAGGTTTAAAATTCATACTCAAACTTTGAACCATGCTTATTGCAAAAATGTATGAAGACCATAATGAAATAATAATTAAGGTATCACTTATCCATCCTTTACTTACAATGCTACCACTTGCAATTTTTAATTTCGATATAAAAATGTAATAGCAAAATATAGAAAATAAAACAAATAAGCATGTAATCACCGTCCAGTAAATAATTTGAGTATATAATTTAGCTCTATAAATTCTACCTCTATTATTTATCCTTGTGAGCATTATACTTATACTATCATTTTCTATTTCTCCCCTTAATATATTTGAACTGTTTATTGCTAATATAATATAAACAATAAAAGCCATATATATAAAAGTAAACATATCCTTGGCAAAAGAAAGTCCATTAACAAGTTCACTACTATTGTAAGTAATAATATTTGAGTTTCTGTAAACACCTATTGAATACAGTAATGGCATCAAAAACATAAAAAATAAAATTAAATTTTCTTTTCTTTTAACCTGCTTACCAATTTCAAATTTAATGATTTTCAACATTATTATTCACCTCTAGCATCTTTTCTAAGGGATTCATGACCTTTTCAATTCTTGTTATTTCTGTTATTTTTGTAATATTCTTTATCTTGTCATTAATATTTCTTTCTGTGACTTCAACTGTAGTTGAATCAATTTTTTTAGCTATAGAATTATCAATTCCACTGCTATCTTTAACTTTTATTATAATCGAACTCTTTATATCTAGATTTCCATCATAAATTTTTCTTCCATTTCTTATTACAACCAATCTATTACACAAGGCTTTAACTTCATCTAAATTATGATCCGAAAATACAACTGCCATTTGATTTTTTTCTACCATTTCTTTTACATATTCTTTAACCATATTTCTTCCATTGACATCAAGACCTACAAAGGGTTCATCTAATAACATAATTGATCCTGAATTTAGTATTGCCTGTGCAAAACCTAATCTTTGTTTCATCCCAAAGGAAAATTCTTTTATTTTCTTGTTCTCAACATTTTTAAGACCAACTATTTTCAAAACATTTTTAATTTTTTCATTTACAATCTTTTTATCACTTATTCCGTTCAAATATAAAATAGCCTTTAAATTTTCATAAGTATTAAGATAATCATAAAAACCAGGGTTGACAGAAATTCCGAATTCTTTTCTACATTTAGAGTCAATTCCTATTTTTTCACCATCATAAAAAATTTCTCCTGAATCTGCTAAAATTTTCCCAGAAACTGTGTCTAATAAAGTTGTTTTCCCAGCACCATTAATTCCTATTAGGCCTACAATTTCACCTTTATTCAAATTCATTGAAAAATCAAATAATCCTTTTCCATTGCCATAATCTTTTGTAATGGATTCTAACTTCAACAGTTCCATAATAATCCTCCTTATCACTTATTTACAGATATGATAACAAATAAGCATTACTCTCATGCTATTCTAATCTTTCTCTAATGTTAATAAACCTTTCAGCAATATTAAATATTTTAAAATTAAAAATCAATAAAAAAAGATCTAGAAAAATAACCTAGATCCATATGTCTTAATTTAATTTATTTAATTCTATTATAAAGCTTTTATTGTAAAGCTCTGTATTGTTTTGATTCAAAAATATTTGTCCATTATGTTTCTCTACAATTTTTTTCGCGATAGATAAACCAAGCCCTCTATTTTTATTAGATGTATTTCTCGAAGTATCATTAGTAACAAATGGTTCAAAAATATTTTTTGCCAACTCTTCATTTATTTTATTTCCGCTATCTCCAATAATTAGTTTAACTTTCTTGAAACAGTTTTCTATAGAAAAATACACTGTAATATGTTTTTCATTATGATCAATTATATTTTTCATCAAATTTTTAAAAACTCTAGAGAATATGTTTTGATCAATTTTTACATATAATTTTTCATCCGGAATGTTAATTATTACATTCATATCATTTTGCTCAAATATAGGTAAAAAATCTATTATTGCTTTCCTTGTAAATTCGCAGAAATCAATTTCCTCAAGATTTAAATTATATGAATAATCCTCGTACTCTATAATTTCTGATAATTCGTTTAACAAAGAGTCTATATTTGATGCATTTTTGTTAATGGATTCCAAATATTTTTTAGAACTTTCTATTGGAATTTTTCCATTAATTATTGCTTCTGAGAAACCTTTAATAACAGTAATTGGTGTCTTAAAATCATGCCTTATATCAATAAATAACTGAATCCTTTTTTTATCATTTTCAAGTCTCTCTTTTTGAAATTCTCTTAAAGATTTCACAGTCGAATTAAACTCATTTTGAATAAAAACAAATTCAGTAATATTATTGTATTCTTGTTTTCTTAAACTAAATGAATAGTCTTCTTCCTTTAACTTCTTAAAACCCTTTTCTAATTCACTTAAAGGATTATATAATTTCTTATGCAATACTTTCGAAAATATCAACACAACTATAAAAGTTCCTAAAATAAATAAGATCACTTTTAGTGTCAAAAATAGAAGAAATAACCCTGAATCTTGCATGCCCGGAGTAACAAACACCCTATTAGTAATATATTTTGTTGGTAAAATAACAACTCCATATTTATTTATTCCATTTTTTTCTATATTTTTCATAGATGCAAAATAAGTTCTTCCTTTGTATTTAAAGGTGCCTTTATTTAGATTTACAATATCATCAAAAGAATAATCTTTTGGAACATTATTATCTGATACATAGCTCAAAGATAAATCATTATTTAATATTAGTATCCAGCCATCAAGCTTTTTAATTTTATTCTTATTCTTACTTAGATCCTCATTAAAAATATAATCTGCAGAATACTTATAAGCAATATTTGAAAATATTTTATTCCCAACTACTTCCAAAATACTTGAAGTTAAGATGTTATATACATATACAATAAGAACAATGGATAGTATGCTTATGAACAAAAACTTGTTGAATGTAATTTGTTTATTTTTACTCATTAAATTTATAGCCCAATCCCCTTATTGTTATAATATGTTTCTTTTCGCAATCTCGATCTCCAATTTTATCTCTCAATCTACTAATATAAACTGAAACTATATTATTATCATAATATTCATTGTCATTCCAGATTCTTTCTAATAAAATATCAGTAGTAAATACCTTATTCATATTTTTCATCAAAAATTCTAATAATTTATATTCTTGACCTGTAAGATCTATAATTTTTCCTGAACGAAATACTTCACAAGTTTCAATATTCAATTCTAAATTCCCTGCTTTTATAATCTTATTATTATTTTTTGAATCAACTCTCCTCAACAATGCATTGACTCGTGCAAACAATTCCATAGGATTAAATGGCTTAACAACATAATCATCTGCACCCTTATCTAATCCGAGTATGATTTCAAAGTCAAGATTTTTAGAAGATAATATTATAATTGGTATATCACTTGTTTCTCTAATTTTCTTTAATACTTGATAACCATCTAATATTGGCAACATCAAATCTAAAATTATCAAATCAAATTTTTCTTCATCAAATAATTTCAAACCTTGTTTGCCATCTTTTGCATCGTAGATTTTCATAGATTCAGGCTTATATAATTTTATTAAGTCAATAATATCTTCATTGTCTTCTATAATTAGCAATTTAATTTTACTCATAAGCGCATCTAAAAATTTCCCTCATTATTACTATTTAAAATAACTCAATTATTTAAACTAATTATAACATATATAAATTTTAATAACTTCACTCGTATTATCTTGATTAATAAATTTATTATAAAATTTGCACAAGAAAAAACTGCCGCTTTCACACGACAGTTTCGATTTGAATTTGAAATTTGAAATTTAAAGTTTAAGCATTAACTTTTTCTTTTTCTGCTTCTGCTTTTTTAGCTTGGGCTTCTGCAAGTTTTGCTTGTCTTTCTTTTTCTTTCTTTTCTTTTTCCTTTTGTTTCATTTTTTCCACTCTTTCAGGATATTCACAATAGATTGCTCCTGTTGGACATTTTGAAACACAAATTCCACAGTTGATACACTTGTCATAGTCAATTGATGCTAGGTTGTTTTCTACATGGATTGCATCCTTAGGGCAGTTCTTTTCACAGATTCCACATCCTATACAACCGATGCTACAGTTATTTCTAACAACTTTTCCTGAATCAAGTGACTTACATTCTACAACTGTTTTTGATTTGTAAGGTCTTAGAGAAATAATTTTCTTAGGACAAATGTTGATACACTTCATACAAGCTACACATTTTTCCTTGTCAACTACTGCTACTCCGTTAACCATATGGATGGCGTCGAATTCACATACGCTTACGCAAGTTCCTCCACCGCAGCAGCCAAAGTTACAAGCTTTTGCTCCTTGTTGGTAGTCTGCCATAAGTCTACAGTCAACTAGGTCATTGTAATCGTATTTATTTTTTGCCTTATTGCAGTCACCTTGACAGTGTACTACTGCAACATTTCTATCAACATTTCCTGCATTGACACCCATTATTGTGCTGACTTTTTCAGCTGTGTCTGCACCACCAATTACGCAACCATTTACTGGTGCTTTGCCAGAGGCAATGGCTTCTGCAAGTCCATCACAACCTGGGAAACCACAAGCTCCACAGTTTGCGCCTGGAAGGGCATCTCTAACTTCTGCTACCTTTGGATCAACTTCTACATAAAAAACCTTTGATGCAATGGAGAGTATTACTCCAAAGAAGGCTCCCGCAATTCCTAAAAAGATCGCTGGGGTAAGTATTGTACTAAGTTCCATAATTACCTCCTATACCAATCCGCCGAAACCTGAGAATGCTATTGCCATAAGACCAGCACTCACAAGTGCAATAGGAACACCTTGAAGTGCCTTAGGTACATTTGCTAGCATAAGTTTTTCTCTTAGGGCTGCTATTAGTACTAAAGCAAGTGTGAAGCCTATAGAAGCTCCAAATCCACTAAAGATTGTTTCTATTAAGTTATATCCGTTTTGCACGTTTAATACTGTTACACCAAGTACAACGCAGTTTGTAGTAATTAGTGGAAGGTAAACACCCATGGCTTGGTAAAGTGAAGGTGATGACTTCTTAATAAACATTTCTACAAATTGTACTAGGGATGCAATTACAAGTATAAATGCAATTGTTTGTAAATACTCAAGTCCAAATTTGTCTAATACAAAAATTTGAATTAGCCATGTTATTGCAGATGCAAGTACAACTACAAAGGTAACGGCTATACCCATTCCAAGGGCAGTCTCTGTCTTGGAAGATACACCTAAGAAGGGACAAATTCCTAAGAACTGAGCAAAAACATAGTTATTTACAAGTATTGTTGAAATTAAAATAGTTAAAATACTTTCTAACATTAGTCTGCCCTCCTATTTAATAATATTTTAAATCCTGCTATTAAGAATCCAAGAAGTATGAAGGCACCAGCTGGAGCTCCCATAAGACCAATTCCTGGATAGGCTTCTGGCAAGATTTGTTTTTCAAATAATGTTCCGTAACCGAAGAATTCACGTACAAGACCCATTGCAAGAACTGCAATTGTGTAGCCTACTCCTGTTCCTATTCCGTCAATTATTGATGGGATAAGTTTGTTCTTGTAGGCGAAACCTTCTGCTTCACCAAGTATACAGCAGTTAACTACGATTAGTGGTAAGAAGATACCAAGTGCTGCATAAATTGATTGGGCATATGCTTGAAGGATCATTTGTACTAATGTTACGAAAGTTGCAATTACTACGATAAAGCAAGGAATTCTTATTTTATCGGGAATTACATTTCTAAGGGCAGATACTACACCGTTACTCATTATAAGTACGAAGGTAACTGCTATACCCATTGCTAGTGAGTTTGTTAAACTGTTTGTAATAGCCAGTGTTGAACAAAGTCCTATAAGTTGTATGAATACAGGATTGTTTTTGAAAGCACCGTCTAAAAATACTTTAGATAATTTCATTTTAAACCTCCTTATTCATTCTTTAGAACTTCGTCATAAACTTTAATGGCATCGTTGGAACCTGCAAGTGCTCCCTTAGAAGAAATTGTTGCTGATGTTAGCCACATAACTTCATCTTCGGCCTTTGGATCCTTAGAAAGTTTTAAAGGACCTGCTGCAGATTTCCCTTCGTATGATGGATAGTATTCGTCAGTTGTGATTCTAGAACCAAATCCACTTGTTTCACCATTGGATATATTTCTAAATCCAGCGATTTTATCGCCATCAAGTAGGAACCCAAGAGCGTTAACCATAGCTCCACCATAACCATTTGATTTTACGTTTACACCATATCCAACAACATCTTGTCCCTTTTTGGCAACAAAGATTTTTTCTATGTTTGGATATTTTTCTTTTATTGCATCTAATTTAGCTTGATCGTATTCTTCAAAACTATCTGCAGCATCACCAAAAATAACCTCATAGGATGCAAGTGTATTTTTAAGTTCAGTTTCTGCAATTACTGGAGCCGTAAAACTATTTACAGCTGCAAGAAGACCTGCTGATAGGGCACAGAATACTAAAAGTATTATTCCAAATTTTACTGGTTCTTTCATTTACTTCGCCTCCCCATATGCACTTGATACTGTAAGTTTGTCAATTAATGGTGTTGCGAGGTTCATAAGACATATTGCGTATGAAACACCTTCTGGAAGAGATGCCTTAACCCTAATAACTGCAGTTAAGATACCACATCCAAGGGCAAAAATAATTCTTCCCTTTTTGTTTATTGGGTTTGTAGTGTAGTCAGTTGCCATAAAGATAGCACCAAGTAACAAACCACCTGCAAGTAGTTCATAAGGTATTAGTTCCATTGGGATTCCAAGAACAAATAGGCACACTGCAGTAGTTGCTACATAGATAACTGGAATTTCCCAAGTAATTACCTTTCTTGCTACTAGGTAAACAAAACCAATTAGAAGTGCAATTGCAGAAGTTTCTCCTATTACACCACCAATATTTCCCATAAACATATCTCCCAATGATGGAAGATTAGTAAAATCGCCAGAAGCTATTATTTGAAGAGGTGTTGCAAAAGATATTCCATCCACTGCTGCAGATGATGTTGTAATACCTTGCTTCAATATTTCTGGTGAAATATAATCTGTAATTTGTTTTGGCCAAGATGTCATAAGTACAAGTCTTGCTGCAAGGGCTGGGTTCATAAAGTTAAATCCAATACCACCAAAACATTCTTTAACTACTAATATTGCAAAAACTGATCCGAAAGCTGCCATCCATAATGGGAAAGACTCAGGCATGTTAAGTGCAATCAATATCCCTGTAACAACAGCAGATAAATCAGCGATTTGTACAGTTTTCTTTAGGCATTTTTGTGTAATAAGTTCAGTAAATACACAAGCACCGATACATACTGCTAAAAGAGCTATAGCTCTTGTTCCAAAGAAATAAACAGAAGCAATCATTGCAGGAACAAGTGCAATAATAACATCAAGCATAATCTTTCTAACAGTGTCGTTTGACCTAATATGAGGTGCTAGTGAAACAAAACGTGCCTCATTTACTGTCATCGGATCTTTATTAATTTTATTATTTTCCAAATTGATCCCTCCTATCTCTTTTGATTAGCTCTGATTTCTCGTTTAGCTAATTTAATAGATGCTGTAAGATGTCTCTTAGCTGGACATACAAAGGAACATATACCACATTCCATACATTGGTCAGCATGAAGAGTCATGCATAAGTCCACATCGCCCTTTAAAATCGCATGATTAATATCAGTTGGATTTATATGAGCTGGGCAGTGATCAACACATCTTGAACATCTAATACATGGAGACTCAATTCTTTCTGTGACTTCTTCTTCAGTGAAAACTAAAATACCAGAAGTAGTTTTAGTAACTGGAGAGTCAAGATTAAATACGGACTTACCAGTCATAGGACCGCCACAGATGATTTCCTTGAAGTTGTCTTTTACTCCACCACAGAAATCTAGGATATCTCCCACAGGAGTACCTATTTTAACGAGAATATTCTTAGGTTCCTTAATACCAGAACCAGAAACAGTTATAACTCTTTCATAGGAAGGCTTTCCTTCGATCATAGCTTCGTAGAAGGCTAGAGTAGTACCAACATTTGTTAGGAAAACTCCAACATCATTTGTTACACCATTTTGTGGAACAATTCTTCCAACAACTGCTTCAGAAAGTCTCTTTGAATCACCTTGTGGATACTTAGTTTGGCATCCAACAACCTTTAGGTGCTTCCAGTTAGGATTTTCCCCAATAACTTCTTCCATCTTAGCAATTGCATCGGGTTTGTTTTCTTCAATTGCCATATAGGAAGCTTCTTTGTTGTAATAATATGAGAAAATGTCTAGACCTTCTAATATTTCTTCAGTTTTTTCTAGCATAATTCTATGGTCACATGTAAGGAAAGGCTCACATTCTGCACCATTGATTATACATTCATCAAGAACTGGATCTTCACTCTTTAGCTTAGCGTGAAGTGGGAAACCAGCTCCCCCCATTCCTACGATTCCCTTTTCTTTAATAAAAGGAATTAGATCGTCAATTGGATGATCCTTGTAATCCTTAAAAGACTTTAGATCATCAGTCATTTCATCCTTGCCATCGTTTTCTATAACGACGCAATCACAATACCTTCCATCAGCTGTATACATTTTTTTAATCTCTTTAACTGTACCTGATACAGAAGAGTGTATAGCTGCTGAAATAAAAGCATCAGAATTCCCAACAATTTGGCCAACTTTAACAGAATCGCCCTTAGACACAACAGGTGAGCATGGCGCTCCAATGTGTTGTGACATAGGTATGTAGGCAATCTTTGGACTTGGCATCCTCTCAATTGCGATTTTTTCTGTCAAAGTTTTGTGTTCGTCCATGTGAACTCCACCTACGGAAAAAGTGAGATTTCTTGAACTCATAAAACTTCACCCCTTATTTGGCATATGCCTATATTTTTACCATTTGTTATAATTATAACACTAAATTTTATTAAAGTACATTATTCTACTGAAAAAATTCAATTTGGGAAATCTTTATCATTCTTTAAAAATAGTCATTCTTGACAGGTTGATTTTGATACCAGCTATCAAAATCACCTTCATTAAAAACTTTATTTTTCTTTAATAGTTGGCTTCTTTGTATATAAAATTAGGCTGATAAATTTAAATACGAGCAATATTATCAGAAGATTTTTTCTTTTTAGTCTTTAACAAATAGTCCATAATTCTATAAAATCAAATATCCTAATTTAAATTTTACTCAAATATAAAAAACGACGCTATGTAATATAGCGCCGTCCTCTTATATTGTTATTCCAGTGGAGCTAAAACTAAAGCCCTACCCTCTATTACTGTTTGTCCATGTTGATTCACGCAAACTGTGTCCATAATTACCCTGTTTGTGTCAGGAAAGATTTCTTCCACCGTGCAAGTTGCTGTAATAGTATCCCCAAAATGAACTGGATGTGTAAATTTAAGATCTTGATTTAAATAGATAGTTCCTGGTCCAGGAAGTTGGGTTCCTAATACTGAAGAAATAAATCCTGCACTAATCATACCGTGAGCAATACGTTTTTTAAATCTTGTTTTTTTAGCAAACTCTTCATTGATGTGGGCAGGGTTAAAGTCACCAGATACTCCAATGTAGTTATAAACATCTGCCTCTGAAACAGTTTTTGTAAAGCAAGCGCTTTGTCCTACCTTCAATTCATTAATAGTTTTTCCCTTTGTGTTATCCATATGTCACTATCCCTTCTATTTTATTTTGAGTGACTCTTTAACCAGTCCACTACAGTTGGTGCTACTTCTTCTTGACTCCTTCTACTTACAAACATTCCAATATGACCTGTAGGGAAAGATTTAGCTGTGTAGTCTTCGCTTCCCACATAATCTCCAATTGGAATAGATGCAGCATTAGGCACTTGGTTGTCTCTTTCTGCATAAAGATTTAGAACTGGCTGAGTGATTTTTTTCAAATCTACTTTTTTACCACCAACTTCCATTTCGCCTTTAATAAGACGATTTTCTCTATACATTGCGTTTAAGAATTCCTTATAAGCCATTCCAGCTTGTCCAGGGCTGTCGAAAATCCACTTTTCCATAGTCATAAAACTTGAGAGATGTTCTGGATCGTCTAAGTCATTTATAACATCTACATATTTGTTCACCATAAGTGATAAAGGTTTTAAAGTTAGGAAACCTGTATTCATAAAGTCTCCTGGCACAACTCCATAGGCTTCTACCATCCTGTCTGGGTCTAAATATTTTCCCCACTTGAAAAGAAGTCCGTCATCTGTAGAGAAGTCTACAGGTGTAACCATAGTTACAAGATTTTTAACCTTTCCTGGATGAAGAGCTGTGTACATCAAACTAAAAGTACCACCTTGACAGACACCAAGAATATTTATCTTATCTGCGCCACTTTCTTTTCTTATGTGGTCAACAACATCGTCAATATAAATATTTATATAGTCATCTAAAGAGATATACTTGTCATCAGCTGTAGGGAAACCCCACTCTATTAAATATAAATCTAGTCCGCTGTCCACTAGTTTTTTAATAAAAGACTTGTCCTGACCAATATCCATCATTGAAGGAGTGTTCACAAGAGCATAAACAATTAGTGTTGGAACCTTATTTACACTTCTTGTAGATTTGTTATAATGATAAAGTTTTAATTTATCTTCCTCGAAAACAACTTCCCTTGGAGTTTGATTAGCGTGATCATTAGTTGCACTAATCATACTCTCATAACTCTTTAGAAATTTTTCTTGAGCCTTTATCCCTTCTTCAATGGATGTCTTTATATCAAAAAAATCTTTGTACATTTTCTCCTCCTTTACCTAATCTATCTCAAAGTTTATTGCGATAATTTTTTAATCCTTCCTCAGTCTTTCTTACCCTTCAATTCTTCCAATTCTTTCTTTAAGGACCTAACTTCACGTCTCAATTCGTAAACATTCTTATAAACATTATCTACTTCAGACTTTGTAACAATTGGAGAATCGCTAAGAGATTTTTCAATTAACTTGTCAAATTCAATTTTAAAAATCATATAAGAATCTGCTGCCTTAGCAATAAGCTTTGAAAACTCATCTGTATAAAAATATTTTTCAATGGCATTTTCAACATGCTTTGACCACATCTTATAAAACTCATTGAAAGTTTTTGGATCTTCACCTTTATCAACTGCTTCAAAGTATTCTTCAAAAACTTCTTGGGAGTTCTTGTATCCAACAGACAAAGATTTTGTCATAAATTCTGAGACAGAAATTAACATATCAATCATAGAATCTACAGCCTTATTGTTTTGCTCAAGCATTTCTCTTGAACTTCCAACTACAGGAGATTTTACTAAAATTCCAAAAGTTTTATTATAGGCATCCTTCCATTCTTTTAAAGAATCTGATAGCTTCATAGGATCCTTGTATATAGCTTCCATGTAAATATCAGCTATATTTTGGTAGGCAAAGGACCAAGGACCAACAAAATTTTCTAAAGTTTTTAAGTAAGTATTAAAGTAACTTTGAGAGTTAATCATCAAGCCTTGAATTTCTTTAGGCAAAAGTGGAATTAAATTATTTGTGAAAATTTCATTAAATTGATTTACTAACTGGTTTAGATTTTCTTTGTAGATATCACTTCCAGATTTTAAATAATCATCGTTGAACTTTTTCCATTGTTCATAAACACCAAGGTACAATTTGTTAGAGTTAAGAATTTTTTCAAAAACATCTCTAGTACCTGCTCCCATCATTTTGCTAGCATCAAAAGGATTATAATATTCCATCATCTTTGTCCAAGCTTCGTAAGGACTATTCATAAATGGATTTTCTTGACTTGAATTTTTAACCATATCTTCCCAACCCTTCATCCATGCTTGTTGGAACTTTGCCCAATCTTGATATTTAGTAAAATCAAAAGCATTGCCTTGCGCATTTTCATTTTCAGGATCTCTCTTTGGCAGAGCATCCATCCATGCCTTCATCATTTCTTGACTTGTTTTGAACATATCATTCCAAGCGTTGTTGTTCATTGTCATATTATCCCCCTGTTTTCTAAATTTAAATTTACTTTTGTAGTTTATCTTATTAATAAATTACCCACTTTTTTATATTGTAAAACAATAATATTTGGTTTTGTTAAATTTTTATTAAAACTTATGTAAAATTTATTACTTCTTAGTCTTTTGTTAGCTTTTGATACCTTATAACTTTTTAAAAAACCATGTCTTAGTAATTTATAAAAATTTTTCTTTTGCCAGCTTATAAAAGTTTGTTAGTCACTAAACAAATGCAAGTCTTTGATGATTCGCTTGTTGATAAATAAATAGAAAGCTACAAAACCTTACTTTCTTATGCTTTAATGCAAGGCTATGAAATTTTATTAGCTTATAATTTAATACAAGGCTGTAAAAATATCTTAGTTTATTATTTAATACAAGCTTGAAAAAAATTCTAGCTCCCAATAACTTAAAAGCTTATAAAAATTTTTCTACTTCTATGTAATGACAAGCTTTTAAATTCTTACTAACTTTCAATTAATTAGTGGCTTCTTAGCAGCAACAATATTATTTTAAAAATTTGCACAAAAAAAGTAGGCCTATCTCTAAGCCTACTTTTAATTTATAAAATTTTATTCTTCTTCAACTGTTTCAAGTTCAACTTTTATGTCATCAGTTGTGATAACTTCAGAGTCTTCTAGGATATTATAATCTTCTCTTAGGCTTTCGTCGATTCCAATTTGAACCTTAGAATTAATACGAGCACCTGTACCTGCTGGTATAAGTTGTCCAATTATAATATTTTCCTTTAGACCTTCAAGCTTATCTTCCTTACCCTTGATTGCTGCATCAGTAAGAACTCTTGTAGTTTCTTGGAAGGATGCTGCTGATAAAAAGGATTCTGTTGCAAGGGAAGCCTTTGTGATACCAAGTAAGTTAATTTGACCAATTGCTGGTTCCTTACCTGCTTCAATAGCTTCTTTGTTTGCTCTCTTGTAGTCAACAACATTTACAAGTGATCCTGGAAGTAAATCTGTGTCTCCTGCATCTTCTATCTTGCACTTTGATAGCATTTGTCTAACAATGATTTCAATGTGCTTGTCGTTGATGTCTACCCCTTGAAGTCTATAAACTCTTTGAACTTCTTTTACAATGTATTCTTGTACACCCTTTTCGCCCTTAACACGTAGTAAGTCTTGTGGATATACAGAACCTTGTGTAAGTTCATCTCCTGCTTCAACTTCGTCGCCAGCCTTAACCTTTAGTCTTGATCCATAAACGATGTTGTAGGAGTCTACTGTTCCATCTTCAGCTGTAATAAGAACTTCTCTCTTCTTGTTAGTTTCTTTAATGTCAACTACCCCAGCACGTTCTGCAATAACTGCAAGACCCTTTGGCTTTCTAGCTTCGAAAAGTTCTTCAACTCTTGGAAGACCTTGAGTGATATCAGCAGCTGCCGCTACACCACCAGTGTGGAAAGTTCTCATTGTAAGTTGTGTACCCGGTTCACCAATTGATTGGGCAGCTATTACTCCAACTGCTTCACCAATTCCAATGTGTGATCCTGTTGCAAGGTTTCTACCATAGCAGTGGGCACAAACCCCAGTCTTACTCTTACAGCCAAGGATTGATCTAACCTTAACTTCTTCTATTCCTAGAGATTCAATTAGGGCTGCGTCGTCATCAGAGATAGCTTCGTTTGCTCCAACAATTACTTCTCCAGTTTTTGGGTTAACTATATCTTCAAAGGAATATCTTCCTTCGATTCTATCTGCAAGAGATTCTATTAATTCTTTTCCATCTTTAAAGGCTCTAGCTACAAGATATTCATCTGTGCCACAGTCTTCTTCAGAGATAATAACTTGTTGTGAAACGTCTACTAATCTTCTTGTCAAGTAACCAGAGTCAGCAGTTCTTAGGGCTGTATCGGCAAGACCCTTTCTAGAACCGTGGGCTGACATGTAGAATTCAAGTACTGAAAGACCTTCTCTAAAGTTTGAAGTGATTGGAACTTCGATAGTTCTACCTGAAGGTGATGCCATAAGTCCACGCATACCTGCAAGTTGTCTGATTTGGTTCTTAGAACCTCTGGCTCCAGAGTCTGCCATGATGTAGATGTTGTTTAGGGCATCGAAGCCGTCCATTACATCATCAGTTAAATCATCTGTTGCCTTGTTCCAAATTTCAATTACCTTTTCATATCTTTCTTCATCAGAAATAAGACCCTTTCTAAAGGCTTTTTCATACTTAGCTACTTCTTGTTCAGCTGCTGCTAAGATTTCTGGTTTAGAGTCAGGAATTTGTACGTCACCCATTGAAATTGAAATAGCTCCAATAGTTGAGTAATGATATCCTGTTGCCTTGATGTTATCAAGAAGTTCAGCAGTTTTTATATTTCCATGCTTTTTATAAGTTTTTTCAATTATTTTTCCAAGAAGTTTCTTGTCTACAACTTGGTCGATTTCAAGTGAATATTTATCTTCATCCCTGTTAACAAAACCAAGATCTTGTGGGATAAATTCATTCATAATAAATCTACCAACAGTTGATGGGACAATTTTACCCCTCTTGTCATTTTCATCTGCATATCTTCTTACAGATACCTTTGATTGAAGGTGTAAGAATCCTGATTCATAAGCGTGGAACATTTCATCATAATTTCTATAAACTGATCCGTCGCCCTTTAGCTTATCTTCTCTCATAAGAGTTAGATAATATGAACCAAGAACCATATCTTGTGTAGGAGTAGTAATTGGCTTACCATCCTTTAGAGCCAAGATATTATTAGTTGAAAGCATTAATAGTCTTGCTTCAGCTTGTGCTTCAGTTGATAGTGGTAAATGGACAGCCATTTGGTCACCATCGAAGTCGGCGTTATATGCTGTACAAGAAAGTGGATGAAGCTTAATAGCCTTTCCTTCTACAAGGATAGGTTCAAAGGCTTGGATACCAAGTCTGTGAAGTGTCGGTGCACGGTTAAGAAGAACTGGGTGATCTTTTATAACTTCTTCAAGTACATCCCAAACTTCTTCTTTTCCTCTTTCAACCATTCTCTTTGCAGATTTAATGTTGTAAGTTAGACCTCTAGAAACAAGTTCCTTCATTACAAAAGGTTTAAATAGTTCTAGTGCCATATTCTTTGGAAGTCCACATTGGTAAAATTTAAGGTCTGGTCCAACTACGATTACAGAACGACCAGAGTAGTCAACTCTCTTACCAAGTAAGTTTTGACGGAAACGACCTTGCTTACCCTTTAACATTTCTGATAAAGATTTAAGTGGTCTGTTTCCAGGTCCAGTTACAGGTCTTCCACGTCTACCGTTGTCAATAAGAGCATCTACAGATTCTTGTAGCATTCTCTTTTCATTTCTAACGATAATGTCTGGAGCATTTATGTCCATTAACTTCTTAAGTCTGTTGTTTCTATTTACAATTCTTCTATATAAATCGTTTAAGTCACTTGTTGCAAATCTTCCACCATCAAGTTGTACCATTGGTCTTAGGTCTGGTGGTATAACAGGGATTGCATCAAGGATCATCCATTCAGGCTTGTTGTCTGATTGGATAAAGGCATCAATAACTTCTAGCCTTCTTGTGATTCTAATTTTCTTTTGTCCAGTTGCATCTTGGAGTTCTTCTGTTAGTTCATCATTTTCCTTTTGAAGGTCAACTTTTTCTAGAAGGTCTCTAATAGCTTCTGCACCCATCTTTGCAATAAACTTGTCCCCATATTCTCTCTTGAATTCCCTATATTCAATTTCTGATAATAGTTGTTTTTCATAAAGAGTTGTTTCGCCTGGTTCAACATAAGTTACTACATAAGATGCAAAGTAAAGCACCTTTTCAAGGGCCCTAGGGCTCATGTCTAGTACAAGACCCATTCTTGAAGGGATTCCCTTGAAGTACCAAATGTGTGATACTGGAGCAGCAAGTTCAATATGACCCATTCTTTCACGACGAACCTTAGCCTTTGTGACTTCAACGCCACATTTTTCGCAGACTACTCCCTTGTATCTTACTCTTTTATATTTTCCACAGGAACATTCCCAGTCTTTAGTAGGTCCAAATATTTTTTCGCAAAATAGACCTTCTTTTTCAGGCTTTAATGTCCTGTAATTTATAGTTTCCGGTTTTTTAACTTCTCCATAAGACCAAGATCTGATCTTTTGAGGTGAAGCTAGTCCAATTTTTATTGAATGGAATAATTCATGTTCGCTCAAGGAGCACTTCTCCTTTCATATTAATTAAAACAATAATTAATCTTCAGATTCATCGGATTCATCATCGTCTTCATACTCGCCGTCTTCATCTTCGTAGAAGTGACTGTTTTCAAAAGACTCAACTTCATCAGTTGAAATTGTTCTGATTCCAATATTTGCAGTTCCAGTTTGTTCTATTAGTTCCTTTAATTCATCATCGTCTGACTTTGTATTATTATCATCGATGTTATCAATCTTTGTTAGTTCATCTTCATCAACTTCAAGGTCAACTTCATTGCCCCTTTCATCAAGAACTTGAATTTCAAGAGCTAGTGCTTGAAGTTCTTTAATTAGAACCTTAAAGGATTCAGGAACTCCTGGTTGTGGAATGTTTTCGCCCTTAACAATAGCTTCGTAAGTCTTAACACGACCAACAATGTCGTCAGACTTAACTGTAAGCATTTCTTGAAGAGTATGGCTGGCACCATATGCTTCAAGAGCCCAAACTTCCATTTCTCCAAATCTTTGTCCACCGAATTGTGCCTTACCTCCAAGAGGTTGTTGTGTAACAAGGGAGTAAGGTCCAGTAGAACGAGCGTGGATCTTTTCATCAACCAAGTGGTGAAGTTTCAACATATACATGTAACCAACTGTTACAGGGTGGTCGAATTCTTCTCCAGTTCTACCATCTCTTAGTTGAATTTTTCCATCTCTAGAATATCCAGCTTCTTCAAGTGTATCGAAAATGTCATTTTCATTAGCACCATCAAATACCGGTGTGGCAACGTGCCATCCAAGTTTTTTGGCAGCAAGTCCCAAGTGAACTTCTAGTACTTGTCCAAGGTTCATACGAGAAGGAACCCCTAGTGGGTTAAGAACAATTTGGATTGGTGTACCATCTGGCATGTAAGGCATGTCTTCCTTAGGCATAACCCTAGAGATAACACCCTTGTTACCGTGACGACCACACATCTTATCTCCAACTTGAATCTTTCTCTTTGTAGCAACAAAGACTCTTACCATTTCGTTAACGCCTGGTTGAAGTTCGTCTCCGTCAGACCTATTAAATGTCTTAACGTCAACAACAATTCCTTGTTCACCGTGAGGAAGTCTAAGGGAAGTATCTCTTACTTCTCTTGCCTTTTCGCCAAAGATTGAACGAAGAAGTCTTTCTTCTGCAGAAAGTTCAGTTTCTCCCTTTGGAGTTACCTTACCAACTAGTATATCTCCTGGTTTTACTTCTGCACCAATTCTTATAATACCTCTGTCGTCAAGATCCTTTAACATGTCTTCCCCAACATTAGGGATATCTCTTGTAATTTCTTCAGGTCCAAGTTTTGTATCTCTTGCTTCTGATTCATATTCTTCAATGTGAAGTGAAGTTAACACGTCGTCAATAACAAGTTCTTGACTTACAAGCATAGCGTCTTCGTAGTTATATCCTTCCCAGTTCATAAAGGCTATTAGGATATTTTTACCAAGAGCCATTTCACCTTGGTCTGTACTTGGTCCATCGGCAATGATTTCTCCTGCTTCTACAAGGTCGCCTTCCTTAACAATAGGTCTTTGGTTAATTGTAGTTCCTTGGTTACCACCCATAAACTTGTGAAGTTTATAAGTGTCAATTCCCTTGTCAGATTCTCTTTCCACTTCAATGTGAACAGAGTCAACTTTTTTGATTTTACCCTTGTTCTTAGAAACAATTACAACACCGGAGTCCTTTGCTGCCCTGTATTCAATACCGGTTCCAACAACAGGAGCCTCAGTCTTTAATAGAGGTACTGCTTGACGCTGCATGTTGGCACCCATTAGGGCCCTGTTGGCGTCGTCGTTTTCCAAGAAAGGAATCATGGAAGTACCTACAGCAACAATTTGTTGAGGAGAAACGTCCATGTAGTTTACATCTTTAATGTCGAAAATATCGGCATTACCGCCATGACCTCTGGCAGCAATCCTATCTTCAACGAATCTATTATTTTCATCAAGTCTTTCGTCAGCTTGAGCAATGATTTGTTCGTACTCAACATCGGCAGTTAGATAATCTATTTGATCAGTTACAACTCCGTTAACAACCTTCCTATATGGAGTCTCAATAAAACCATAGTCGTTTATTCTTGCGTAAGTTGTAAGGGAAGTGATAAGTCCAATGTTTGGACCTTCTGGTGTCTCAATAGGACACATTCTTCCGTAATGTGAGTTATGGACGTCACGCACTTCAAATCCAGCCCTATCTCTGCTCAACCCACCAGGTCCTAGTGCAGATAACCTTCTCTTGTGAGTTAATTCTGATAGAGGATTATTTTGGTCCATAAATTGTGAAAGTTGTGAAGAGCCAAAGAATTCTTTTATGGCTGCTGTCACAGGTCTAATATTTATAAGTGATTGTGGAGTTGTTGCATCAACATCTTGTACAGTCATCCTTTCACGGATAACTCTTTCCATTCTTGAAATACCAATCCTAAATTGGTTTTGAAGAAGTTCTCCAACAGATCTAATTCTTCTGTTTCCAAGGTGGTCAATATCGTCAACGGATCCCACGTTATTCATAAGTCCAAATTGATAATTTATACCAGCGATAATATCGTCGATTAAAATATTTTTTGGAGATAATTCTTTATGAGCCTTTACTAGCTCTTCCTTAAACTTTTCTGTGTCTTCAGAATATTCTTCATAAAGTTCATCGAAAAGTGGTCTATAAACTTTTTCTTTAAATCCAAGTTCTTCCATGTCGAAGTCTAGTTCATAGGCATCGACAAAAGTGAAGTTGTTACCTATTACTATTGTATTTTCACTTGCGTGTTCATAGTTTTCATCAGTTTTTACTAGAACTTGGTTAACACCAGCTGCTTCAATCTTTTCAGCCTTTGCCCTGTTTAGTAGTTCGCCAGCTTCTGCTAAGATTTCCCCAGTCATTGGGTCAACTATGTCTTCAGCAGGAATATTACCTTCAAGTCTTGCAGAAATTCCAAGCTTCTTGTTGAATTTATATCTACCAACCTTAGCAAGGTCATATCTTCTGTCATCGAAGAACATATTCTCAAATAATGATTGAGCTGAATCAATAGTAGGTGGTTCACCTGGTCTTAATTTTTTATAAATTTCAAGTAAAGCTTCACTCTTATTAGTAGTAGTATCTTTTTCAAGTGTCTTTAATACAGCTTCACTTTCTCCAATTACGTCCATGATCTCTTGGTTAGATTCAACTCCAAGGGCTCTTAATAAAATAGTAATTGGAATTTTTCTTGTTCTATCAATTCTTACATTGATAACGCCTTGAGCATCGGTTTCAAATTCAAGCCAAGCTCCCCTATTTGGTATAAGCGTTGCCGAATAGATTTTCTTACCCGTCTTGTCTCTTTCTTCCTTATAATATGCTCCTGGACTTCTTACGAGTTGTGAAACAACTACACGTTCTGCCCCATTTATTACAAATGTGCCAGTTGGTGTCATAAGCGGAAGATCGCCCATAAAGACTTCTTGTTCCTTAACTTCGCCAGTTTCACTGTTGATAAGTCTTACCTTTGCCTTTAATGGCGCAGAGTAATTTGTGTCTCTCTGTTTAGATTCGTCTATATCATATTTGATATCCTCAGATAAATGATAGTCAACAAATTCTAAAATTAAATTTCCAGAATAATCCTCGATAGGAGATACGTCATCAAAAACTTCTTTCAATCCTTCTTCAATCAACCATTTGTATGAAGAAGTCTGCACGTCAAGAAGATTTGGAAGTGACATAACTTCGTCTACACGAGAAAAACTCATTCTCTCACGTTTCCCATATTTAACAGGATGTACCATTAATTTTCTCACCCTAGCCTTTCAAATGAGTGTATCCAATTAGAGTCCAAATCACCACTCTAATTATTATTATGCAAATAGGTATTTTATCATTATTATTGACACTTTGCAAGTTATTTAAACAAAAAAATCCTGCCAAAAGGCAGAATTCTTTTTTTAAAGTCTAATATAAGCGTAGCCTTCGTTTTGAAGTCTTACGATTTTTGTAATAACTAAATCTTCAACTTTGATTTCTGAAGGAATTAGTTCTGGTGTAAGTTTGTTTTCTTCAAGTGCTTTTTTACCGATTGTAATATTAACCTTAGGGTTTCCCATTACTCCATGGAAGTCAACTCCTGAATATCTGTTAAATAATGCAGCAGCTTTTGACATTGCAATTATTTCAACTTGGATGTCTTCAATGTTATCTAATAAGTCTCTTACGTTTGATATTACAGAAGACCATTTGTCTTGTTCTACTACGTGAAAAATTACCTTCATATTTATCACTCCTTATTGGTTAATATTTTACACTAATAAAGAGAAAAAGGAAAGCTTATTGAAGAATTTCCTACTTTTTAAAAACTAACTTTAATATTTCTCTAACTTCATCAACTCTTAAAAGAATAAGAAGGATAAGATAAATTCCACCAGCTACTATTATAGAAAGAAGAAGAGATAAGTTTATGCTTAAACTTCTTGTAAGAACTTCATAAACCAATCTTGATCCAAGAGCCATAGCTAGGGAAGCAATTGTGATTTTTATTAAGTTCATCAAAAGTTTTTTGTCAAATACATTTCCAATTAACCTAATTGATGAAAAATACATTGCAAGAGCTCCCACAATAAAAGAAATTGAAGTTGCAAGGGCAATCCCCCTTATGCCCATAAGCTTTGAAAAAAGTAGTGCAAGGGCTACATTTATTCCAAGTATAATTACTGAATTATAAACTGGAGTCTTGTTGTCGCCTAGAGAATAAAAAGCTCTCGAAATAATTTCACGAACGCCAATACCTATTACACCAAAGGCAAAGAGAGATAAAACTGTGGCAGTTATCTTTGCATCTTCAACAGAAAATTCTCCCCCAACGAATAAAAGATTTACAATTGGGAAGGAAAAAACATAAAGTCCAAAAGCTGCAGGCACAACTAAAATTATCATGCTGGAAAGTCCTTCAGATAAGGAGGACTTTAAGTTAGCTAAGTCCTTTTTGGATCCAAACTTGGCAAGCTTAGGATAAGTTGCAGTGATAATTGAAGTTACAACAATTCCCGTTACAAAACTTTGTAACTTGTAGGAGTAATTTAAAATTGATATCCCACCGGCATAGGCTCCCGATGCAATGGATCTTGAAATCATAAAGTTTATCTCAATAGCAGAAGTTGAAATCAAAATTGGAATAATAGAAGTAAATAACTTCTTCATGTCCCCATTAAAATCAATTGTTAAGGAATGTTTGTAGCCAAGCTTCTTAATTGGCCTAATAAAAATCCCATATTGAAGGACAAAGGCAAGAAAAATTCCCACTGCAAGATAATTTATCCCCATCTTGTAAGCAAGCCCCATAGAAATAATAATTATAATATTCATAATAATTGAGTGAAGGACAGAAATTACAAATTTTTCATGAATTTGTAAGTAGGCCTTATAAATAGAACTCACTGCAGTGACAGCAATTGATAACATAGCAACTCTTGATACAAATATTGCTAGCTCAAGCTTTTCTCCAGAGAAGCCTTCAGCCATTAACTTGACAAGAGGTCTTGCGAAAATAATAGAAATAATTGTAACAAGGGCAAAGGCAATAAAAATTATGTTTGATAAATTAGCAGTGAACTTATCAGCAAATTTTTTGTTCTCCCTCTCCCTTATGGAGTCGTACATAGGTATGTAGCCATTGGCAACAGCACCGCTAATAACATTTGTAAAAGTCATGGGAAGTTGGAAGGCAATTAAAAATATATCTGCCACCATGCCAACACCAAAGAAGTAGGCAAGGGCCTTCTCCCTCAAGAGTCCAAAAACTTTTGAAAGGATTGTAATTATCATAAGTATATAAGAAGTCTTCATTTTTTCTCCTTTAAATAAAAAAACTTGGGTTAAACCCCAAGTAATTATATAGTTATTTAATTTCATTTACAAGCTCACTTCTATTGATTAATTAAAAATTATTTGCTAGACAAGGATTTAAAATTCATTTCGAGTATAATCGAAAGTCTTGATTGTTTTTGTGATTGCTTATGAGCTCAATTACTATACAAATAAAAAAGCCTTGAGTCTAAACTCAAAGCTTGTAATCTTATATTAAACTGTTAATAAGCATAGCGAGTGGAAAAATTATAATTAACAAAAAATTTAATATCCCAAACAAAACTGACTTCTCTTTGATTGCGAAGATAAGACCAATAAGTCCTATGATCCTACAGATAAATAAACTTGTAAGACCTGTAGGTCTTAGGTTTGTAAAATTTTCAAAAAGATCTACTGGCAGCATATAAGAAATTATAAAAACTCCTATGCCAAGGAAAAATAATAATTTGCTAATATTCTTACTCATGATTAGCTCCTAGTCAAATCCTCTTATCAAATCAATGGTATCAATTTTTAGAATATTTTTCAAAGATAAGTTGTAGATTAATATATTTATACCATAAATCAAAATGGCAAAAGCAATGAAGTACTTATATTCAAAATAGGATAATAAAATTTTCATATCCATTGTTGGCGAAATTTTTGCAATTATAAATAAAGCAGCAAAGCTTACTGTTAAAACTATTGCCAGAGATTTTATTTCTTCTAAGATAAA
Source organism: Peptoniphilus genitalis (assembly GCF_023614525.1). Classification (GTDB taxonomy): domain Bacteria; phylum Bacillota; class Clostridia; order Tissierellales; family Peptoniphilaceae; genus Peptoniphilus_A; species Peptoniphilus_A genitalis. Next base: position 404,998 of record NZ_CP097885.1, read on the forward strand.
ATCTCTTGTGTACTTATATTTTAGTTCTTCCTCATCTATTCCACAAGACATTAAAGAACCAATTTCTTTTTTTCTTGCCATTAAACTTAAATTAATAGAAGAATATCCATTAGTTATGTTTAAAATTAAAATTATACTTGCTATAGAAATTATCATAAGGCCAAAAGTTTTTACATCTTTCATGCGATTTGCCTCTGCATCTTTGCTTGTAGTTAAATTATAAGTTTCATTGTAGGCAATGGATGAATCTAATCTCTCTTTAACTTCATTCTTTATATCGTCTAACTTATTTTCATCAACTTGCATTGATAGTTCATAGGTGTTTCTTCTCAAGTCATTATTGTTTTTTAAATAATATTTATTCCATTCATCTAATAATTTAAAATATGTTTCAAAATCAACATATAAATTCACATAAAAAGGTAGTCTTCTTTGCCTAAAGTCCTTTGTGTCATCGATTAATTTATCTACTTTGATTGAATAATTGTAATCTTTTTTCTCTGTTATAGAGTAATTTAAACTATTTATGTTTTTAAAATATTTTGTTGTTTCTGATCCATCAATGGGTGCATTTGGATTGACTTGGACCCTATTTAATAGCAAAACCTCTCCCTTTTTACCACCTATTTTTTCAAAAGTTTGGTCATCTAAAGCCGTTATAATTCCGTCGAGATAAAAATCTTCGTCATTATCATAATATTTACGCATTTTGTCATCTAAATTAAGAGACCTAAACTCATCTGAATAATTTTGCTCCTTACTAAGAGAAATATATTTTTCAGTTGAAAGAAAAGCTCTGTCATTTTCTGTAGTATTTATTATGTCTTTTAAGACATCTGGAATCCCTGCTTCATTTGAATGGATCAGTATGTTAATATTCGTATTATAAGTGTAAGTGTTCTTCAGCCTATTGTACTTTGCCATAGAAAAAACTATCAAAAAAATTGAGACAATTATCATTCCAATGGCAGAAATATATCTCTGAGAGGAAATAGTTTTTAAATTATTTATCTTTAATTCCTTCCAAATATCTTTATTTCTCTTTAGCTTTCTATTTTTGTCATTAAAGTTGCCTTTTATACCATCAATTATATTTATCTTTGCAATTTTTTTAGCTGGAGCAAGTATTGCTATTAAAATTATAAAAAAGCAAATTAATAAAACTACAAGTGAAAGGCTTGGCGAAAATTCTATATACTTGTACTTTTCCTCTTCCTCTACAATCCTTTGAAGACCAAGATAGAGGAGGTTGATTCCCCCATATCCGAAAACATGTCCCATAACTATTGGTAGAAGTGAAATTTTTAATCCATCTTTTAAAAGCAATTTATAAATTTGATAATCTGTTGAACCAATGGACTTGTACATTGAAATTTCTCTTATCTTTCTTAGTCCCCAAACTGTAAAAATATTTTTTATAAAAAATATAAAAATAAGGATTGTAGCAAATATTAAAATAGAGTCTACAATCACCTGCCTATTTTGTTGTAAAAGACTTCCATCAACATTATAGTAATCTTTCATTATTTCGCTAAATTCTAGTTCTACTTTATCTTTATTCAAGGCAGATGCAAGATCTTTTTCTAAATTTTCTTTATTATTGTAGGCTTTTCTAAAATTATGAAATCTTACAAAGCTATTAGTTTTTGCATCCTTTGGTATGACAGTAGAAGCATAAAAAATCTTCATATTCTCATTGTAAAGATTTCTTGTGAGACCACTTATTACATATTCTTTGCTATCTTTTCTTATAAATTCCTCATCTTTAGTAACACTTGAAACTGCTTTTATTTGTTTTCCATCAACCAATCTATTTCCAAATTCTACTTTTATCTTATCGCCAATTTTTAAATTTTCTTTTTTTGCAAGACTTTTTGGTATGGTAATTTCATTATCTTTTGCAGCAAAGCTTCCCTCTTTTAATATACTATCTTCTAACATCTTGTTAAAACCCTGGTCTATGTAATTTACCACTAAGACATTTTGAGATAGCTTGGCAGAATTATTTTCTACTGCAACTTCTCCCACTTCTTTAATATTCTTTATTTCCTTTAGTTTACTTGATTCACCAGAAACTGTATCAGACATAATTTTAGCATCATAAATTGATCTGTTCCTAAAATATTCATAATCAAACTTATTATTTACATATCCAATGTAAACACAAAATGTAAAGAAAATTGCAGTTATAAAAAGTGAAAGTGAGATTGAGATATTTTTCTTATTCATTTTTCTCATCTCCCACTACTTTCCCATCCACTATTGTTATTACTCTTTCTGCTTCTAAAGCTATGGACTCGTCATGGGTGATTACTATAATTGTCTGTTTTAAAGTCCTATTAAAATATTTTAAAATTTCAATTATTTCTCTTGAATTCTCTCGGTCTAGGTTTCCCGTTGGCTCATCAGCAAGTACAAGGGATGGAGAATAGATAAGACTCCTTGCTATGGCAACCCTTTGTTGCTGACCTCCCGATAGTTCACTTGGAAAAGAATCCAGCTTGTCCTCTATGCCAAGTTTTCTAACAATATCCAATAGGACTTCATTATTAATTTTTCTCTTATCAAGCTTTATGGGCAACTCAATGTTATGCCTAACTGTTAAGTTTGGAATTAAATTATAAAATTGATAAATTAATCCTACTTTCCTCCTCCTAAAAAGTGCTAATTCTTTTGACGTATATTTCGAGATATCATTGCCGTCTATAAATATTTTCCCTGAACTTGGATTGTCCACACCACCCAACAAGTGAAGAAGTGTTGACTTGCCTGATCCACTTGGTCCAACAATTGCAATAAATTCTCCTTTTTCTATTTTTAAATTAACATCATCAATTGCTCTTACAAGATTTTCTCCACTTCCATAAATTTTTGATAAATTTTCAACTCTAACAATTTCCATATGTACCTCCCTCTATTTGTATCAATAATAAAGGGTTAAAATGACTTTTAAGTGACATTGTAAAATTTAATTTTAAAAATCGCACCATCCTTACCATTTTTTACAGATATATCTCCATTGTTCGCCTCAACAATAGATTTTGCCATGGCAAGGCCAATGCCAAAGCCCTTAGAGTCAGGACTCTTGTAAAATCTTTCAAATATTCTTTTGAGGTTTTCTTCTTTAATACCTCCACCATCATCTTTAATTATTATCTCTGTGTAAATTGGATTTTTATTTGTAGAAATTTTAATTTTTGTAAGTCTATCAAGGCTTAAGGCATTCTTAATAATATTTATTAGGGCTTCTGAGATCCAATAGTAGTCGACTTTTATCTCATAATCTTCGTAGTCACAAATAATTTTTACCTTTTTCTCATCAATTGATTTCCTCAAAATGTCCAAAACATAGTCAATTATTTCTGAAATCAAAACTTCCCTCTTCTCCATCTTGTCTATATTTGCATCAAGACTAGATATCTTTAACAAAATGTCAGCAAGAGAGTTAAGCCTTTCTAGTTGAAGCTCAAGCCCTTCAATCTCTTTTTTATTATCTTCAGTCTTATCAATTGTTTCCAAGTCAAAAAACATTGAAGTGATTGGAGTTTTTATTTGATGGGCAATATCTTCTAGGTTTTGAGTTTGCTTTTTTGAATTTTTCTCCACTAATTCTCTAGCTTCAACAAGTTCTATAAAAATTTTATAAATCTTGTCTTCCAGTATTGAAAAGTCATCTTGGATCATGGGAATGGAATAGTTCTTTTCTCCCAACCTATCTATAAGATTTTCCAACTCCTCAATTCTTTTCTTTTGTCTTTTCTTTAAAAAATAATATAATGCCAATAAGCTCACAGGGTAAAATAAATAAATCATCAGTCCATCCTATAACCTATTCCACGAATTGTCTTAATAATATCTCTGTCACTTTTATCTCTTATTCTTTTAACAGTAGCAGTAAGTGTATTATCGTTGACAAACTTCTCTCGCCTATCCCAAAATCTTTCCAGTAAAAAGTCCCTAGTAAAAATTCTATTGGGATTATTTATAAATAATTTCATCACTTCAAATTCTAATGACGTTAAATCTAGTTTTTTATCTTTATAATAAAAGCTTCCTTCCTTATTATTTAGGACCAGGTCTTTAAAGCTAATAAAATCATCTTTAACGAGAGCAGTCCTAAGAGTTTTATCTATTCTCGCTCTTAAGATGGGGAGCTTAAAGGGTTTTGTAATGTAATCGTCGGCTCCATTGTCTAGGGCCCTAACAATAAATTTCTCATCGTTTTTTACTGTTGTGATTATTACCCTAACATTATTTTCTCTCAAAGTATTCATCAAGTTGATTCCATCTCTATCAGGCAAATTTATATCTAAGATTGCCAAGTCAAAAGAATTATTTATTTTTATCTTTGCTTCTTCAAAACTTTTACAAGTTTCTACTTTAAAATCATTTTTTGACAAGTAAGACTCAATACCACTTGATAAAATTTCATCGTCTTCTATTAAAATTATTTTCTTCATTTAATCACCTACCACTATCTTGTAAACAAATTCTATCACACTTTGGTTTTTAAAAGAATTCCTAATCATTTTGGGTTCTTTTAAATCTTCACAAGAAAAAAGCACCAGCTTCTGCCAGTGCTTGTGTTTTAAAAATTTTATTCTGTGAATTCTTTTGGATCGATTTCAACAAAATTTATGCTGCCCCTTGAGACAATTTTCATCTCGCCAGTTAGTTGGTAAATCCAATTTGATATAAAGGGCTCGTGAGATACTAAGATATAGTTTCCATCTTGGTCTAAAGTTTTTAATATATCTTTTATCCTTCCACCTGCAAGATAGTCCTTGACTTCAAAATCAGAATCTAAGTGTTTTGCCAAAATCTCTGCAGTTTCCTTTGCCCTTTCAAGAGGTGAAGAATAAATCTTGTAGGACCTCTTGTCTTCTAACCTATTGGCAAAGGCCTTAAAGGAATTTTCTAACTTAACCCTTCCTATTGTTGTCAACTTTCTCTTGAAGTCATCTTCAGCATAAATTTCTGCTTCCCCATGTCTTATAAAGTAAATTTTCATTTTCTATCAATGTTGTAGAAGGCAGCAAAGCCAGGATAAATTGCTAAGTCGCCTAGTTCGTCTTCAATTCTTAGAAGCTCATTGTATTTTGCAACTCTTTCAGATCTTGCTGGTGCTCCAGTTTTTATAAAGCCAGCGTTAGTTGCAACTGCAAGGTCTGCAATTGTTGAGTCTTCACTTTCTCCTGACCTGTGAGAAATAATTGCAGTGTAGTTGTGTCTCTTTGCAAGTTCTATGGAGTCAAGAGTTTCTGTGATTGTTCCAATTTGATTTAGTTTAATTAGGATTGAGTTTGCAGATTCCTTTTCAATCCCTTCTTGAAGTCTCTTTGTATTTGTTACGAAGAAGTCGTCGCCAACTAATTGAACTTTGTCTCCAATTAAATCTGTAAGGTGCTTCCAACCTTCCCAGTCGTCTTCGTCAAGTCCATCTTCTATAGAATAAATTGGGTATTCATTTACTAATTCTTCATAGAATTTTGAAAGTTCTTCTGATGTGAACTCACGACCTTCTCCTGCAAGAATATATTTTTTCTTGTCCTTGTCATAAAATTCTGAAGCTGCAGCATCAATTGCAAGTACAATATCCTTGCCTGCTTGGTAGCCTGCTGCTTTTACAGCGTCAAGTATGCAATCAAAGGCTTTTTTGTTTGACTCAAGATTTGGTGCAAATCCACCTTCGTCACCAACACCAGTTGAAAGTCCCTTGTCCTTTAAAACTTTTTTAAGTGCGTGGTAAACTTCTGCGCCCATCCTAAGAGCTTCTTTAAAAGTTTTTGCTCCTACGGGCATAATCATAAACTCTTGGATGTCTACGTTGTTGTCAGCGTGTTCGCCACCATTGATTATATTCATCATTGGGATTGGCATAGTCTTTGCATTAACTCCACCAAGGTATTGGTAAAGTGGAAGCCCAGCTTCATTTGCTGCTGCTCTTGCAACTGCAATAGATACACCAAGGATTGCATTGGCTCCAAGATTACCCTTGTTTTCACTTCCATCAAGTTCAATAAGCATCTTGTCAATGCCAAGTTGGTCAAAGCAGTCAAAGCAAATTAATTCTTCGGCAATTTTTTCATTTACATTTTCAACTGCCTTTTCAACTCCCTTGCCATTGTATCTTTCTTCTCCGTCACGAAGTTCTACTGCTTCGTGGATACCAGTTGATGCACCGCTTGGCACAATTGCAGAACCAAAGCCGCCATTAAGTGTTCCAACTTCTACTTCAACTGTTGGGTTTCCCCTTGAATCAAGGACTTCTCTCGCATAAACGTAATCAATTAAACTCATAATTCCTCCTAAATTTAAATAAATTTCTAGTAAATTCTATTAAAACAAAGACTTGCCAGTCATAAGTTCTGGATGATCTAATCCCATAATTTTTAAAATTGTTGGTGACAAGTCACAAAGAGCTCCACCTGATCTTAATTCTTCATCCCTATTAAATAAAAATAGGGGAACAAGGTTTGTGCTGTGGCTTGTGACAACATTGCCTTCGTCATCAATCATGTATTCACAGTTTCCATGGTCTGCAGTGATTATTGCTGCCCCATCCTTTTCTTTTAAGACCTTTAAAATTCTTCCAAGGTCATGGTCCACAGTTTCAACTGCCTTTATGGCTGCCTGCAAGTCGCCAGTGTGACCAACCATGTCTGGGTTTGCAAAGTTTAAAATTATTAGGCCATACTTGTCCTTTTCTAAACTTTCAATTACCTTATCTGTAACTTCATTGGCAGACATTTCTGGCTTTAAGTCATAGGTTGCAACCTTTGGAGATGGAACTAGGATTCTGTCCTCGCCCTCAAAAGGCTTTTCACGTCCCCCGTTAAAGAAAAATGTAACGTGGGCATATTTTTCTGTCTCTGCAATCCTAAGTTGCTTGATTTTATTTTTTTCAAGAACTTCTCCCAGAGTATCCTTTGGTATCTCGTCCTTAAAGGCAACAAATTTATTTTTTATTTCCTTGTCATACTCTGTCATTGTAACAAGGACTGTCTTAATTTTTTCTCTTTCAAAACCTGCGAAGTCATCATCAACAAGAGCTCTTGTAATTTGTCTAACCCTATCTGGTCTAAAGTTAAAGATAATTACTGAGTCCTTATCCTTAATTTCAGAACCCTTTACAAATTTGGCAGGTTCTAAAAATTCATCTGTAACATCTTTATCATAAGATGACTTTATATAAGAAAGAATGTCATCTTCAGTGAAGTCCACATCACTTACTAGGTTGTCGTAATATTTTTTAGTTCTTTCCCACCTCTTGTCACGGTCCATGGCATAGTACCTGCCAGAAATTGTGGCAATTTTTCCATTTCCAACCTTTTCGATTTCTTCTTGAAGTTCTCTTATATCATCAAGGGCTGCGTGAGGAGAAACGTCACGTCCATCAGTAATTGCGTGGATGTAAGTCTTTTTTATTCCTTCTTCCTTCATGAGTTCTATTAGGGCCTTTAGGTGGTCAAGGTGGGAGTGAACTCCTCCCTTGGACACAAGTCCAATGAGGTGAAGGCTTGAATTATTTTCTCTGGCATTGTCTATTGCCCTTTTAAATTCGGGATTCTTAAAAAATTCTCCTGACTTAATTGACTCAGTAATTTTTGTCAGGTTTTGATAAATAACTCTACCTGCTCCAATATTTAAGTGACCAACTTCGGAATTTCCCATTTGACCATGAGGAAGCCCAACATATTCTTCGCTAGCATATATTTCTGTGTGAGGTGAAGTTTTGTAAAGTTCATCAAGAACTGGAGTCTTGGCAAGTTTAACTGCGTTGCCAATTTCGCTTTCATTTATTCCAAATCCATCTAGGATTATTAACATTGTTGGCTTCATAGACTTTCACCAGCTTTTATAATTTCAATAAAGTCACTAGCCTTTAGGCTTGCACCACCAACAAGGACCCCATCAATATTTTCCTTGGATAAAATTTCTCCTGCATTTGATGGCTTAACAGATCCACCGTAGAGGATTCTTGTTTTTTGAGAAATTTCTCCATATTTTTCATCAATTATATTTCTTATTTCCCTACACATCTTCTCTGCATCTTCTGATGAGCAAGTTTTTCCAGTTCCAATTGCCCAAATAGGTTCGTAGGCAATAGTAACCTTTTCTATCTTTTCAACTCCATCAAGAGAATTTAAAAGTTCTTCTCTTACAAATTCAACTTCCTTGCCTTCCTCTTTTATTTCAAGAGATTCTCCTAGACAAAGAATTACTGATAAATCATCTGCAAGAGCTTTTTTTACCTTGGCATTTATAATCTCGTCGCTTTCCAAAAATTTTTCTCGTCTTTCAGAGTGACCGATTATTACATCTTCTACACCAATGTCTTTTAACATAGTAGTTGAAACTTCGCCAGTGTAGGCTCCATCGTCAAACTGAGACACATTTTGTCCAGCTACTTTTATTTCATCTTTTAAGTTTTTTCTTAAACTTTCTAGACTTACAAAACTTGGTGCAAGAAGAACGTCAACCTTATTAAATTCAAATTCATTTATTTCTTTTGCAAATTCAAGGGCCTCGGAAGAAGTCTTGTTCATCTTCCAATTTCCACAAATGTATTTTCTTCTCATGCTTCTTCAACTGCCTCGATACCAGGAAGTTTCTTTCCTTCTAGCATTTCAAGACTTGCTCCACCACCAGTTGAGATGTGAGTTAGCTTGTCTGCCACTCCTGCCTTTTCAACAGCAGCAACAGAGTCCCCACCACCAACGATTACTGTGGCATCAAGCTTAGCCAAAATTTTTGCAAGTTCAATAGTTCCGTGAGAGAATTCTTCAATTTCAAAAACTCCACAAGGTCCATTTAAGACTACAGTCTTTGCCTTAGAAAGAGATCCCTCAATGTCCTTTAAACTTTCTTTTCCAATGTCGAGGATCATGTCATCTTGACCAACATCTTCCACGTCTTTTAAAGTTCCCTTGGCATTATCAGATAATTCTGGAGCAACGATTACGTCCTTTGGAAGAATTATTTCAACATGATTTTCTGCTGCCTTTGCCATAATTTCTCTTGCAAGGTCTAGCTTGTCATCTTCTACAAGAGATTTTCCAACTTCAAGTCCCTTGGACTTTAAGAAAGTATTTGCCATGGCACCAACAATTACTAGGACGTCAACTTTTTCTAGTAGGTTTTCAATTACTCCAATCTTGTCAGAAACCTTTGATCCACCAAGGATTGCTGCAAAAGGTTTTTCTGGATTTTTAAGGGCATCTTCAAAGTATTTAATTTCTTTTTCAACAAGAAGACCTGCACAAGATGGTAAAAATTCTGTCACACCAACATTGGATGCGTGGGCCCTGTGAGCAGTTCCAAAGGCATCATTTACAAAGATGTCGCCAAGTGATGCAAGCTTCTTTGCAAAGTCAGGGTCGTTTTTTTCTTCGCCCTTAACAAATCTTAAATTTTCAAGTAGAGCAATTTCTCCACTTTTAAGATTTTTAACTTCTTCTATAACTTTTTCATCAACAACTTCCTTTGAAGGAATGAATTTTACATCCTTCTTTAAAAGTTCAGCAGCTCTCTTAGCAACAGGAGCAAGAGAAAACTCTTCCTTGTACTCTCCCTTAGGTCTACCTAGATGACTCATAAGGACTACTTTTGCGCCATTTTCTACTAAATAATCAATAGTTGGGATGGCCTTAATAATTCTGTCGTCGCCAGTAACCTTGCCGTCTTTTAGGGGAACGTTAAAGTCCACCCTAACAAGGGCAGTTTTATCATTAAAATCAAAATCTCTAATAGTTTTTTTCACATTACACCTCTTATTTTCGATTTATTACGTCAAATTATCACTTAAATTATACCATAAATTGTTGAGAGTTGAAGTTCCACAGAAGCTTTATGAATATAAATAAAAATATAATTTTTCTTAAGTCATGTGCTATTAAAAAGTAATAAGTTTTTTATTGAGCTATAAGTTTTTATTGAGCTATAAGTTTTTATGAACTTACAAATTTTTATGAACTTGCAAACTTTTATTAAGTCGCAAACTTCTACTAACTTGTAAATTATTATTAGCTTGTAAACTTTTACGAACTTGTAAATTTTTGCTTAATTATAAAAATTAAAGGCAGGTTGATAAAATAATCACCTGCCTATCTTAGCTAAATATATTCTTAAATTATTACTTTTATAACCATCAAATCGCTATCCTCAAGAGCCTTAAGAACATAGATTTCATGAGAATCCATTGTGATTATATCACCTGGGATTATTATCTGGTTTCCCTTCTTTTCCTTAAAATCTAACTTGCCCTTATAAATTACAAGTACTACACTTTTATCTGGCTTGTGCCTTGGTATTTCTTCGCACTTTTTGATTTGTAGGCGAGTTATTTGTAAATTACCCTCATCCACCAAATGCTCAAATTTGCCGTCTAAAATATTCGCAATTATTTTTTAATATTTTTTCTCATTGTTGATGACCATTACCATAAAAAATTGGTATACAATAAATTTTTACAAACACAATTTATCTCAGATTTTTTACAATTTTCTTTAACTCAGGCAAGACCTCCTCTATAAAAAAAGGATTTTTTGCTATCCACCTGTTGTTTAGAGGACTTGGGTGGACTATTGGAAAATATTCTGGCAAAAATTCTTTGTAAGATTTTACTGTTTCAGTTAAATTTTTCTTAAATTTATCCTTCAAATAAAACTTTTGAGCATAGGCTCCTATCAAAATGGTTAACTTTATATCCTTCAATTCATTTAATAATAGTGGATGGTATTCTTTTGCAATAAAAGATCTAGGAGCCTTGTCGCCCGATTTTCCCTTTCCAGGATAATAAAAATCCATTGGAATTATAGAAAAATCTTCACTATGGAGGACGTCTTCCGATATACCCAACCATTTGACAAGATTTTCCCCACTCTTATCATTAAATAAAATACCAGTTTCTTCAACCCTTTCCCCAGGAGCTTGCCCAATTATCAAAATTTTTGATTTTGGATTTAGCTGGAATATTGGGTTAATTCCTCTATTTGTGTAGATTTCATTTCTGCGATCTTCTCTTAATTTTTTAATAATGAGTTTTTCTTTCATAATTCTGCCATCACTTTCATTAGAATTAGAACCTTACCAAGCTTTAGGACAAGTAACAATTTTCGTAAAAAATCTATTCTTAGCCTAGTAAAACTTTCAACTTATGTAAGATTATTACCCATTTTTGTCTTGACTCTCATCATGAATTGCATAATCTACTATCATTCCTTGTGATATTAGATTTTCTTTTATAAATCTTTCAATTATGCTTTTGTCTTTGTTGCTTCTTCTAGTAGGATTTTTATTTCTTCATCTGTTAGTTCTTCTGCATTTTCTATAAGGCTCTCTAAGATTGGTCTTCTTGTTATTAGCCTATGAGTTCTTTCTTTTTTTCTTTTTACTGTGTTTTGTTTTAATATCTTTTGTTCTTGATTTTTTAGTTGCCTTAATCTTTCTTCTGTATCGTCAATTTTATCATTTATTTCTTTTGACTCTTGTCTTATTTGTTCTGAATCTTTCATATAACACTCCTTTCCTGTATAAAAAAAGACGATAAAGATACCATCTTCCCGTCTTTAGCTTTACTCTCGACTTAAATATTAGATTTAAAATATTAATTTAATACTATCATCTCCATTTTGGTATGAAAAAAGCACCTACCAATGTAGATGCTAAAATTTATTTTTTTCTTTCTTCAATGAGTTTATTATATTCATCTTCTAGTTTTTTTCTCTCCTCTTTAGGTAACTCCATTGCTAGTCTAGAACTTATGGAAGATATTCTAAAATCAAGTAATAAACTATTTCTATCCTTGCCATTTATTGTCTTGTTATTTCTACTTTTATATTGTGATAAATTACCTTTAAAACTTTTGATTCTTTTATCTTCTATAATTAAAAGTGTATCTGCTAGATTATTTATAAACTCCTCATCATGACTTACAAATATAAATGGTCTATCATAAGATTTCAATAGATTTTCTAAACTTTCTATTGCTCTTATATCTAAAAAGTTTGTTGGTTCATCAAAAATAAGATAGTTAAAGTTAGAAGTTAATATTTTAGCCAGTTTTACCTTTGCTTTTTCTCCATCACTTAAAATACTTACAATCTTGTAAACATCATTAGTCTTAAATCCTAATCTTGCAAGAACAATTCTTGTCATTGTTTCATCATATATAGACGTATTTATTACATTTGCTAAGATATCAATGTCTTCTTCTAAAATATCACTCATTTGACTAAAATAACCTATTTTAAGATTTGGATGCACCCATACATTTTCTTGATTGAGAATCATATTTAAAAGGGTGGTTTTTCCACTTCCATTTTCTCCTATAAGAGCTGTTTTTGAATTATTTTTTATTTGAAAGTTGGATTTTTCAAATAAAATCTTATTTCCGAACTCTTTCTTTAGATTTTCTCCTCTTATCAAAACTTTAGAGTGGAGTTGTTTATTATCTGGAATGGATAGTTGTATTTCTGTTTCTTCTTTAGGTTTTTCTTTTACTTCTAGTTGATTTATTCTGGATTCTACAGATTTTACTTGTTTATCTAGTTTTTTCTTGTTTTCTTGACCGCCCATCTTATGGAGTCTTGCTTCTGAGTTTCCCATCCTTTTAGGAGTGGTCCTTACTTTTGATGATTGATCTTTTATATTTATAGCTAAATTTTCAAGTCTTCTTTTTTCTTTTATATAATTTGAATACTCTTTTTCTTTAAACTTAAGTCTTCTCTCTCTTTCTTCAAGATAGAATTTGTAGTCCCCATTATATTCTTCAATTTTTCCGTTCTTTAATTCTAAAATCTTTTTACAAGTTCTATTTATGAAATCACGATCATGGGAAATTAGAAGATATCCTACTTTTCTTGAATTTAGCTTTTCTATAAGTTCTTCTTTTTGCTTTAAGTCTAAGTGAGATGTAGGCTCGTCGATTAATAAAAATTTAAAACTATCTGATAATAGGTCTGTTAGCTTTAATCTTTGCTCTTCGCCGGGACTATAGTTGTCATTAGCCCTTAACTGTGATTTAGAGTAGATTTCATCAGAAAAGTATTTGACTTTACTGTCATAATTTAATAAATAACCCAGTTCTCTATCCACTCTTACTTGACCAGTACAGTCTTTATCTAAGCCTAATATTATTCTTAAAAGAGTAGTTTTACCCGTTCCATTCTCACCTATTAAGGCTATCTTATCATTTTCATTTATTGATAAGCTATCAATTTTAAATAGCTTTCTATCTTGTAAAGTTTTTATTAAGTTTTGTATATATATCATAAATCCTCCTATGCTTTTTTGAGAGGATTTCTTTTCCTCTCTTAGTTACTTAGAAAACTATTTGTATTAATCATTTATCTGTACCTCCTAATACTATTTTTATAATATATACCCCATTCAGAATACTAAAATCCCTCTATTTTATTATACAAAAAGTATTTTTATCCTAATATTATTTCATAATCTTATAATCAGACTGTTCGTATTTATTTTTCTTAATTTCCTTTCATTATTCTTAGTGTTTCTTTAAATTCTTTTGTCTTTGTTGCTTCTTCTAATAGGATTTTTATTTCTTCATCTGTTAGTTCTTCTGCATTTTCTATAAGACTTTCTAAGATTGGTCTTCTTGTTATTAGCCTATGAGTTCTTTCTTTTCTTTTTTTTACTATGTCTTGTTTTAATATCTTTTGTTCTTGAATTTTTAGTTACCTTAATCTTTCTTCTGTATGGTCAATTTTGTCTTTTATTTCTTTTGACTCTTGTCTTAATTGTTCTAATTTTTTCATATAAATCTCCTTTCTTGTATTAAAAAAGACGACTAGTTTTTACTTTTCTAATCGTCTTTTTTCTAAATGTTATACATTTCTATATTACATTTTAGTTTTACGTTTTCTATATATCTTTCCATGTAATCCCAATCTGGAATGTTATAACTTTTTGTTTATCTTTTTTATCATATTTTTCTCACAAAGATAAAAGATGTAGCCAGATTCTTAGATGATCATTTCGCCATGAATGTAAACCAAGAAACTCTTGAAAAAATATCTACAATGAGCGGGACTAAATTAAAAAATCTATTCAAAGAAAAATATGGTCAGAGCATTACAGAATACACCCAAAGAAAAAGAATGAATGTAGCTGAAACTCTTCTCTTAAATACCAAACTTCCTATAAAAGAAATAGCTCAATCTGTTGGATACTCATCCCATAGCAAATTTTCCATTTATTACAAAAGATACAAGGGAAAACTTCCTAGTGAAGTTCGTAATTTGACTTGCGACCACCACAATTTAAATTGTGATTGCAGTGATTAAACTAATTTTTTATACGCCTTTATCTTATATGAATTTGCATGTATAGATATTTGTATAGGAATGGTTCTAGTCTTGTTTTTTAGATATGCTCACATTAATTATATTGAAGTTTCTTTCGCTTAAATTTCCCTCTAACCTATCTTCATATAACTGTTCATGGCTTCTATCTATTTCTGATAATTGGTTTTTTTAAGCTACAGCCCCTTAAAACAAATAGCCAAGAAGTCGAATTGAACATTACAAGTTATGAATTTCTAGTTAAACCAAAACGGTCAGTAAATATGCCAAAATTAGGCTCACGAAAAAGAAGATTATAATTTTTGCAATCTGACTTTTCCCATTAAAACCAAAATTATCATAACCCTTAGCACCAACCGTCTCTGGGTAAACTTTAGTCGGCAATTTTAACTTGGTAAGCATGAGATAATCAAAAAAGATAATATCAAAAAGCTTATATCCTTCAAATAGTATTAAAAATCTAACAAAGGCTTGCTGAAAAGTTAAACTAAATTTTACTGTATCAACAATTGCCCAGCCTAGAACGGCTGCAATGGCTAGCAATCCAAGTATCATGATAAGTCCGCCGATTATATTGATCCAAATCGGTTTATCTGGCAACTTACTCATCATAACTTTGATATCATCGGGTGCACCGAAATGCTTCGAGCCAAATTTCGGTATAATAAGTATAAAATTCACCATCATAATTGATGCTGTTAAGCAGATGATGAGTAACATTCCAAGTGTTTTCATCAATTTAGTTCACCTCCTCTTTATCTTATTATTCTAGGTGTTTTTTTAAATTCTTTTGTCTTTGTTGCTTTTCTAGGATTTTTATTTCTTCATCTGTTAAATCTTCTACATTTTCTATAAGGCTTTCTAAGATTTCTCCTATTGTTATGAGCCTATAAGTTCTTTCTTTTCTTCTTTTTATTATGTCTTGTTTTAATATCTTCTTTTCTTGATTTTTTAGTTGTCTTAATCTCTCTTCTGTATCTTCTATTTTAGTTTTCTTTAAATTGATTTTATTGTATAGCTTAATAATTCTATTAATCCAATTATAAAAATTAAACTGGGATTCATACCAAACCCCAGTTTCATAATTATCATGTTCTTTTAATATAATTTTGCTCCTGCTGGGATTTTGTCCTCTAGCATTACAAGATTTAATAATTCTTCGCCGTCGTAATCGCATACTGCTGATAGAAGCATACCGCAAGAGTCCACTCCCATCATCTTTCTTGGTGGAAGATTTGTTATAGCAACAAGAGTCTTGCCAATTAATTCTTCTGCTTCATAAAAGTTTTTGATGCCTGATAGGATTGTCCTATATTCTCCTGATCCATCATCAAGTGTAAACTTAAGAAGTTTTTTAGATTTTGGAACTTCTTCACAGTTCTTAACTTTTACAACTCTGAAGTCAGATTTTGAGAAGGTATCAAAGTCTACCATGTCTTCAAATAGAGGTTCAACCTTTACCTTTGACATGTCAAGCTTTACACTTGTCTTTTCATCTGCAGCCTTGTTAGCTTTTATTTCAGCAACTTCAGCTCCAAGTGGTTTCATTGTTGGGAAAATCCCCTCTACCTTAGATAATTGTCTAAATCTCTATAAAAGTCTATTTTATGGTACTTCTCCATTTACGACAATTTGCTAACTCTCTATAAGTGCCTATAGATTTCTAGCAAATTGTCGTAAATTTGTCGTAAGTTGTCGTAAATTCTAAAATATAAATTTCATTGCTTTTTCAAATTCTCCCATCTGTTCTATCTTAAAATCTTCTGTTGCATCTACATATATATCCATTGTTGTACTAATATCAGAATGACCTAGAATAGACTGCATTGCTTTTGTATTTATATTTTGTTCATTAAGCCTTGTAGTAAAGGTGTGTCTGAAAATGTGATTGCTTAAATGTGGAACTAATAGAATATCATTAGAGTTCGATTTATTTTTATCCATTATACTTAAATTGCAATCTCTAACAATTCTTCTTAAAGCTTTGTTAAGTGTTCCATTATTGTGAACCTTTCCGAATCTATTTAAAAATACAAAGTCTTTAAATCCATCGATTGAATCACAACATTCGATTCCAAAAGTCTTTTGTAACTCTCTTTCCATAAGAAAAGCATTTTTCACTTTTTGAACCATAGGAATACTTCGCTTACCTGATGCTGTCTTCGGTGTATTAATAGCATATCTATTGTTTAATCCTTTACCTTTACTATAATATACCAAAGTCCTATTTACATTTATAAGACCATTATCAAAATCTAGATCGTCCCATTGCAATCCTGTAACTTCTCCAACTCTCATTCCCGTCCAAAGCATAACAATGAATATTGGATACCATTTTTTATATTCATCACTATTAGATAAATATTCTTCAAATAGCACCTGTTCTTCTATTGTCATGGCTTTTTTCTTCGGAGATTCATTTCGATAAGCTACTTTCAGTTCCTTTAAAGCATTGTCAGACGGATTAAACCTTATATATTCGTCATCCACTGCTAATTCTAAAACTTGATGTAAGACAGTATGAACACAATCTATGGTAGAAACCATCAATCCTTGATCTTCCTTTAATCTGTTATAAAAACTTCTAACATCAGATCTTTTAATATCAGATAGTTTAATACGACCAAAAGTAGGTTCGACAAATTGTTGATACATATAGATGTAATTTTTAAAGGTATTATCTTTTAAACCTCTTTTTACCTTTGTCCATAGCTTAAAAGTATCATTTACAGATAAGCTACTTCCTTCGTTGTTGATTCCATCTATAGTATTGCGTAAAATATCTAATTCCTTTTCTCTTAATTCTTTTAGAGTTTTCGCATAGATAGATTTTCTACGACCTATTTTGTCTTGCCACTTAAATTCATAAGTGCCATTTGACCTTTGATATTCACCGTCTTTTAAAACAATCCCTTTACTATCTTTGCGTCTTTTTACCATAAAAATTCTCCTTTTTTGATAAAAGACACGCTATAATTATTATACCGCATTAAGCGTGTTTTATATATAGTTTTAGATTAAATAGAGAACTGTCTATTTAAATATTCTTCCATTAATTTTTTCTTAATAAGACGCTTACTTCCATTAAATAATACAAAATCGCAATCATTTTCATCCGTTAATTGTCTAACTTTATCTTGACCAATATTAAAATATTCAGATGCTTCTTTTAATGTTAGAAATGCTTTCTCAGAAACACGAATACCTTTTATATTTTCGTTAATCATAAATCCTCCAAATAATATATTTAAAATGTTTATTTTAATATTTTTAAAGTTTTTTGACATTGACAAGTGCCTTGGATTAGCAACATAGGAATCTCACCTCCGCCTCTGTTCAGGATGAGCCGGCTTCAACCTTAGAAGTATCATTATCCTCATTTTCTTCTTAGCGGATAGGGTATCCCTCCCTATATTCAAACTCTTACTTATCGCTCCCTTTCTTCTTCCCTTGCTTTTTTCTTAGCAGTACTTGTTTTGCCGAATTATTCAGCAGAAAGATCTTGGCGGATAGGTTATTACGCTCCAAAAATGATTAATGTCTTGTCTTGGTCTATTTAATTGTTATGGTTCAAGTATTGTTTAAATTTCTTTTAAAATAGAAAGAGGACAAAACTCCCCTCACTTTATAAAGGAAAATTTGCCCTCTTTGGTAACCAGAAACTATATTTCTTCTATAAATTTCTTTAGTTTTTCTAAAATCTTATCTCGCCTTTTTATTAAAGCAGGATGTGATATATTTTGAGTCTTTGCTACTGCACGAAGTGTTTCATCATTGAAATATAATCTTTCAATTATTTCCCGTTCCTCCTCATTTAACTTTGACATAGAATTTCTTAGTGCTTCAATCATCATTTGTGTTGCGACAACTTTTTCTACATCAACATTTTTATCTTCTAGATTATTTTCAAAATTCCCGTCATGATCCAATGATGAAAAAAAGAGCAAGTGGTTTTTCTTGTCCACCTGCTCTAAATACTTTTCATGTTCTTTTTCTCGCCAGTAGACTTTATATATCTGCTCGCTGACTTTAACCCTTTGTCCATTGACATAAAGGTAATATTCTTTTGGCATTTAATTTCCTCCATTTCTTTTTTTGTCTGCGTTTTTAGACAAAAAAAGGAGGACTCCTGCATCTTGGCATAAAAAGTCCTCTTAAATGAAAGAATCTTGCTTTTTCTCTATATTTTAAATTTGATTTTTTATAGTAATTACTAATATCAAAAAGATCTGTAAATTTTTTCTATATAAGCATTAGACCTAAAATAATACATAGTAATTTCCTCCAACTATTCAACCTGTTGCTAATTCATATAATGTATATTCCCTTCGTTTTTTAGTTCATTTTTTATTTTATAAACAACAATAACAGCTAAAACAAATGACAAAATATCCGCTATTGGTTGGAGCAAATATATCCCAAACTTCCCGTATAAATTAGTAAGTACATATAAAAGAGGGATGTAGAAAATGCCTTGCCTTGAAATCGAAATTATCAACGACCAAAAATATTTACCTATGTTTTGCATCAACATACTACTTATCGCATAATAGGCTAACAATGGGATTGTTATACATTGCATTCTAAGTAGTTGCACTCCTATAGAAATAACTTCACTATCTTTAGACATCGCAATAACAAAATGTTCCGAAAAAATATATAGCATCACTGCTGATATAATCAAAAATATAGTTCCAACAACAACTGTCAAATTAAATGCTGATCTAACTCTGCCATATTTTTTTGCACCATAATTCATTGCACAAATAGGTTGAAACCCTTGCCCCCATCCAATCATAATCATATAAGCTATGGCAACTATTCTTGAACTAACGGTTAAGGCTGCAATAATACTGTCCCCAAAGCTTGCTGCAACTCTATTCAATAAAATTAGAGAAACACTTGTAATTACTTGCCTTGAAAAGTTAGGCATTCCTCCTACAAGAATATGGTATATGCGTTCTTTACTACATTTGACTTTTTTCAAAGAAACAGGAATATTACCATTTCCTTTTGCCAACATGGTAAGTGCAATACACGCAATTATTTGACCTGTCAAAGTTGCATATCCAGCTCCAACAAACCCGAACTTGAATATAAACATAAATACAGGATCAAGAATCATATTGCTAAACATTCCTAAAAGCAAACCTATCATTCCATCTTTTACATTTCCACAAAGTCGTAATTGATTATAAATAGTAATTGAATACAGACTAAATGGAACGCTTATTATAATCACCTTTATATACTGAGTAGTAAATTTAAATAAATTAACAGAAGCATTCCCACCAATGAACTTTGTCAAGTCTGATATAAAAATCCACGACAGTATAGCTATCAAAAATCCACTTATAATAGAAAAGGCTATTCCTATGGAAGAAATAATTGTTGCCTCTTCTTCATCTTGTTCTCCAAGTTTTTTAGACATAATATTACCGCTACCATATCCAAACCAAAAACCAATAGCCTGAATAATACTCACGAAGCTAAAAACAACACCAATAGCGGCTGTCATCGATTTATCATTTAAAAGTCCGACAAAAAATGTGTCTGTCAAACTATAAATAACCATAATTAGCATACCCACAATTGTCGGAACAGACATTTTTACTATCAAAGGTAAAAGTGGTTCACTTAAAATCTTTTGCCTTCTCAATTCTTTTTGATCTATTTGATTTTTTGATTTCATATCAGCAACCTTTGACCTCGCCGGTATTACCATCTACTTGTATGGTATCTCCATCTTTGAATTTGGTAGTTGCAAAACCAACTCCAAGAACTGCCGGTATATTATATTCTCTTGCAACAATTGCAGCATGGCTCAAAGCAGAACCTGTATCTGCCACAACAGCACTTGCCAGCTTAAATAATGGAGTCCATTCAGGATCTGTAAGATGACAAACTAATATATCTCCTTTTTTCATTTTATAAAATTCTTTGGGACTATTTATTAGACACACCTTTCCAACTGCAATGCCAGTGCTTCCGCTTACTCCTTTTAAGACATCACCATCTGTTTTAAAAATCAATAACTTTGAAGCTTCCCAAACTTTTACTGCTAAATTAAATTTTTCGTTTCTCCTATTTATTTTTTCCTTATCTGATTCATTTAAATTACCTCTGTTAATTACTTCCAACAATTCTTTATGAAAAAGATTAGCCACTCCAGTTTCTATATTTTCATCACCCAAGAGTATAAAGTTAATTCTTCTAACACACTTTCTCACATAATAAAATAGTGTTTCCCACAAATATTGACTTTCTTCACGAACCACATGAAAATATCTAAAATATTTTATCTGTTTTTCTACATCCTGATACTTTCTACCATAGATTTCCTTTACGCTCTCCATAAGCTTAGAAAAATCCTTTATATCGTTACTTTCATTACTATTTTCATTTAATATAGGTCGTAATATATTTATCAGCCTATCAGGATCCTCAAGAAATGTTTTTGCAGATAAACAATAACAATTATAATCAGATTTAAAACCATTATCTTTCATAAACTCATCTGATATATTCTTAAAATCGTTATACTTTTTATATAATTCCTTAAAATTATCTCCGGAAATTATTGCTTTTTTTAAAGCTTCATTTTTTCTTATCTCACGAGCCATTTTATAGACATCATTTGTAACCACTGATGTTTTATTATCTAAGTCCCAATAAAAATCAAATGATGAATAATTGCTATTTACTTTTTTTATTATTTTGGTAAATTTCTTGCTATTTAAAACTGATGGAAATAATGCATATTTGAATCTATCATAAGCAAGCTTTTGCAAAAGAACATAACTTTCTTCTAAAAAATTTCCACACTCCGTTAATGTCATATTTTCAAAATTTAAGTGCTTGATTTCTTCTATTTCAACTTCATATATATTCATAAAATCTTTGCACTTCTTATAACAGAACTCAAAATCTTTCATGTTCTTTAAAATATTAAAAAATTTAAAAATATTCTTTCCAATTCGCTTTCCGTCATCAGAAAAAGTTTGTATACCATCATCATCTATAATTGGATTTCTTGGTAAAATAATTCCACCTTCTGACAAAATGTTTACTTTCTGATCATTAATTGCCATCAAATAATCGAAATCAAGGACTCTATGTGCAAAAGGCATTTTTTCTAAAAAGAATGACATTACTTCTTGTGTATCCTTTTTGATTTTTTTACCCTTTATATACTTCTCTATTAAATCATTGTCAGTTATATCATTCTTGGAATTTTTTAATGTGGTAATCGCTCTCGCTTGTAAAATATAGACAATATCATTTTTGATAGCCCATTCAATATCCATAGGCATACCATAGTGTTTTTCAATCTCTAAACCGCACTTCATAAGTTCAAGTATTTCTCTATCATTTAATGCACGAGTTTTTCTTTTATCAGAGTTTACCGATACTTCAACAGTTTCCTTATCCCCGTATATAATCTGAGTTTCCTTGCTTCCAATATTTACTTCGATTATATTTCCTGATTTGTCAATAATGTAGCTATCCGCTGTAACTCTTCCGCTTACAACGCTTTCTCCTAAGCCAAAGCTTGCATTTATTTGCATCTCATTTTCTTTTTTGTTTACTGGGTTTACAGTAAATAAAACTCCTGATTTTTCACTCTCTATCATTTCTTGAATAACAACTGCAATAGAAACTGAAGTTTGATCATAACCTTGATGAAATCTATAGCTTACAGCTCTATTCCCCCAAAGTGAAGCATAACAATTACGCACCCCATTTAATACACTTTCAATACCTTGAACATTTAAATAAGTTTCTTGTTGCCCTGCAAAACTGGCATCCGGTAAATCTTCTGCCGTTGCTGAAGAACGCACTGCAACTCTTGTATTATTTCCAAGATTAAAATATTTTTCTCTTATTGCATTTTCCAATTGCTCAGGAAATTTCCCAGACTTTATCTTTCCTCTAAAATGCTCAGCTTCATTTAGAAGTATTTTTTCATCATCTGCTGATTTTTTAATTCCATTTTCAATGAGGCTATCAATAGCATTTACTTTTAAAAAATCTCTATATGTATCTGCTGTTATAACAAAACCACTTGGAACATTTATTTTAGCCGAAGTCATTTCTCCAAGATTAGCTCCCTTACCTCCAACAATTAATACATCTTCCTTTTTTATCTCATTAAAATCCAGAATCATTTCTATCACCTTCCTTTTTACAATTAAATTTCTATATATTTAAAAACAATGCTTTGTATATAAATATTAAGTACTTCCTCAAATGTATCTTCATTAAAATGGAAATAATTTGAACATAGAACAAAGCTTCCAACAAAGGCATTTGATAAACCTTGCTTATCTACGCTTTTTACTACATTGTTTTTGTACCAATAATCTATTAACCTATTCAAAAAATCCCCATATAGATTTTCTACTCTATTCACTTTCTTTGAATCTTGACTCGCAAATATTCTAAATGCCTCTTGATAAATTTGCTGATTTCTAATTTTCTCAGTCATGTCTATTGAATACTTAAAAATTACCTCTGAAAGGAATTTTTTAGGATTCGTAAGTGAATTTGAAAATTCTTTTTCAATGTTCTCCAATTTTTGTATTGATCTATATGCCATTAAATCAATGACAAGAGATTCTTTATCTTTCCAAAAATTATAGAAACTCCCTTGAGCTATTCCGACTCTTTTTGTCAATTCCGAAATGCTAAGTGATTTTGTCCCTTTATCATGAAATAAATCAAGAGCTGTTTCCATAATACTTTCTTTAATTTTTATCTTTTCTTCTTCTGTAAATGCCTTTCCCATATTTTTATCCTCCGAGAGTGGTTTTTTTGTCTATGAATTTTACAATTTTTATTCATAGATATTATAACTCTTCTTCCTGTATATGTCAATGAATATTATTTTTTATATTCACAGATGGCTTCAAATTGAATACATCATTATAATTTGGTATAATATAGCTATAAATTCAAAACTTGCTTAACGCTTGATATCTAATTTATTCCTATGTAGCAAGCACAGTAAGTGTACGGACACTTACGGAAAATTGACGAAGCAGCCCTCTGGGGTCTGCTTCTTTTTTTATCAATTTTTAGCTTGTTAGGGAGATCCCTAAGACCCCGAAATACATCTAAAGGAGGAATTATCTATGGCAAATAGAATACGAAATGAAAGACTTGAAATTAAGCTAACCAAAGAAGAAAAGGCTATTTTTGAAGAGAAACGAAAACTTGCAAATTGCAAAACTATGTCCCACTTTCTTAGAAAATGTGTATTGGAAAAAGAGATTTATGTTGTAGATTTAGAACCATTTAGAAACCTACAATGGCTACTTTCAAATGCAACAAATAATATAAACCAGATTGCAAAAGCTACTAATACAACTGGTGTTATTTACAAAAATGAAATTGAATCAATGAATAAACAGATAGAAAAATTATCAAGAGAAATATGGCAGATCCATTCCCTACTTCTTAATAAATCAAAAGAAAGTTCTGGTGATTAGTATGGCAATTACAAAAATACATCCAATAAAATCAACTATAAATTTGGCAATAGACTATATAACTAAGAGTGAAAAAACTGATGAAAAAATCTTGGTATCTTCCTTTAATTGTCATCCATCTACTGCCCATATTCAATTTATGAAAACACGAGAAGACAATGATACTAAAGGTACAGTTTTGGCTAGACATTTAATTCAATCTTTTCTACCAGGAGAGGTTGATCCTATAAAAGCACATGAAATAGGAATGGAATTATGTAAGAAAATTTTAAAAGAAGATTATGAATTTGTTCTTGCAACTCATATAGATAGAGGTCATATCCATAACCATATTATTTTTAATAATGTTAATTACAAGACTGGTAAATGCTACCAATCTAATAAAAAATCTTACCACAAAATTAGGTATCAAAGTGATGAATTATGTAAAGAAAATAAGCTTTCAGTCATTGATAAATATTATGAAGCTTACAAAAGAAAATATAAAACTGCGGGTAAATCTTGGTATGAATATGACCAAAACAAGAAAGGAAACTCCTGGAAATCTAAGCTGCAATTTGATATAGATAGAATGATTAATAAGTCTAACTCGTGGGAAGAATTTTTAGAAAACATGAAATCTCTTGATTATGAAACTAAGTTTGGTAAACACATTGCTTTTCGCCATAAAGATAAACAAAGATTTACAAGAGCTAAGACTATCGGAGAAGATTATACCGAAGAAAAAATCAAAGAAAGAATAGATTTAGCTATTAAAAACAAAGCTAATACTATTAAAAAACGTGTAGGAAATGTTATTGATATATCTACTAATGAAAAAGCTCAATCCTCAAAAGGTTATGAAGTATGGGCAAGAAAACATAATATAAAAACAATGGCTGATTCAATAATTAAACTTAGAGAACAAGGAATCAATTCAATCACTCAACTCGATGAGCTGATCAAAAAATCTGCTGATGATAGACAAGACTTGTTAGATAAAATAAAGAAAATTGAAACTGAAATGAAGAGTTTATCCCAAGATATGGAAAATATAAATACTATA
Source organism: Peptoniphilus genitalis (assembly GCF_023614525.1). Taxonomy (GTDB): domain Bacteria; phylum Bacillota; class Clostridia; order Tissierellales; family Peptoniphilaceae; genus Peptoniphilus_A; species Peptoniphilus_A genitalis. Next base: position 429,861 of record NZ_CP097885.1, read on the forward strand.
AATAAATATCGTGAAATATATAAATACCACAAGAAAAATCCTGAAGATAAGCAATTTGTAGAAGAATATTATAGTGAGCTTTCAGTCTATAAAATAGCCGCTAAAGAAATCTTAGAAAATTATAAAAAACTACCAAACAC